>JAHFTH010000159.1 GCA_023269445.1 Lacunisphaera sp.
GTGGTGGCGCCGAGCAACGTGTCGCACCGGCGCGCGGCCGAGCTCACCGGCGGCACGGTGCTGAACATCGAGAGCGACTTCTCCGGACCACTCGCCGCGCTCGGCGACCGCATCGCCGACACCGTCGCCGTCGCGCTCGACGCGGTCGGCGCCGGCGCGACCCTCTACAAGAAGAGCCTGCGCGTGCTGGTGGACGGGCAGGAAGTGCGGCCCGATCCGGAAAACGGCTGGGTCTACGACGAGCTCACGCACAGCATCCGCTTTAACGGTTCTGCTAAAAAGCAGGCATTTGCGGCGAAGATTGACGTGAGTTACGAGGAGCATCGGTAAACAAGCGAAACCTGAGGAGGGGAATCCTCACGCCTTCACATCCTCCGACCCTCACGCCCTCTCGTTGTTCTACGACGCAAACAGGCCTTCGCCGCCAAGATCGACATCACCTACGAGGAGCACCGGTGAGCTTGGCTGAAAGCTGAGAGCAAGGCAGGAATCAGCGGTCAGAGATCAGCCAGACTGATTAAGCTAATTCTCACCCCAAACCAAGGAACTGAGGTTGCCCTGATTTGACGGGCAGGAAAGTGAATGGTGGGTCTGCCATTTGCCGGCCTCCTAGGCGACAGCTTGGCGCGTGATGTAGCGGTGCAGCGTCTCGGCGATTTCCTGCTGCTTTCCCATGACTAGGCCGAGCGGCAGGCTGAACACGCGATGACGATACCAGTTGAGCGCGCTGTATTTCCAAATCTCCGGTGCCTTTTCCTTCAGGTGGAACATGATCGTAAGCGATCCGGAGTTGTTGAGGATGTTGATGCTGGCGAGATCGGCGAATAGCAGCGGCCGGTGCCAGCCGGTGTAGCTGAGCGAGTCCGGTTTCAACACGAACTCGCCATGGCGATGACGTCGCCACTGCGGCACGATGGGTGCCGCGCAGAGCGCGGCCAGCAAGATCATGCCCAATCGATAATCCCAGCCCGGCACGAGAAATAAGAGCACCAGGGCGATGGCCACGCCCAGTCCGCAGCCCACGAGCTTGAACCACAACCCGAATGAGCGGGCGCCCCAGCGCACTTCCGGGAAGTGGCGGTCGAGCAGCACCCGGCCTTCATCGGTGCCGTAATCGGCCGTGGTGGTGTGCAACCGGCTCACGGCTTCCAGCGCCTCGCCCGTGATGCCTTCGAACAGCGCTTCGCGGCCAGCAAACCAGCGGACGTAGGCCGTCGCGCAGTCCGTGGCGAACAAGGCCATGGCTGAATCGGGCCTGGCTGGATGGTTGAGGGCCTCTAGGCGCACCCGAAGCGTTGGGTGTGAATCGAGCGGATGGGCCGCCTTTTGCTCGAAGAGCCGGTTCCAGAATTCCTTCTCCTCGCCGAGGCTGCTCCGGACGTATGCCGCCAGCGGCGTGGCGAAAGGGTTGGCGGTGCCGCTCTCCAGCTTGCGCCCGAAGGCCTCGCTGTAGACGTGGATCTTCAGCAGCGCTCGCGCCACCACATCCGGGGACGTAAGCGTGGCGGCAACGTGGTCCGCCAGCAGCTCGCGCTCCCGTGACATCGTCTGCTCCGTGTGGCCGAAGGAACCTTGGAAATACAACAGGGTGTTGACGCTCATCCAGCCGACGCCGACGGCCTCGGCCATCGCGTGGAGCGTGGCCGCTGCCTTCAGTCTCATGGGGAAAAACTCGCGCGTGAGCCGCGTATCCTCGCCGTGGAAATGCCCGAGCTCGTGTCCGATGATAGCGATCACTTCCTCCGGGGCGAGCTGCTGCAGCAGCGGGTGTGAGAGGTAAAGGGTGCGGCCGCTGGTGCGGCCGTCGCGATGGTGCACCGCGAGCTCGGTCACATAGAAATTGTGCTCCATGCCCAGCAGGATGTGGTCGGGTGGCGCGGTGCCGATCCGGGTCGCGGCGGCGCGCACCTCGGTCCACAGTTCGGGCGCCTCCACCGCCGTCACGGGGCGCGCCATCGCGACGGTGAACTCCAGCGGCACGCGCCGGAGGAGGATCGCCCCGCCCCGGCAGAGCCCGAGCAGGCCGGCGATCACGATGATGACGATGAGCTTCACCACGTAGTGGTCGGTCGCGAGGACCATGAGCTCGAAGCTGCCGTAGCCCAGCAGCGGGATGAGCAGGGCCAGCTGCACGAGCGCGGCGGCGATGCTCAGGTGCCAGGCCCGACGATAGCAGACAATGAGGGCGGCGGCGGAGCGTTGGGCGCGGCGGTTGAGCGTGTGGATGGTGCCGGCCACGCCGGCGAGCAGGACGAGGAGCAGCACCGACAAGCCGGCCCCCCAGCGCAGCCAGAGGAACCGCCGGCAGACGCCGTTGCGCTCAAGGTTGGCGCGCAACCGGTCCAGTCCCTCCAGTTTCCCGCCACACAGGTCGGCGAAATTGACCCGGTGGTAGCTGTTGATGAGGTCCGTCTGCTGGGCGCTGGTGAGGTCGCCTTTGGCACTGATGGCCTTCGCGACTTCGTGGTGGAGGTTGTGGTTGAGCCAGGCAGTGGCTGACAGGAAGAAGACGAGGAGCACGGCCGGGATGGCGAATCCCTTCAGCAGCGCGTTGCGAATGTTGGAGGCAAAGGCTGCGGATGATTCGGATTCTGCTTCAGACATAGGGGTGGCCCGGGGAATTCGGTGCCAGAGGACGCGAGACCTGCCAAGCCGCAACTACCGGGGGCCGAGCCTTCGGGTGAACCAAGGATCAAACAAGGGCACTGGGGTTTGGGGTCGGCCCAAAACAAAAAGCGCCCGGCGGTTAAGCCGGGTGCGAAAGGGAAGAGGCGGGATTCAGCCGTCGCCAAGGCTAGGGCTGACGCGGTCGGAGATCCCGCCCTGCAGCTTAACTCAACGATACTCCTCGTTCGTGTTCGCGTTGATGATCTTGACCCGTCTTCGCCGGTCCTACGGCAGCTAGGGCAGGGCGGTGGCAACGAGGATGCGAAAGCGAGGAGCGTAGCGTAGTTGTCTTGGTCCGCGGCTTGCAGCGCGGCGATGTAGCGCGTGCGGGCGATCCGCCTTCGATGAAGCTTCCGCCTATGCGGAGGCTTCGGCGAGACGAGATGGGGAGACTGGGGCCGGGCGTGGGTGACAAGTTATAACCTGTCGTTTTCCGATTTTCTACAAGCTATGGGCTGTTAAGTGGCCGGAGTGAGACGCGGTAGCTCTCAAGGCGTAGATCCTTCTCCCGCTACTGCGGGATCAGGATGACAGGCCTCTTGGCGTCGGGCGACCAGAGCGGCTTGGGGTCGGAATGGGCCTCATTACCGCCATGTCTTCTGCCACGCCGCAAATTCTGCTGGTCGCAGCCGATAGCGGGCGAAGTTGCCCTCGTGCAGGCTGGTGAGCTCGGTCTCGGCCATTTCGGCGAAGCGTTTCCGGTCGTTCACGTCCGGGAGCTTCTCCGCCTCGCGCCGGACGAACGTCGCTGCGGCCTTTTTATCCATGTGATCGCGGACGACGGTGGCGACGACTTCCTTCAGGCGTTCACGGTGATGCAGTCGAAAGGCGTCGGGTTCGCCGAGCGATTGGCGGACTGCCGAGTAGCGGGCGCAGGAGCGCTCGTAGGCCCACTCGAAAACGTCGCGTAGGTAATCGATCCGTTTCAGCTCATAGACCCCGAGCACGGCATGCGTATAGTCCGTATGCGGGACATCGACGAACGACAGCGGGCCGAGATTGCGCTGCACCAGCGGGATATTGGCGGCGAGCCGCGAGACGCGCTTGTTCACGTCCTCGAATGGCTGGAGGTAGGGCAGGTGGACCATGGCGAAGAACGCCTGTTCGAAGGCATCGTCGATGGCGGAGGCCGTCGCGAGGATTTGATCGAAGCACTCCTCGATCGCCGTGGGTGCGGCCAAAGGGTGAAACACCGACCCGGCGATGGCGACTGCTTGGGTGCGCAGCCGTCCGCCTGCCGCCGGATCGGGGAGCAGATTCTCCGCGAGCAACGCGTGGAGGTTGCAGATCGTATAGCGGTTGAAACCGATTTCGGCGGCATGGTCGGCCAGCATCTCGATCGCTGCCTTGTGGTTGAGGATCATCTGGGTCTCTTGGGCGCCCTTGCCCTCCGCGTTTTCGCCCAACTCCAGGAGTCGTTGCGTTTCCAGCAGTGAATAGGTGTTGCCCTCGAGCCGGCTCGAATTCCACGACAGATCGATGAGCAGCCGGTCCATCACCTCGCGCAGGTGCGTGCCGGCTGGGCGCGCCTCGCCGGTGGTCTGGCCGAGCGCCGCCAGCTTGCGACGCAGGGTCGGGGAAAGATAGGCGGTGACGTTGGGACGGTAGCCGTCGAGAAATGAAATGTCGTAGCCTACGGGCGAGCGCCGAGCAGGTGGGCGGCTGACGAGCCGCTTGATTTCCTTCGCTGCGGCAGAAAGTCGGATGCGGAAGTCGAGGTCGGTCGTGGCCAGCGGCGGCGGCTTCCCTGTCACCATTGCCCCGGGGAGTTGGTAACGACTGCCGGCACCGGAGCCGACCGCGACGAGCCGTTTGTCGGAAACGAGCAGCGCGAGCCGGCGCTGCAACGTGCGGCGGGCGAGTGAGCTCGACAGCCTTCCGGCAATTTTATCCAACGAAGCCGGCTGTGGAATATCCGCCACAGCTTTGAGAATCTCGGTCAGCTTGATTTCTGGAACCTGCTTCGGCATGGCGCAAGATGTGGCGCAAAGTCCAGTATTGCGCCACATAAAACGTCAGATGTGGCGCTATCCAAGGTATAGCGCATCGATTATATCGCACAGATAACAGGTTGCGAGTTTACCGCTTCCTGAATAATTGTGGCGCAAGTCTGTCGTTTGCGCCACAACGGATCTGGTTGAGATTGAGACGTTACGACTAGCGGTAGTGGCGGCCCGTAGGGATCGGCCGTCGCCGGGCCTATGGCTGACAGGCTTGGGCCCTCCAAATGAAAGCGCCCGGCGGTGAGGCCGGGCGCGGAAGCGAGCTGGATCGCCACGGCTGCGGAGCAGCCTCGCGATGACAATCAACGATACTCTTCGTTCGTGTTCGCGTTGATGATTTTGAAATTCTCCACGTGGTAGTTCGGGTCGGCGCGGAAGGCCAGTTTCACGCCGAAGAGTTTCTCCATGCGAACGAGCAGGTCGGCATCCTCGGAGCGGAGGCGCTCGAGGATCGACGGGTGCACGTGGACGCGGAGCGAGTATTCCTTGCCGTCCTGACGGCTGGTGAGCCGGCGGGCGACGGAGGAGAGGCGGCGTTGGAGCTCGACCGACATCGTGGTGGCGCTCTTCACCGAGCCGCGGCCATGGCAATACGGGCAGCCGGTGTAGAGGTTGCTCGAGAGCGACTCGGACTGGCGCTGGCGCGTCATCTGCATGATGCCGAGCGAGGAGATGGGGAGGATGTGGGTCTTGGCTTTGTCCTCCGACATGAGCTCGACCATCTTGTCGTAGACGGCGTTGCGGTGGCGGCGCTCCTTCATGTCGATGAAGTCCATGATGACGAGGCCGCCGATGTTGCGCAGGCGGATCTGGCGGGCCATCTCGACGGCGGACTCCATGTTGACCTGGAAGATGGTGTTCTTCTCGTCGCCGGAGCGGGACTTGTGGGAGCCGGTGTTGACGTCGATGGCGATGAGGGCCTCGGTCTCGTCGATCACGATCTGGCCGCCGGAGGGCAGCGTGACCTTGCGCTGGAAGGTCTGCTCGATCTGGCGCTCGATGTTGAAGCGCTCGAAGATCGGGATGCTGTCCTTGTAGAAGGCGATCTTGCTGCGGGAGCGGGAGGAGATCTGGGAGACGTATTCCTGGGTGCGCTTGAAGTCGCTCTCGTTGTCGATGAGCACGCGGTCGATGTCCTCGGTGAGGAAGTCGCGGACGGTGCGCTCGACGATGTCGGGCTCCTGGTAGAGGCAGGCGGGGGCGCGGTCGTTCTCCATCTTGTGGATGATGTCTTCCCACTTCTTGAGGAGGAGATGGAGGTCGCGGACGAAGTAGCGGGATTTCTTGCCCTCGCCGGCGGTGCGGACGATGACGCCCATGCCCTCGGGGATGGTGAGCTCGTTGATGAGGGTCTTGAGGCGCTTGCGCTCCTGCATGTCCTCGATCTTGCGGGAGATGCCGCAGCCGTCGGAGTAAGGCGTGAGGATGAGGTAACGGCCGGGGAGGGAGAGGTTGGTCGTGGTGCGGGGGCCCTTGGTGCCGATGGGGCCCTTGGTCACCTGGATAACGATCTCGCTGCCGGGCGGGTAGAGGCCGGGGATGTCCTTGACGGTGGGCTCGGCCCCGCGCGGCGCGGCGCCTTTCTTCTTGTTGACGCGCACGACCTCGACGGAGGAGTCGGTGGCGGCGGGGAGCATGTCCCAGTAGTGGAGGAAGGCGTTCTTGTTGTAGCCGATGTCGACGAAGGCGGCCTTGAGGCCGGGATCGAGATTCTTGACGCGGCCCTTGTAGATGCCGCCGACCATGCGGGCGTCGGACTCGCGCTCGATCTCGAAGCGGTCGAGGGTGCCGTCGACGAGGAGCGCGACGCGCTTCTCGAGGGGCTCGGAGTTGATGACGAGTTCGCGGAAGGAGCCCTTTTCCTTGCGGAAAATGCTCAGGATTTTCTGGAGGATCGGCCGGTCCGCGGCGCGTTCCTTGGAGTCGGATTTCAGCTGTTCGGCCGTGAGGGGCGCGGCGTGCGAGGGACGAGGCGGCTGGGTGAGCTCGTCTTCATAGCGTGAGGCGGCATCCTGGGGGGAGCCGGAGGGGGAGGACTGATCGTTCATGGTGGGGGTGATGCCTTGCGGCGGTGTTGTCGGCAGGGCACCCGAGGCCAGCGCGCTGCGAGCAGGAAATTCCGGCAGAGCGGTCAATATCGCGGGGCAGGTCGCTCATGGTGTTCATGAGTCCCTCCGAAAACGATAGACGCTTTGGACCAGTCCTTGCAGCAAGCAGCAGCTGAGCACAAAGGTGCCGCCGTAGCTAATAAAGGGAAGCGGTATGCCTTTAACCGGCATCAGGCCGATGGTCATGGCGATGTTGACGAACACATGCACGGCCATGAGCACCGTGACGCCCAGCGCCAGTAACGCGCCGAAGCGGTCGCGGGCGAGCCCGGCGATCCGCAGTCCGTTCCACAACACCACGCCAAACAGCCCGACGACGGTGATGCTTCCTAAAAATCCTTTTTCCTCCGCGATGACGGAGAAGATGAAATCGTTGTGGGCCACGCTGCGGGGCAGGTAGCCGAGCTTGGCCTGGGTGCCCTCGGTCCAGCCCTTGCCGGTGAAACCGCCGGAGCCGACCGAGATGAGCGACTGCCGGCTGTTCCAGCCGATGCCCATGGGGTCGATTTTGTCCGGCATGGCGAAGGCGAGCACGCGGTTGCGTTGGTAATCCTTGAGCGGGAGCAAGCCATGGCCTTCGTAGGCGCCGCGGTCGCGGGAGAAGTCGAGATGGTGGTCGTCCATGTAGTTGCTGTAGCGGATGACATCGAGCGCGACCGCGCCGACCAGCAGGGCAAACACGCCCAAGGCTCCACCAAAGAAACGCAGCGAGAGATTGGAGACGAACAGCATGGCGAAGACCATGGGAGCAATCACGAGGGCGCTGCCGAGGTCGGGTTCCGCGACTATCAACAACATGGGCAAACCCACGGCAAGGGCCAATTTGAGCAGCACTTGGATCGAATCCGCCACCGTGCCGAGTTTGGAACCGGTGAGGATGGAGGCGGTGGCGAAGAGCACGGCGATCTTGGCGATTTCCGAGGGTTGGAAGGCCACCGGGCCGAGGTCCACCCACCGGCGCGCGCCCATGCCATGGGTGGTGCCGATGCCGGGGATCAGCACAATCAGCAGCAGGACGAGGCTGGCCAGGTAAAACCAGTGCGAGTAGCGCAGCCAGATCCGGTAATCGAGCAACGCCGTGC
>JAHFTH010000284.1 GCA_023269445.1 Lacunisphaera sp.
ATGGGCGGCACCGCGGTCGTGGGCGGCACGGCGTTGTCGCGCAGATAGAGTTTCATCTGCTCGCCGAGGGCGCGGAGGTTGTCCGCTTCGGCGCGGACTGCGGCGCGCTCGATCGAGTGGAGGACATTCGGGGTCATCACCGACGCGAGGACCGTCATGACGGCCATGACGCCGATCATCTCGATGAGCGTGAAGGCGGCGGTGCGGGAGGTGGGGACGGAAGTTTTCATTTCGCGTCCCAGAGCTGGAGAATCGGGAGAATTACGGAGAGAGCCACGATGCCGACGACGCTGATCAGTGTGATCATCATCACCGGATCGAACACGGCAAAGACGATCTTGATGCGCCGCGGGATGATCTTGTTGAAATAGTCTGAAGCGCTTTCCAGCGCGAAGTCGAGGCGACCGGACGTCTCGCCCGTGGCGATCATGGTGATGAGCGTGCGGGGAAAAAGATCGTGGTTGGCGAGGCAGCGGTTGAGCGGCGCGCCTTCCAGCACGCCGAGGCGGGCCTCGATCACGGCCCGCTCGATGGCGCGGTTGCCGACGAGCGTGGCGCAGATTTCCAAGCCGCGCACCAGCGGGATGCCCGAGCGGTAGAGCATGGCGAGGTTGTGGCTGAAACGGGAGAGGCCGAACATCGCGATGAGTTCGCCGAAGACGGGCAGGCGCATGAGCGAGCGGTCGAAACCGTGGGCGAAGGCGGGCACGCGCATCGCCAGCATGAACGCCACTGGCAGGCCGACGGCGGCGGTGAGGAGGAGGGGCCAGCCGTGCAAAAGAAAATTACTGATCGCCATCACGATTTGCGTGAGCAGGGGGACCTTGAGGTGCAGGTCGGTGAGCAGGCTGACGAAACGGGGCACGACAAAAGTGAACAGCATCAGCACGAGCAGCGTGGACGCGCTGATGACCATCACCGGATAGATCAGGGCCTGCCGGATGTCGCCGGTGAGCCGGTCGAGCCATTCGTAGTAAGTGGCGAGGCTCTCGAATACCTCGGGCATCCGGCCGCTGGCTTCGCCGGCATCGATCATGGCGATGATCTGGCGGGAAAAAATCTTGGGATAGCGGGCCATGGCCTGGTTAAGCGGCGTGCCGATGGCGACTTGTTCGCGCAGGCCGGAGAGCACGGTGCCGAGCCGCGTGTCGGCGTTGTCCTCGGCCAGCCGCTGCAGCGAGGCGGCGAGGGAAACGCCGGCTTTCAGCAGCAGGGCCATCTGCACAAAAAAGGAAATGAGCTCGTCGCGCTTCACCTTGAGCGGACTGGTCTCGGTGTCGGTGGGGTGGGCGGCCAGGGCGGCGCCTTCGCGGGCTTCGAGCAGCCAGACGCCGGCGAGACGCAGGCGGTTCTCCAGCGTCGTGAGATTATCAGCTTCGATCGCACCGGTGACCGATTTGCCGGCGGCGTTGTAGGCCTTGTAGTGGAAGACGCTCATGGCTCAGGTGGCGAAGGCGACGCGGAAGACTTCCTCCAGGCTGGTGTCGCCGCTGAAGGCGCGGCGGATGCCGTCGTCGAATAGCATCGGCATGCCCTTCTCGCGGGCGAGGGCTTTGATTTTCTCGGCATTGCCGGTGTGCAGCAGCGGATGATAATCCTCGTCGAGCTGCAGCACTTCGAAGATCGCGACGCGGCCGCGGTAACCCTGCGAGCGGCACTCGGGGCAGCCGACGGGTTTCCAGAGGGTGGGTGCGGCGTCGGCGGGCACGGGCAGGTTGAACGAGCGCAAGTGCGAGCACGGGTCGTCGACCTGCTGGCGGCAGACCGGGCAAAGCCGGCGCACGAGGCGTTGGGCGATGATCATGTGCAGCGTGGCCGGGAGCAGAAAGGGTTCGACGCCGAGGTCGATGAGGCGGGGGATGGCGCTGAACGAGTCGTTGGTGTGCAGCGAACTGAAAACCAAGTGGCCGGTGAGCGCGGCGCGCACCATGAGCTGCGCGGTTTCCTTGTCGCGGGTCTCACCGACAAGGAGCACGTCGGGGTCCTGACGGAGCAAAGTGCGCAGACCGCTGCTGAAGCTGAGGCCGATCTTTTCTGCGACCTGCGTTTGGCGGATGTGCGGCAGGCGGTATTCGATGGGATCCTCCAGCGTGAAGACGGCGCGCTCGAGGCGGTTGACCGCGTTGAGCGCGGTGTAGAGCGTGGTGGTCTTGCCGCTGCCGGTGGGGCCGGTGACAAGCAGCACGCCGTGCGGCCGGGTGACGGCGGCGGCGAGGGCGGTCTCGTCGGCCTTGCGCAGGCCGAGGGATTGGAGGTTCAGCAGCAGATTGCCGCTGTCGAGGATGCGGAGCACGACGCTCTCGCCGAAATTGGTGGGCAGGCAGGAGACGCGGAGACCCAGTTCGCGGCGGCCGAGCGTGAAACTGAACCGGCCGTCCTGCGGCAGGCGTGTCTCCGACACGTCGAGGTTGGACATGACCTTGATGCGGGCGATGAAGGCGTCCTGAAGATCCTTCGGGATGAGGAG
>JAHFTH010000160.1 GCA_023269445.1 Lacunisphaera sp.
TAAGACCGTCGAGAACTTTAAGAAGCTCGCCCGCGAGGGTTTCTATGACGGCACGGCCTTTCACCGCATCATCAGCGGTTTCATGGTTCAGGGCGGCTGCCCCAACACCAAGGCCGGCGAGAGCGGCCAACCGGGCACCGGCGGCCCCGGCTACAAGATCAAGGCCGAGTTCAACGCCAAGTCGCACGTCCGCGGCGTTGTCTCCATGGCCCGCTCGGCCCAGCCCGACTCGGCCGGCTCCCAGTTTTTCATCTGCCACGGCGAGGCCAAGTTTCTCGACCGCCAATACACCGCCTTCGGCCAGCTCAGCGCCGGCGACGATGTGCTGGAACGCATCGCCAGCGTGCCGACCAAGTCGGGCGGCGGCGGCGAGAAAAGCACGCCTATCGACCGCGTCGCTCTCGAGAGCGTGAAGATCGTGGTGCAGGCGTAAGACGCACTCCCGCATTTTTCAGCCCGCGCCACCCGGCGCGGGCTTTTTCATGCCACGGCACCGGCGCCGCGACCCGCGAGCTCGTGCGTCACGGATTTGCAGAGGCCGACAAAAGTTTCTTCGCCGAGCGAAAGCCTGCGCCCGCGCAAATGCCCGATGCCCCACTGACGCCGCAGCTTGTGCTTGCCTAGCGGCAGCGACACCAGCGCGCCGGAGGACAACTCCGTCACCGCCACCCACGGCGCGAGCACGCCGACCCCGAGGCCGATCTTCACCAGCTCCTTGATCGCATCCATGCTGCCGAGCTCGAGAATGTTGTTCAGCGGCAGATCCTCGTCGCGGAAATGATCCTTCACCAGCCGGAAGGTGTAGCTCGTGTGGTTGTAGAGAATAAGCGTCTGCTCCTCGAATGTATCGCGCTGCACCTTGCCGGCCCGGGCCCAGGGATGGCCGGGGGCGACGAGGAAGCGCATCTCGTCCGAGAAAAGCGGCACGAACGTGAGTTCCTTTTTCCCTTCCGGCTCCAGCATCAGGGCGAGGTCGATGCGTTTGTTCAACAGCAGCTCCATCTGCCGGGCGTGATCACCGGGATCGATCGTGATGACGCACTTGGGGAAGCTCTGTTTGAATTCCCGCAGCACCGTCGGCAAGATATACTGGCACGCGGTGGTGCTCGCGCCGACGCGCAGCCGGCCGTGGCCCCAGCGCGAGAGTTCGTCGAGGCCGCGCCGCGCTGATTTCATCTCGGCGAGAATCTTGTCCACGTGCCGCAGGAACTGTTCGCCTGACTGCGTCAGCGCCACGCGCCGACCCGCGCGCTCGAAGAGCCGGCAGCCCGCCTGCTCCTCCAGCGCCTTGATCGCGTGGCTGATCGCACTCTGCGTGAGAAACAATTCCTGCGCGGCGCGCGTGAAACTGCCCAGCCGCGCCAAGGCGGCGAAGGCCAGCAACTGCCTGGTGTCGAAAGCACTGTTCTTCATAAAAGGAAAGCTTCGGTGCTGCCATGAATGTAACTCATCAACTCCATGAATTCTTTGGAGAGCAGTAATCAGGCCAAGTGTGCCAGCTGGCACGTCATGCGCTAATGCAGTGGGCAGATTATGTCCGCCATCACCACAACGACCGACCTTCGCGCCGACCGACCGCTGCGCATCGGTTTTCTGGCGCTGACCGATGCGGCTCCTCTTATAGTGGCGCAGGAGCGCGGTTGTTTCTCCCGGCGCGGCCTGTCGGTCGAGTTGTGCCGCGAAGTCGGCTGGGCCACGATCCGCGACAAGGTTACCTATGGGGAGCTCGACGCCGCCCACGCGCCGGCCCCGATGCTCTGGGCCGCGCAGCTCGGCCTCGGCTGCGCCCCGGCGGATGTCTGCACCGGCTTTGTCTTCAACCTCCACGGCAATGCCATCACCCTGTCCACCCGCCTGTGGGCACTTGGCGTGCGCGATACCACCACGCTGCGCACCGAGGCCCTGCGTCGGCGCGGGGAAAACAAACTCACCTTCGGCATCGTGTTTCCCTATTCGATGCACCACGTGCTGCTGCAACAGTGGCTCCGCGCCGCCCGGCTCGATCCCGAACGCGACGTGCGCATCGCGGTCGTGCCCCCGGCCCAGATGTTTCGCAATCTCGCCGCCGGCACCCTCGATGGCTACTGTGCGGGCGAACCGTGGAACACACTCGCGGTGCAGCACGGCGAAGGCTGGTGCCCGGCCTGGAGTGCCGCGCTTTCCCCCGGCCATGTTGAGAAGGTGCTGATGGTCCGCAGCAGTTTCGCGGAACGGCATGCGACCGCACACGGCGGGCTCATCGCCGCGCTCGCCGAGGCCGCCGCCTGGTGCGACGAGCAACCGCACCGCGCCGAGCTCGCGGAAATTCTCTCCGCTTCGGCTTATCTCGATCTACCTACCAAGGTTATCGCTCCGTCGCTGCTCGGCCAGTTCGCCTGCCGGTCCGACCTCACCGAGTCAGTGCCTGACTTTCATGTCTTCAGCAAAGGCAACGTTAACGCCCCGACGGCGACCCGCGCCGCCACGCTGCAAAACGAGCTCATCACCTCCGGCCTCCTGCCCCGCTCCCAACTTTACCCCAGTCTACCCCGTCGTCTTTTTCGCGAAGACTTGTATCGCGAAGCCACCGTAAACCTCGATACCACCTATGCACCACCAAACACCAAGCTCCACGGCGGGGCGTTCGTCTCCGCTTAATCGTCGCGAATTCATTTCCCGGGGCGCCACCCTGGCCGGCACAGCCGCGCTCTGGGCCGCCCTCGGCAACAAAAGCTGGGCCGCTACGGCCGGCTCCGTCTCTGACGCCCCCGAGGCGCCGGACATCAACTTCGGCATGATCGCGCTGACCGACTGCTCGCCCATCGTCATCGCACACGAGAAGGGTTTCTTCAAGAAATACGGCATCAACTCCACCGTCACGAAGGGCGCCAACTGGGCCGCCATCCGCGACAATCTCTCCACCGGCTCGATCCAGGCGACGCACATGCTCATCGGCATGCCGCTCGCCTCGACCATGGGCCTCGCCGGCTCGCCCAAGAAGCCGATGGTCGCTCCCTGGCTGCTCAACCGCAACGGCCAGGCCATCACCCTCAAGGCCGAGTGGAAGGGCAAGGTCGGTGCCGACCCGAAGGCCCTCAAACCCTACGCCGACCAGGCCAAGAAGCTCGGCGAGCCGCTCACCTTCGCCCAGACCTTCCCGCCCGGCACGCACGCCATGTGGTTGCGCTACTATCTCGCCGCCGGCGGCATCAATCCCGGCGGACCCAACGGTGAGGGCGGCGACGTCACCCTTATCACCGTCCCGCCGCCGCAGATGGTCGCCAACATGAAGATTGGCAAGATGGACGGCTTTTGTGTCGGCGAGCCCTGGAACGCCCGCTCCATCGCCGACGGCATCGGCTTCACCTCCGTCACCACCCAGGACATCTGGAAGGATCACCCGGAAAAGGTTTGCGCCTTCACCGAGGAATTCGCCCTCAAGAATCCCAAGACGGTCAAGGCCGTCCTCAAGGCCCTGCACGAGGCCAGCGTCTGGCTCGACGTCATGGAAAACCGTGTCGAACAGTGCGACATCGTCTCCAAAGCCACCTACATCAACTGCCAGAAGGAAGTCATCCTCGGCCGCCTCCAGGGCAAGCTGGACTACGGCGACGGCCGCAAGGTCGACGACCAGTTCTACATGCACTTCAGCAAGCGGAACTGTAACTACCCGCAGGCCAAGTATGCCAAGTGGTTCCTCTCGCAATACCGCCGCTGGGGCATGGTCACCGGCACGCCCGACTACGAGGGCGTCGCCAAACGCGTCATGCGCGCCGACCTCTACGAAGAGGCGATGAAGGAAATCGGCTACGCCCACGGCGGCGCCGACACCACGCCCGAGACACTCTTCGACGGCGCCACCTTCGACCCCGCCAATCCCGAGGCCTATGCCACGGGCGCGGCGGTCAAGAACCTCAAGGGCTGACCATTGTTGACCATGAACACCACCACGAGCCCGTCCTTCTGGTCCGCCTGCCGGCACCCGGCGGTCTGGATCCGCGCCGCCAAGCTCGGGCTCGTGGCCGGTATCATCCAGATCTCACTCAACCAGGGTGACCACTGGCTCCGGGGCGAGATCACCACCGGGGTCATCATCAAGACCATCCTCTCCCCCCTGCTCTCCTTCGGCATCGCGTTCGCTTCCGCCGCCGCCACGCACGCCGAGCGCACCTCCCTCTCCTCCTCATGAAATCCTTCAAACTCGACTGGCTCCTGCTGCCGCTCATCGGCTTCGGCGTCGTCCTCGTGGTCTGGGCCATCTCCAGCAACACGTGGGCAACCAACCTGCCCTCGCCGGCCAAGACCTGGGAATCCAGCCGGGAATACGTGCTCTCGCCCTTCGCCAAGCGCGGCGAGATGGACCAGGGCATCCTGCGCTTCACGTGGTATTCGCTCATCCTCGTCGCGCAGGGCTACGGTCTCGCGCTGCTCGTGGGCACGCCCATCGGCTTCTGCCTCGGGCTTTCGAAGACCTTCACCAAGATCTTCGACCCGATCATCCAGATCCTGCGCCCGGTCTCGCCGCTCGCGTGGCTGCCGCTCGGCCTCGTGCTCTTCATGAACGCCGGCAAGGAGGCCGGCACCTATGGCGCCCTGTTCACCATCGCCATCTGCGCGATGTGGCCGACCGTGCTCAACACCGCCGTCGGTGTGCGCGCCGTGCCACAGGATTTCCTCAATGTCGGCCGCGTGCTCAAGCTCTCGCGCTGGAAAACACTCACGAAAATCCTGATCCCCGCGACCCTGCCCTACATGTTCACCGGCTTCCGGCTGTCGCTCGGCATCGCGTGGCTCGCCATCGTCGCCGCCGAGATGCTCACCGGCCGGCCCGGCGCCGGTGGTTTCCTCTGGCAGGAATACAACGCGCTGATCTACGAGCACATCATTCTCTCGATCATCACCATCGGCCTCGTCGGCTTCGCCCTCGACCGCCTGATGAGCCTGCTCGAGCGCCGCTTCAAATCGATCTGAGCATGGCTTTCCTCGAACTCACCAACGTCAGCAAGGGCTTCGGTGGCCCGCCCGTGCTCTCCGACATCAACCTGAGCATCGGCCTCGGCGAATTCGTCGCCATCGTCGGCTACTCCGGCTCCGGCAAGACCACGCTCATCTCGCTCATCGCCGGCCTCCTCCGGCCAACCGCCGGTGCCATCACCCTCGACGGCCAGCCAATCACCGGCCCCGATCCCGAGCGCGGCCTCGTCTTCCAGAACTACTCGCTGCTGCCGTGGCTCACCGTCGCCGAGAACATCGCTCTCGCGGTCGAGTCCGTTTACCCCGGGAAATCCCCGGCCGATCAGGCCGAACAGGTGGACCGCTTCATCGCGATGGTGCGGCTCGCCCACGCGCGGGACCGGCTCCCGCGCGATCTCTCCGGCGGCATGCGCCAGCGCGTCGCCGTCGCCCGCACCCTCGCCACCCTGCCGCGCATCCTCCTGCTCGACGAGCCCCTCTCGGCGCTCGACGCGCTCACCCGCGCCAGCCTCCAGGACGAGATCACGCAGATCCGCCGCACGGACAACACCACCATTCTCCTCATCACCAATTCCGTGGACGAGGCGCTCCTGCTCGCCGATCGCGTCATCCCGCTCACGCCCGGCCCCGGTGCGACACTCGGCGAATCCGTCACGGTCAATCTCCCGCGCCCCCGCGACCGCAAGGCCCTCAACCACGACCCGGAATTCAAGCGCCTCCGCGCCCTCATCACCAACCGTCTCCTCGGCTATCGCACCGGCGTGAAAGCGAACGTCACCCGGAAACTTATTTTACCCGACATCCTGCCGGAAGATCTCGACGCCCCGCGGGTGAACCGCCCGCCCCGCCGCCCGAGCGAGATCCGGGAAGAAGTCGTGGCCCTTAATTCATGAGCCCCAACCAAGACATGCTCAGCACGCGTCAATTGATGCGCCGCCGCAGGCTGATCAGCCATCTATCCTAAACAAGAAACCATAACCCCCCGCGTGGCCTCCTTCCTCGACATTTCTCAGCTCGGCAAAACCTTCCCGACCCCCAAGGGTCCGCTGACGGTCGTGCGCGACTTCAACCTGCAGATCCGCAAGGGCGAGTTCATCGCCCTCATCGGCCACTCCGGCTGCGGCAAATCCACGGTGCTCTCCATGGTCGCGGGGCTCGCCGACCTCTCCGAGGGCGGCATTGTCCTCTCCGGCAAGGAGGTCACCGGAGCCGGCCCGGATCGCGGCGTAGTTTTCCAAGCCCCCTGTCTGCTCCCTTGGTTGAGTGTTTTGGAAAACGTGCTGCTCGGCGTGGACCAGGCCTATTACACCGCCAGCCGGACGGAGCGGCGCCAGATCGCGGAATACTACCTCACGCTGGTCGGTCTCGCTGACGCCATGGACCGACGGCCCGCCGATCTCTCGCAGGGCATGCGCCAGCGTTGCGGCATCGCCCGCGCCTTCGCTCTCCACCCCAAGATGCTCCTCCTCGACGAGCCCTTCGGCATGCTCGACGCGCTGACCAAGATGGAATTGCAGGATGTGCTCCTTGATCTCTGGCAGCACGACCAGAAGACCGCGCTCATGGTGACCCACGACGTCGATGAGGCACTCTATCTGGCCGACCGCGTCGTCTGCATGACCGATGGCCCCGAAGCCACTGTCGGGGAGATCCTCGAGGTCAAGTTTCCCCGCCCGCGCTCCCGCAAGCAATTGCTGGAGGACCCCGAGTATTACCGACTGCGGGCCCACTTGATTACGTTCCTCGAGGAGCGGTCGCATTTTCGCCCTGTTCGCCCCGCTCCACACTCCTCCCCGCCGGCCACCCCGCCCGGATCCATTCCCCAAGTCCCTCGGTCCTCGTTTCAGCGCCTTCTTAGTGCCTTCAACCCCGCCTGACTTTTCCTCACCGACCCAACCAGCACTATGAACTCACTACTCCGTCTCGCCGCGCTTCTCGCGCTCGCCTGCACCGCCCTCCCGGCGCTCCGCGCCCAATATACGCCGCCGCCCCCGGCCCGGCCCTTCCCAGGCTACATCAACGACAAACTTCGCGCCGACAATGTCTACGCCAGCGCGTGGGACATCGGCGTGAACGTCCGCTATCGCTACGAGAGCAAGGACGACGCCGGCTTCACCAAGGCCGGCTCCAACTGGGATTTCTCGCTGCGCCCGCAGGACGACAACAACAACCACTACCACTTGACCCGCGTCATGCCCCGCATCGGCTACACGGCCAAAAAGTGGAATTTCCTCGTCGAGGGCCGCTCCAGCTACTCTTTCGAGGATGAGCGCTTCGGTGCCACCGCTGCCGGCAAAGGTCTCGCCGAACGCGACGGCCCCATTGATGTGCACCAGGCCTTTCTCTTCCTCGGCAATCACAAGGAATTCCCCGTCTCGGTTAAGCTCGGCCGCCAGGAACTCGTCTATGGCGACCAGCGCCTGCTCGGCCATCTCCGCTGGAACAACAACGCCCGCACCTTCGACGCCCTCAAGGTCCGCTGGCAGAACGCGCTGTTCGGCGTCGATGTCTGGACCGGCGGCCTCGTCTACAACGACCACCTCAATCTGAACAAATCCAATACACAGGATCACTTCTCGGGCCTCTACTTCAACTTCCCCGCACTCGCCAAAAAGGAGATCGTCGAGGCTTACCTCTACGCCCGCAATGTCGAGCGCGGCATCGCCACCGACAACTGGACCGGCGTCTCTGCGCCTTTCCGCTTCCCCGGCGCGCAGGATCTCTACACCGCCGGCATCCGCATCAAGTCCAAGCCTCTCGCCTACGATGCGTGGGACTACGGTATCGAGGCCATGCACCAGTTCGGCAACCGCACCACCGTCGCCCCGGGGGCCACCGTCGCCGCCGCTCTCGCCGCCCCGCGTCTCAGGCAGGATG
>JAHFTH010000011.1:0-5236 GCA_023269445.1 Lacunisphaera sp.
GACTGACGAATGAGCAGCTGGGGTTTGCCAACGGCACCGTCGGTGTCGTCGCGCTTCTGGCGGGCGGACTGCTCGGGGGCTGGTTGATCTCGCGGCACGGACTCAAGCGGATGCTCTGGCCGATGCTCTTCGTCATGCACGTGCCCATCGTTGTTTTCCTTCTGCTCGCGTTGGCGCGGCCGGCGAGCCTCGCGCTCATCAGCTCGGCCTTGGCGGTGGAGCAATTCGGCTATGGCTTCGGCTTCACGGCTTACATGACCTACATGATGCTAGTGGCCGGGGGTCCGCACCGGACTGCGCATTACGCCATTTGCACAGGATTCATGGCCGGCGGGCTCATGGTCCCGGGCATGGCCGCCGGCTGGCTGCAGGAGCAGCTCGGCTACGTCGGTTTCTTCGCGTGCACCTGCGCCGCCACGCTCCCGTCGTTCGTCGCCATCGCCTTCATCAAGGTCGATCCGGCTTTCGGCAAGAATGTTTAGCTCGCGAGCACGAGTGGGAAACCGTGCTTGCGCAGGGCGCGATGCAGTTCGCGGATGTGGGCGTGGTCGCGTGTTTCGACGGTGCAGAGAGCGTTGACCGCCGAGACGTCGGGGCCACTGAACGCACGATCGTGCGTGATGTCCTTGATGCTCGCGCCGCAGGCGGCGATGACGCGGGTCAGCTCGGCGAGTCCGCCCGGGCGGTCGCTAATCAGCGCGGTGAAGCGCGTGAGCCGGCCGTCGTGCACAAGCCCTTTCTCGATGACGCGGCTGAGCACGGCGGGGTCGATGTTGCCGCCACACACGGTGAGCACGACTTTTTTGCCGCGCAGCCCGGGCAGCAGCCCGGCCATGATCGCCGCCAGTGGTGCGGCGGCGGCACCCTCCACGACGGTTTTTTCCAGCTCGACCATGCGAAGGATGGCGAGAGCGATCCAGTTCTCTGGCACGCGGACGACCCGGTCGACGTGGCGGCGGGCCAGCGCGAAGGCGTTGTTGCCCACGCGCAACACCGCGAGACCGTCGGCCAGCGTGGCCCGGCGCGGGATGGTGACGGGCCGGCCGGCTTTGAGCGCGGCCGTGAAGCTGGCAGTCGCCATCGATTCTACGCCGATAATTTTTATCCGGGGACGCAAGGCCTTGGCGGCGACGGCCAAGCCGGCGATCAACCCGGCTCCGCCAATCGGACAAACAATCGCGTCGGCCTCGCGCACTTGGTCCAGAATTTCGAGCGCCATAGTCCCCTGACCGGCGATGATGTCGGGATTGTCGAAGCCGTGAATGTAGGTGAGGCCTGCGCTTGTCACCAGCCGGTCGGCCTCCCTGCGGGCCTCGGCAAAATCCCGGCCCGCCACAAGCACGCGCGCGCCCAGCCGCCGGCAGGTGCTCACCTTGATCAACGGGGCATAATCAGGCATGACTACCGTTACGGGCACGCCGAGCAACTGGCCGTGATAAGCGAGCCCGAGTGCATGATTGCCCGCCGAAGCAGCGATGACTCCGAGTTTTTTTTGCCGCGCGGTCAGCCGCAACAATGCGTTACGGGCCCCGCGTTCCTTGAACGAGCCGGTGCGTTGCAGGTTGTCGAGTTTGCAGAAGATCCTCGCCCCCGTCATTTCGGACAGCGGGATAGACTCCGGACAGGGCGTGACGACCACGCCACCGGCAATGCGGCGGCGGGCGGAACGGATGTCTGCGAGAGTGACGCTCATGACCTGCTTTCCCCTGTTTTAGCGAACCCGGATTCCGGCGCAATCCTGTTACCGGGCTGGTCGGGATAATCGTTGCTGACAGCGGCGCAAATCAGCGCAAGCTTCGGGCGTTTTTCCACGTCATGTATCAAGTCACTTTTTCCGAACAGAGCATGCGCGAGCTGAACCGGCTCGACAAGCTGGCTCAGATGGAGGCGATCGAGCCCATCAGCAAGATCCGCCCGGTCGATCTCACCAACCCGCGTGAGCCGCTGGGGCGTTTCACCCGCAGGGAGCACACGTTCTACCGGCTGCGCTCAGGCGATTTCCGGTTTTATTTCGAGGTCAAGGATGACACTCTGCACACCCACTACATTCTGCACAAGGACTCGCTGGAGGATGTGCTTTTCCGGATGAAGCTGCCGGTGTCGGAACAGCAGCTTTTCGAGCAACATTCGAAGTTCTGGAAATACCTGGACAGCCTGACGAAATAACCCCGCCCATGTCGGATATCGAGCAACGCGACAACCCCTACAACGTCACCCAGGCGAGCCGGATTTATTTTCTGCCGAATCTCATGACGGCGGGAAATCTGTTCTGTGGTTTCGGGGCCATCATCCTCTGCATTCAGGCGCGGTTGCTCACGGATGCAGGCGACTACGCGCGCGATTTCGCCCATTTGCACGCAAGTGTGACCTGGATCGACCTCTATACCCGCGCGGTGTGGTGTATTTTGGCGGCGGTGATCTTCGACTCGCTGGATGGACGGCTGGCGCGGATGGGGGGGCGCACTTCCCTTTTCGGCGCGGAGTTTGATTCGCTGGCCGACGTCGTCTCGTTTGGCGTGACCCCCGCGCTGATGGTTTTTTTCCTGATTTTGGCCCCACGCGAGGAATACCAGTGGTTTCGCGAGCTGGGCTGGTTGATCGCCTTCGTTTATCTTCTGTGTGGTGCGGTGCGGCTCGCCCGGTTCAATGTCATCACCAATCCTCTCTTGCACCGGGCAGAGGCAGAATCGCACAAGGATTTCATCGGGCTGCCCATTCCGGCGGCGGCCGGCACCGTGGCCTCACTGGTGTTGTTGTTGCTGAATTTGACCGCCAACGCCAACGAGCTCCGCCAGTGGGCACTCGCGTTGCCCTTTCTCCTGATGCTGGTCTCTATGCTGATGGTTAGCACCATTCGCTACCCCAGCTTCAAACAGGTCAACTGGGAGACCAAGACTCGCTTCCGTAGCTTTGTGGGGGTCTTCATTGCGATCATCTTGCTTTGGCGACTGCAAGAGGTGGCCATCTTCTTCCTGTTTCTCGGTTATATCGCCTACGGCCTCTTCGCCCACTACCAGCGGGGGGTCCGGCATGTGCAGATGCGGGCGTTGCGCCGGAAAGTTGTGAAAATGAAGCAGGAAACATCCGAATAACTTTTTTCTGTGAACAACCGCCGTGTTATTTCTGGTTGCTCGGTATCGCCTCACATTACTTCCGTGGTCTTTTCTCGAATGAAAACAGCCAGTTACCGGCAAATTCGCAGACCATAATAATACGGATACTTCCTTATTGAATACCTCTCTAATCATCCTTTGTTAGTTAAAGCCCAATAACGCCTCGCCCGATGAAATTCAAAATCAACCGCGACCACTTCAGCAACGGCCTGGCCCAGGTCCTCAACGTCGTCGGTTCCAAGGCTGCCATGCCTATTTTGAGCAATGTGCTCATCGAGGCGGAGAAAGACTGTATTTCCCTCACCACCACCAATCTCGATCTTGGCATCCGTTGCAAAATCAAGGCCGAGGTGAAGGAGGGCGGTTCCGTCACGCTGCCAGTCAAACGGCTCGCGACCATCGTGCGGGAACTGCCCAACGTCGACGTGTCGTTTGACTCGACCGCGAATCATCAGGTCAAGATTGCCTCGGGCGGTTCCAATTTCAAGATCATGGGCATCGGCGCGGAAGAGTTTCCCAAGCTGCCTGATTCCGGGGACGACAAAAGCTACAACCTCGATCAGGGCGAACTCGCCACGATGTTGGGCAACGTCGCCTACGCCCAGTCCACCGACGAGACCCGCTACATTCTCAACGGCGTTTATTTCAACTTCAAGGAGGGCAAACTCACGTTGGTGGCCACCGATGGTCGCCGCCTGGCCCTTGTCGGCAAGGAACTGACGGTCCCCGCAGCCAGCGCCGGCGCAATCATCCTTCCCGCCAAGACCGTGGCCGAGCTGTTACGCCTGCTCGGCAAAGGCGAGAAGGTTAAGATCGCCTTCAACGAACGCCGGGCCGCCTTCCAGATTGATACCGGCAAGGAGGCCGGTGGGCTCACCGACAGCATCTACCTTTTCTCGAAGGTCGTCGAAGGAAACTACCCGAATTACCAACAGGTCATCCCCAAGGAGACCCACCAGCGGATCAAACTTGAGCGCGAGCTGTTTCTCCAGTGCGTGCACCGCGCCGCGTTGGTGACTTCCGAGAAGTCCAACTCCGTCAAGATCAAGCTGACCGCGAACCTACTCGAGATCACCGCCGCGTCGCCCGATTTCGGGGAGGCGCACGAATCGATGGCGATTTCTTACAGCGGCCCCGACCTCCAGGTCGCATTCAACCCCCAGTTTGTCATGGATCCGCTCCGCGCCCTGACCAAGGACGAGGTCTTCTTCGAGTTGAAGGACGAAGTGAGCCCCGGCGTATTCAAAACCCTGGAGAGCTTCGTTTGTGTGATCATGCCGGTGCGCCTAAGCTGAGGCCACTGCGCGAGCCCCGCGTCCGCCCCCCTTTTTTATGTCCGAGGCACTATCACTGGTTCTCGCCCCGGCGGTAGCGCTGCTCCTCCTGTTGTTTTATATCAATCTGCGGGTCGCCTCACCACTACTAGCCATACCGATTCGCTGGCTGCGCTGGATCCTGTTTGCGCTGTTCGCGGCGCAAGCCAACGAACAGCTCGCACTCGTGGATCGGCCTGCTTGGGTGATCGCAGCCGCAGCATTTCTGCTCTGGTTTCTCATCGAGTCCGCCTTCAACTGGCTCAAGGTCAGTGCGGTCAGCCTTAGCCCACTGCCCCTCTTTCCTCGCTACGTGGTGAACAGCAGCGGCGATGAATGGCCGACGCAGAAGCGCCTGCTTAAGGTGCGCGACTGGTTGCGTGACAGCCGCTACACAGCCGTGCAGGCCCTCAAGGCTGAACTGGGCGGAGGCATCTGGCTGCGCACTTCGGTGCACCAGAACCACGACAACACGGTCCGGTTGCACTCCCTTTTCGTGCCACAAGAAAGCGGGGCGATCACGGTCTGCTTCAGTCTCGCCACCCGCACGGCCGGCGGTCGCCGCTACGTCACTGACAACCTCTATATTCCCTTTGGGGGGTTTTATCCCGAGAGCTGGCACGTTGAGCGCACACCGTGGCGCCGTGGACTTCCCGCCTTGGTCGCGCGGCATTTGGCGCGCCTGGCACAGGCCGGAGAACCCGTGCTCGGGTGGGACAGCAGCCCAATCGACGACATCAACCAGCAGCAGCAGCAGATGGAGATGATCAACACCGAGCTCGGTTATCTCCTGCCCCACGCCGAGCGGGA
>JAHFTH010000011.1:5246-28084 GCA_023269445.1 Lacunisphaera sp.
CGGCAAGATCACCCCCGAGGGCCGCTTCCGCGTGTGGAAAGAAGCATGGCAACTCGACTATCTCGGCATTGCCGGGCGCTACTCCTGAGGCCCGGTCAAAGCCCGGTCAAAGCCCGGTTAAAGCCGGTAGCTGGGGAAAAAGAACTCGTCTGCCCCGAGATTTGGGATAGTCCGTTAGGGCATGATTCTGCTTGCCGTCACCGCGTTAGAGAAACTCCAGACGCTCAAACCGGAGGTCTGGTTGAAGATCGGCATCGCGATAGCGGCCTTCATCGCCGTCATCTTTCTTTTTCGGCGGATCATGCAGATGAACAAGATCATCGCCGGCGTGATCGTCTTTGTGGTCGGGACCGTGGTTTTCTTTTCCTGGGTCTATAATCGCAATGAACCCAAGTTTCTGAGCCCGATCGTGGAGAAGATAGCCCCCTTCTTCCCCAGCGCGGGCGCCTACAACGCCAAGCAGACGACCACTCCCAAGCACTGAGCAGTCAGCGGGTTTTGGTATTACACAAAGCGGACAAAAACAGGTTGGTCTTTGCGGGGGGAAACGCTACATCTGGCCCTTCTTATGGCCAAATCTCACTCAGACATCGGACTCATCGGCCTCGCCGTTATGGGTCAAAATCTCGCCCTCAACATTGCCGACCACGGCTTTCGGATTTCCGTCTACAACCGCACGGTCGAGAAAACCGACAAGTTCGTAGCCGAAAATCCGAACACGCCCGGCGGACTCGTCGGCACCAAGACACTTCAGGAATTCGTCGCGTCCCTTGCCAAGCCGCGCAAAATGGTGATCCTCGTCCAAGCCGGCAAAGCCACGGATGCAGTGATCGACGGTCTCGTGCCGTTGCTCGAAGCGGGCGACATCATCATCGACGGCGGCAACGCGCTTTGGACTGACACCATCCGGCGCGAGAAGGCGCTGCGCGAAAAAAACCTACGCTTCATCGGCTCCGGCGTATCCGGCGGCGAGGAAGGAGCGCGCTTCGGTCCGTCGCTCATGCCCGGTGGCGAGTTCGCTGCCTGGCAGGAACTGAAGCCCATCTGGGAAGCGGTCGCCGCCAAGGTGGACGCCAAGACCGGCAAACCCCTCGTGGGCGCCAAACCCGGCCAGCCCGTGAAAGGCGGCGTGCCTTGCACCACCTACATCGGCGAAAATGGTGCGGGCCACTACGTGAAGATGGTCCACAACGGCATCGAGTATGGCGACATGCAGATGATCTGCGAAGCCTACGCGCTGATGTCTGGCCTCCTCGGGCTCAAGCCCGCGGAACAGGCGGAAATTTTCAGCGAGTGGAATCGCGGCGCGCTCGACTCCTTCCTGATCGAGATCACCGCCGATATTCTCCAGCAGAAGGACCCGCAGACAAAGAAGAAAGCCTTCGTCGACATCGTTCTCGACACCGCCGGCCAGAAGGGCACGGGCAAGTGGACCTCGACCAACGCGCTCGACATGGGTGTCCCCGCCCCGACGATTGCCGAGGCGGTATTCGCCCGCTGCCTCTCCGCCATCAAGGAGGAGCGCGTCGCCGCTTCGAAGATTCTCAAGGGCCCGGGCAAGAAATACCGCGGCTCGAAGAAAGCCCTCGTGCAGGCCATCCACGACGCACTCTATTGTTCCAAGATCTGCTCCTACGCCCAGGGCTTCCAGCTCATGCGCACCGCGCAGAAGGAATACGGCTGGAAACTGAACTTCGGCGAAATCGCCCAGATTTTCCGCGGCGGTTGCATCATCCGCGCCGGCTTCCTCCAGAAGATCACCGAGGCCTATGCGCGGAACCCAAACCTCGCGAACCTGCTTCTCGACCCGTATTTCAACAAGACGGTGAAAAAGGCGCAGGCCAACTGGCGCAAGGTCATCTCGCTCGCCGCCGAGTGCGGCGTCGCGGCCCCGACCTTCTTCTCGGCGCTGGCCTACTACGACAGCTACCGCGCCGCCCGCCTCCCCGCCAACCTGCTGCAGGCCCAGCGCGACTACTTCGGCGCCCACACCTACGAGCGCACGGATACGCCGCGCGGCAAGTTCTTCCACGTGGACTGGCCCGAGGCCAGCCGCCCGCAAATCGAAATTTGAGGGCGAGGGCCGTAATTTTTTAACCCCAAGCCCGGAGGTCAATCCCCGGGCTTTTTCTTGCCCACCCAGGCCGTGTGGCAATATCACCGGACACCCGTGAGCCCCGCCCTGTCTCGCCCCACCGCCAAGCGCTGGTTATTCCGGGTGCTCACGGCGTGCGTGTTTCCGGCGATTTTACTGCTGTTACTGGAAGGCGGGTTGCGTGTTTCCGGCTATGGCCAACCAACGGGGTTTTTAATCCCGGACGACAAACCCGGTTATCTCCGCACGAATCCGGATTACCTCAATCGATTTCTGCCCGAAAGCTTCGCGCTGCGGCCACTCAACTATCGCATCGCGCCGCAAAAGTCGGCCAACACCGTGCGCATCGTGGTGCTGGGTGAATCGGCGGCGCAGGGCATCCCGGTTCCGGCTTTTGCTTTTGCGCCCCAATTACGCGCACAGTTGCGCGCGCGGTATCCGGACAAAAACATCGAGGTCATCAACACAGGCGTGGTGGCGATCAACTCGCACGTGGTCTACCAGATTGCGTGCGATCTGGCGGAATTATCTCCGGACCTCTTTGTCGTCTATATGGGAAACAACGAGGTCATCGGCCCCTACGGCCCCGGCAGCGCGTATTTGTCCACCATGCGGCCACTGTGGGCCTTCCGCCTCGGGGTCTTGGTGCGTGCCACCCGCACCGGCCAACTGATGGCCTCCACTATGGCGAAGGTTGCGGCCCTGAAAAAACCGCCGCCGGAATGGGGCGGCATGGCCATGTTCGTGAACAACGCCGTGCGCGGGGACGATCCGCGCCTGCCGGCGGTCTATCGCAACTTCGAGGCGAACCTCCGCGACATTGTGCGGGTGGCCGATGCCGCCGGAGCCAAAACACTTTTGTGCACGGTCGTTTCAAATCTGAAGGACAGCCCGCCCTTTCTTTCCTTGAACCGTGCCGACCTCACGCCGGCTGAACGAACCACGTGGCAGCGAGTGTTTGCCAAGGGCCGGCTCTCCTGGAAACTGGGCGAGAACGCAGCGGCCCGGACCCAACTGAACGAGGCCGTGCGCATTGATCCGCACTACGCCGACACCGCTTTCATGCTGGGCGATCTCGAACTACAGGCCGGCGAAATTACCGCCGCACGCCGCTGGTTTCTGGAAGCGCAACGATGGGACGCGCTTCGCTTCCGGCCCGATCCCCGGCTCAATGAAATCATCCGTGAGGTGGCCCGCGGCGATCCGGCGATCGCTCTGGTGGACGCAGCGGTCCGGCTGGGCTCCGACCCTGATTCGACCGGAATTCTGGCTGGCCGGGAATTATTCTTTGAGCACGTTCATTTCGATTGGGAGGGAAACTATCAGCTCGCCCGCTTGCTGGCGCAAGGGGCAGAGGCGGCGCTTTTCGGCCATGACCCCGCCCGCCCGCCATGGCTCGACTCCACTGGTTGCGCGGCCGCGTTGGCCTACACACCCCACGCGCGCTTTGCCGTTCTGCAACGCAGCACCCTGATTACCCAGAATCCGCCGTTCACTAATCAGCTTACGTATACGGAGGATCAGGCTCGGATGGCGCGCGCCCTCGTTCAGGCCGAAGCCGAGGTCCGGAGTCGCGAAACCATCGAGCGAGCCAAGGCGGTGGTGCAGGTCGCGGTTTCGCATGATCCCGCCAACCCCGACTTGGCCAAGATCGAACAGGAAATCGACGATGATCTGGGAGATGTTGCCGGGGCATTGGCGCAGGTCCGGCGCGCCCGACAACTCCAGCCGGAAAATTTCGCCCTCGCCACCGACGAGGCCATCAAGCTCTCCCGACTCGGCCGCTACGCCGAAGCCGAGAAGATCCTGCATGAAACTGCCCGCAACTGCGCGCCCCGGGATCTCGCCAAGATGGGCCCGGCCTTTGCCGATTTCTTCATCCGCACCAAACGGGTCGAAGACGGGAAACGTTATTTTGATGAGGCGATTGGCCGCTACCCGGCGCACACGAGCCTCCGGCTGTCACGGGGCCGACTAGCCCAGTTTGCGGGGGATGCCACCGCGGCAGAAAGCGACTATCGCGCGGTCTTGGAGACGGAACCCGTCAACCAAGTAGCCCTGGAGACCTTGGTGGGCCTGTTGACCGCAACCGGGAAAACAAACGCTGCCGAGCAACAGTCTCTGGCCTCCGCCGAGTCCCAGCCGCGGAACCAGGCCAATAATTTCCGCGTCGCAGCATTGCATGAAGCGCGGGGCGAGGCGGAGGCCGCCATCCGGTATTATGAGGCGGTCGTGCAGAGCGGCCCCGCGCCGACCGCGGTCCATCTGAGAATCGCCACCAAGCTCTACGCGCTGGGCCGACTGGACGAAACACTCGCGCGCTTAGCGGAGGCGGGCCGGCTTTCGCTGGACGAGGGAGACCCGGCGGTCACCACAGAGATCAGACAACTCATCGAACGAATCCGCCGGGAGCGAGGACGCTAACGGACGAACTGATGGTGGTTCCGGCGAGGTTGTGCACGAGCACGACGTAGCGACCAGGCGTGGAAACAGAGAGGCTTGCGTCGGCCGTATCGGGAATAGCAACGCCATCGCACAGCCAGTGGTATTCCAGAGGCCCCGTGCCCTCCGCCACCACGGAAAGAGCGGCGGATTGGCCGGCGGTCAGTTGCACGGGCGATGCCGGGAAAGAAATGATCGTTGGCACGTGCGCTCCGCGGATGCCGAAGGAGATTTGATTCGGCGCGACTCTGAGGTGTTCGATGGTCGCCGCCGCGCCGTGACCACGCAGATCCGTGGCGGTGGCGGTGAACGCCAGCGCTTCGCCGGGCGCGAGATCGGGCGGTGGCCGCCAGAAAACCCGGTAGGGCGGCGCGTCGTCTGTGCCGATCAGTTCGGATTGGCCGGGCCGGGAGGCGCGTTGCATCACGAAAGTGACCTCGGCGAAGCCGTCGCCTCCGCTCACTTCCGCACGAAGTTCCTGCCGGCTGGGAAAAACATGCCCGTCGGTTTCTCGCGCAGAAAAAGCAAGCGATGCACCCGGCGCCGGGTTGACCAGTGCCACGCCCAGCGGGGCAGCCGTGGAGGACAGCGGGGCCTCGGCACGCCAAACAGCAAATTGCAAAGGCTCAAGCTCGACGGCAATCCGGCCAGCGGCATCCGTGGTCAACATGGCATCGGATCCAGCGGCGGTGCGCGAGTCGAAGAGCAGCCGGTAACTGGCGCCGGCCGGTTGGCTGGTGGGCATGCACGCGGCGAGTTTTTCGCGGCGCGAATTGTTCAAAGCGATCAGGTATTCGATCTTTTCGTCGCGATCGATGCGCGAGAAGGCAAACAATCCGGGCGCACCGCTGTCGCGCAGCAGCATTGCGCCGGTGCGCAAGGCCGGATGCGCAGCCCGGAGCGCACCGAGCTTGGCGAAGAACCGGTAGAACGGGTGCTGCGGGTCGAACTTGTCGTCGGTCCCTGTGCGGGCTGTGGCCAGCAGCGGGGCGTTTTTGAAATCCGGGGCCTGCGCCGCGAACATATCCTCCCGGGCCTGCATGTCGTTGCCGCCGCGGCCGATCATGCCCTGCTCGTCGCCATAGTAGAGCACCGGCTGGCCGCGCGATAGATAGAGCAGGCCGTGCCCGAGCTTCTCGAGATCGGCGAGCAGCGCCGGAGGTGCCCCAGGATTATCCTGCTGGAGGAAGTAACCGAAGCGGCCCGCATCGTGGTTGCCGAGGAAGGTCGTCGTGGTGTGAATATTGCTGTCGTGGTCGGTATAGAGGTCGTCGCGGAGAATAAGGTTGCTGAGCGCGGCGGCCGGGCCGCCGCGAGAGACGAAATTGCGCGCCGCCACGAAGAAACCAAAATCGAGCGCCGTATCCAGCGGCATATGGGTGGAGAACTCGCTGAGCAGCTCGACGTCGAGGGCTTCATTGGCGACCTCGCCAAATTGGATGAACGCTGGCCGGCCGGCCGCGCGGGCGGCGGCCCGGAGGGCGGGACCGAAGGCCTGCCAGAACTCGACATTAACGTGCCGCGCGGTGTCGATGCGAAAGCCGTCCACACCGTAGTCGCGCACCCAAGAGGAAAAGAGCTCGATCATGCCCTGCACCACCCGCGGGTGTTCGGTGAAGAGGTCGTCCAAGCCGACGAAATCGCCGTGGATCGAGCTCTCGTCACGGAAAGTGGAATTGCCGCGGTTATGGTAGAGGGTGACGTCATTCAGCCAGGCGGGATTTTTCACCGTCTTCTCCGCCTCGGGCACGATCGGCACGTAAGGAAAGCTGCGTTCAGCGGACAGCGCCGGACGCGTAGTGTCACCGAGGCCGTTGTAGGCGAAACCGTGCTCGGTCAGCGCCGCACCGGTGGCGGCGTCGCGCAGCGGGTGCGTCCCGGCGTCGAGGTAGTTGACGCGGTTGGCCGGGAAATGGATGACGTCCGCCGAGTGATTGACGATAATGTCCATATAGACCTTCAGGTTTCGGGCATGGGCTTGATGCACGAACGCGCGGAAGTCGTCGTTGGTGCCGAGATGCGGATCGATCTTAAGGAAATCAGTAACCCAATAGCCGTGATAGCCCGCGGAGCCGGTCTGCACGGGTTTGTTCTGAAAGGGCGGGGTGACCCAGACGGCCGTCACGCCGAGATTCTTGAGATAGTCCAGCCGCGCGGTTAGGCCGGCGAAGTCACCGCCGTGGAAGTAGCCGATCCTCGTTGGGTCGAATCCATGCTCCTCGGTGCCGCCGGGAAATCCACCGGTGTCGTTGGCGGACGAGCCGTTGGCAAAACGGTCGGTTAGCACAAAATAGATAGCCTGGCCCGCGCCGGGGTGGGTGAAGCGTGGCACCGCGACCGGTTCGGCGGATCGGGCGGACGCGCCCAAAGCCAGCGTGGCCACAAGACACAGAAACCGGCGGGCAGAGGGGGGCATGGGATATCTTTATGAGGGCGAGCCATCGACGGGGTCAAATGGGGCGCTAGGTAAAAGACCTCCATGGGCAGGAAAAAACCTAGGTTGGACGACATCCGGCCAAAGCCGGAACCACCCCGCCCGCACCGAGCCGCCCGATGGTTTCCCTCTGAAAAGCCGAAATCGCAGAAAAGGGCGGGCCAATCCAGCGAGAGAGGAAATCTAAGACTTTTCCCAACCATCGCGGTTTTTTGCGCGGTTTGCTGGTCGCGACGGCCGGCTATCGCACCAATTTTATGGTCAGAAAACGACCCCAACCCCGCGCGAAGACAGGCCCACTCACCTGTCCTTTCGCGGCGTTAGCCCGGGTCTTCCTTCACACCACCATAAGATACCGCCATGCACACCCCAGACACAATCCCCAGCACGCGCCGGCTCCTCTCCCGAGGACTGGTCGCCAGCCTCCTATTCACCCAGACGGCCCTATCGGCCTTTGCCCAGACCGCCCCGGCCAGCACCACGACGGACAGCAAAGATGCTCCGATCGTGCTGGAAACCTTCAACGTTTCGGGCGGGTTTTCCGGGAGCCTCGCGGCTGCCGCAGAAGCCAAAAAGACCAGTCCGGCCATCGTCGAAGTCATCATGGCGGAAGACATCGGCAAACTGCCCGACATCAGCATCGCTGATTCACTGACCCGCCTGACCGGTCTGACGACCCAGCGGGTCAACGGTCGCAGCCAAGGCATCAGCATCCGCGGGCTCACCGGCGATTTCAGCACCACCCTGCTCAACGGCCGCGAACAAGTATCCAGCAGCCTCAACCGTAGCGTGGAGTTCGACAACTACCCATCGGAATTGCTCAATGCGGTGGTGGTTTACAAGACGGCGGCGGCGAACCTGACCGGCCAAGGTCTGGCCGGCACAGTCGACCTGCAGACAGTGCAGCCGCTCAGCAAGACCGGTCGGACCGTCGCGGTCAGCGGTTATTATCAGACAACGCAATTTGGTCAGCTCACCCCCGGGGCCAAGAAAGACGGCGAGCGCCTCAACGTTTCCTACATCGACCAGTTTGATGGTGGGAAAGTGGGCCTCGCACTCGGTTACGCCTTTTCGAGCACCCCGTGGGAAGGGAAGCAGTTCCAAGCTTGGGGCTATCCGACCGATTCGTCCGGTAATTATGCGCTCGGCGGCACCAAGTCCTATGTGCGCACCAGCAATGTAGACCGCAACGGGTTCATGGGTGTGTTCGAGTTCAAACCCAACAGCCAGATCCACAGCACGGTGGACATATACCAGTCCACGCTGGACGAGAAACAATTGCTGCGCGGCTTGGAAATTCCGATGGCCTACTGGAGCTCCGCCCAGATCCAGCCCGGCTACACGACATCCGGCGGCCTGATCACCAAGGCCACGCTGACGAACATCCAGCCCGTGGTCCGCAACGACATCGTGACAAAGAAGAATAACGTCTTCGCGCTCGGCTGGAACCTCACCATCGGCGACGGCAACGGCTGGACGACGGTCTTCGACGCCGGCTATTCCAAGATCACGCGCAAGGAGCGGAATCTGGAAACCTACTCCGGTCTCGGCTTCAATGGCGGGGCCACGACACCCGACACCATCACCGTGACCCTGGCCCCTGGGCAAATGCCGGCCTTCACGCACACGGTCGATTACTCGAACGCGGCCCTGTTCAAGCTGACCGACCCGCAGGGTTGGGGCACGGGCACACTCCCGACCACCGGCATGCAGGGTTACCTCAAGTATTTTCAGTCCAAGGACGAACTCGGTCAATTCAAGCTGCTGACCAAGCACGCCATGACCAACTTCTTCAGCAACGTGGAACTCGGGGTCAGCTATACCGACCGCTTCAAGCGTGACGGCGAGCGGCCGACCGGCTGGATCTATAACGCTAACGGTCAGTCCACCGCCGCGCTGCCGGCCATCATCGGCACCACGGATTTCAGCTTCCTCGGGCTGGGAAAAATCTACGCCTACGACCCGCTCGCGGCGTTCAACGGCGGTGCCTATATCTTCTACCCGAACCCCAACGGCGACGTCATCGCCAATCGCTGGTCGGTGGAGGAGAAGATCACCCGCCCCTACGTCCAGTTTGAAATCGACCAGAAAATCGGCGGCGTGCCGGTTAAGGGTAACGTGGGCCTCGCGGCGGTCATGGTGGACCAGTCCTCCCAGGGCGTTTCCACCACCGGCGGCGGCGGCAGTCTCGTGCAGAAACCGGTGAGCGGTGGAACCACCTACACCGATTTTGCGCCCAGCGTGAACCTGACCTTCACGGTGGCGGACAATACGTTCGTCAAGTTTGCCGTGGCGCGCCAGATCGCCCGGCCACGCATGTATGATATGCGCGCCGCCCGCAGCTTTGGCTACAACGCGGCCAACGCCACCTCGACCAGCCTCAGCCAGAGCCCGTGGAGCGGAGACGGCGGCAACCCCCTGCTCAAGCCGTGGAAGTCCGACTCCATCGACCTCACCTTCGACAAATACTTCAAAGACAACAGAGGTTACTTCTCGATCGCCGCCTTCCACAAGAAGCTCCTGAATTATATCTACCAGCAAGGCGTGGTGCAGGACTTCGCGGGCTACCCCATCTCGGGCGGCGTCACCCCGGCGCTCACCCAAGGCACGGTATCCGCGCCGGCCAACGGCCAGGGCGGCACAATCCAAGGCCTAGAGTTTACCCTGTCACTGCCCAGCGAACTGATCAGCTCGTCGATCAAAGGCTTCGGGATGGTTTTTGGTGGGGCCTACACCGACAGCAAAATCCAGCCCTGGGGCCCCGGCTCCGGCACTTCGCCGATCTCCGGTCTGTCAAAGCGGGTCGCCAATATCACGTTCTATTACGAACGCTCCGGGTTCTCCGCCCGCATCAGCGAATGGTATCGCTCGGATTACCGCGCCTACATCACCAACTTTGGTGCGCCGAACTTCAAGGGCGACGTGACCAATACCGGCTTCGGCACCGCGCTGGCGGAGAAGAACATCAGCGCGCAGGTCAGCTACGCCCTGCAATCGGGCTCGCTCAAGGGCCTGACCTTCTTCCTGCAGGGTTATAACCTGAACAATTCCCCGCTGATTACCTACAACAACGGTGACGCGCGCCAGGTGCAGAACTACCAGACCTACGGCGCGTCCTACTCCCTCGGCGCCTCTTATAAGTTCTAAACCGGGACGCTGTCAGTCGGCTCCCCTCTGTCATGCGGCCACCAGCTAAAACTGGTGGCCGTTTTTCTCACCTCAAGCCAACCGCGCACATGTTCACCGGTGCCTTTCCCATTGCGGCAGAGCACGCCCGCGCCCGCGATTCACGCCGGGCGAAGGACGCGGCCCCTGACACTTGGCTGACCTCCCGCACGGCCGGCGTGCTGGCCCATGTGTCGTCACTGCCCGGAGCCTACGGGATCGGCAACTTGGGGCCCGGGGCTCGCGCGTTCATTGATTTTCTGGCGGAAGCCGGAGTCCATTACTGGCAGATCTGCCCGATCGGGCCCACCGGTTACGGTGATTCGCCTTACCAGCTTTTTTCCGGACGGGCCGGCAACCCGTATTTCATCGATCTAGGCGAACTCTGCGACAACGGATTGCTGAAGCCCACCGAGCTTGAACCTCTGCTGGCCCTGCCGGTCGAGCGGGTCGACTACGGCCGGCTCTATGAATTGTTCTGGCCGGTGCTCGCGCGCGCCGCCGACCGGTTTGCGGCGTCCGGAGCCGACCAGATTGGCGGATTTGGCAGCCTTCGTGAATTCCGGCGCGAACACGCCGGCTGGCTTGAGCCCTTTGCCGACTTCATGGCCTTGAAGGCACATTTTGGCGGGTGGGCGTGGAACGCCTGGCCCGAGGCCTTCAGCCAGTGGCACGCCGCCCTGCGCACCTCCGCACCCGGGAGTGTGGGCCGCGAGGCCGACCGGCATGTCTTCTATCAATATGTGTTCTTTGGCCAGTGGGAGCGTCTCCGCCGCCACGCCAGGGTGAAAGGGGTCGGCATCATCGGCGATGTGCCCATTTTTGTCGCCCTCGACAGTGCCGATACCTGGCAGAACCGCGCGGTTTTCCGCCTCGACGCCCATGGGCAACCGCTGGCCGTGGCCGGCGTGCCGCCGGATTATTATTCCGCTTATGGCCAGCTGTGGGGCAACCCACTCTACGACTGGGAGCACCTTGCCCGCACCGGTTATGCGTGGTGGATCGACCGGCTGCGCGCCGCGTTCGAGCTCTACGATATCATCCGGCTCGACCACTTTCGTGGCTTCGATACCTACTGGGAAATTCCCGCCGGCGCACCGGATGCCCGCACCGGACACTGGCTCAAGGGCCCCGGCCTGACCTTCTTCGAGGCTGTTCGCGCCGCCCTGCCCGAGGCCCGGATCATTGCCGAAGACCTCGGCTACATCGGACCCGACGTGGTCGAGCTCCGGCGCTCAGCCGGACTGCCCGGCATGAAGGTGCTCCAGTTCGCCTACGGCCATGATGCCAACAACGTCAACCTGCCGCATTTTTTCCCGGCCGACAGCATTGCCTACACCGGCACGCACGACAACCTCACCACCCGGGGCTGGCTCGAGGGGCTGGCCGCGAACATCGCGGCGCAGGTGGACGAATACTACCAGCTTGGCGGCAAACAGTCCGCCTGGCCGGTCATTCGCGCCGCGCTCGCCACCACATCACGGCTCGCCGTCATTCCCATACAGGACTTGCTCGATCTGCCGGCCACGGCGACCCTGAACCGACCCGGCACCACCGAGGGGAACTGGCAGTGGCGTTTCACTGCGCCAGACCTCGCGAGTCTCGCCGGCGAGAAAACCAAAACCCTGCGCCACTGGATCACCCTCTACGACCGCCTGCTGGGCCGCGCGATCCGCGACTACAGCGAACCCCAGTAACCCCGTCCCCCTGCGATGAAACAGCCGCCGCTTTCCCTGCCCGCCATCTGGAACATGAACTTCGGGTTCCTCGGCATCCAGTTTGGCTGGGGCCTGCAGATGGCCAACATGAGCCCCATCTACAAATACCTCGGGGCCGCGGATGAACAGATCGCGAAGCTCTGGCTGGCCGCGCCACTCACGGGCTTTATCGTCCAGCCGATCATCGGCGCGATGAGCGACCGCACTTGGGGCCCGCTCGGTCGCCGCCGGCCCTATTTTCTGGTCGGCGCCATCCTCAGCTCGGCCGCGCTGTTGCTGATGCCTAACTCCGGTTTGCTGGCCGAGTGGCTCGTGCCGCACTGGCCGAAGTTTTATATGGCGGCGATGCTCCTCTGGATTCTGGACGCGTCGATCAACGTCTCGATGGAGCCCTTCCGCGCCTTCGTCGCCGATAAACTGCCGGCGGAGCAGCGCGCCACGGGGTTCGCGATGCAGAGCTTCTTTATCGGCGTCGGGGCGGTGGTGGCGGGCATGCTGCCCTATGTGCTGCGCCACTGGTTCGGGGTGAGTAGCGAAGCCGACGGCGCCAACGCCCTGCCCACCAATGTGAAGATTTCGTTCTACGTCGGAGCGGGCGCGTTCCTGTCCGCCGTGCTGTGGACGATTTTTTCCACCAAGGAAAATCCGCCGGAAAACCTGGAGGAGTTCCGCCGCCAAAAAGCCGCCAGTGGCGGCTTCGCCCACCTATTGAAAGAGATCCCCGACGCCCTGGCCAAGATGCCCGGCACGATGCGGCGACTCGCGCTGGTGCAGTTCTTCACCTGGCTGGGCCTGTTCTGTATGTGGCTGCATTTCTCGAATGCCGTGCCCGTGATCTTCGGCAGCAGTGATCCCAATTCGGACCTGTTCAAGCGCGGGGCGGAGTGGGCTGGCGTCTGCTACGCGGTGAAGGACGCGGTGACGTTCCTCGCCGCCTTTGCCCTCATGGCCGCGGCGCGCAAAATGGACCGGCGGCTGGTGCATGGTCTCTGTCTCGGCTTGGGCGGGCTGGGTCTGCTGGCGGTCGGGTTTATTCATGGCGAAGAGCAGAAATATCTGCTCCTCGGGGCACTCGCCCTCGGTGGTGTGGCCTGGGCCTCCATCCTCTCGATGCCGTATGCGATTTTATCGGGCGCCCTGCCCGCCGGGCGCATCGGCGTCTACATGGGCATTTTCAATTTCTTCATCGTGCTGCCGGAAATTCTGGCCGCGATGTTCTTCGGCGACTTGGTTAAAAATTATATGCACGGCAATCTGGTCCATGCGGTCATGGCGGGCGGCGTGTGTCTCTTCATCGCCGCCGCCGCCCTGTTCTGGGTCCCGGCCGAAAACCGTCCGTCATGAAACCCGTCCTGCCCCTCGTCCTTGGTTTGCTGATCGCGCTGGGCGCGGGCGGTTGTGCGACAGCCATCGACCCCTATCAGCCGAAGCCTTACGTCCAGCTCAAGCACCCTGAGTGGTCGAAGAACGCCACGATCTATCAGGTCAACGTCCGCCAGTTTTCCACCGAGGGCACGTTCCGTGCGGTGGAGAAAGAACTCCCGCGCATCAAGGCCTTGAACGTGGACATCATCTGGCTCATGCCGGTCCACCCCATTGGCGAAAAGAAGCGCAAGGGCTCGCTCGGCAGCCCCTACGCGGTGCGCGATTACTACGGCGTCAATCCGGAGTTCGGCACGCTCGACGACCTGAAGCACTTCATCGCCGCCGCCCACGGGCTCGGCCTCAAGGTCATCCTCGACTGGGTGCCCAACCACACCGCGTGGGACAACCCGCTCGCCGCGCAGCACCCCGATTGGTATCAACACGATTGGAAGGGGAATTTCCGCCCCACGGCGTGGTTCGACTGGGATGACATCATCAACCTGGACTACCGCTCGCCCGGCTTGCGCCGCTATATGACCGACGTGATGAAATACTGGGTGCGCAACGTTGGCATCGACGGTTACCGCTGTGACGTGGCCGGTTTCATCCCACTCGATTTCTGGAACAACCTCCGGCACGAACTCGATGCCATCAAGCCCGTGTTCATGCTGGGCGAGTGGGAGTCACGTGACCTCCACGCCGAGGCCTTCGACATGACCTATGCGTGGAGCTGGTATGAGGCAATGCACAACATCGCCAAGGGCAAGGCCGACGTCGGCGCGCTCTTCAACTACTACGCGTGGAACGAAGGGTTCTACCCGTCCGGCATCTACCGCATGAACTTTGTCAGCAACCACGACAAGAATTCCTGGGAGGGCACCGAGTTCGAGCAGTTTGGCGACGCCACCGGGGCGGCCATCGTGCTGTCGGTCATCAGCGATGGCATGCCGCTGATCTACAACGGCCAGGAGGCCGGCAATCCGAAGCGGCTGAAGTTCTTCGAGAAGGACCCCATCGAGTGGCGCGAGCACCCCAACGGCGAACTCTACCGAAAGCTGTTCGCGTTGAAGAAGGCCAACACCGCGCTCTGGAATGGCGACTGGGGCGCTCGCATGGTGCAGGTCGTAAACAACGCGCCGGGCACCGTGTTCAGCTTCGTGCGCATGAACGACCACGATAGGGTCTTCGCCGTTTTCAATTTCTCCCCGGAGCCGCGCACCGTGAAGTTCACGGACGGTCCCGCAGCCGGTCGCTACACGGATTTTTTCAGCGGCACGAAGGTTGAGGTCGGCGCAGACACGGAGATGACCCTGCCGCCTTGGAGCTACCGGGTGCTTGTCAGGTAGCCCGGCCCATTACCGCTCGAAGGCCTGGTCGGCGGGACGACCCGCGGGCATTTCACGTCGCCCCACCTTGCCCGCCGGCACGCCGTGCGTGTAGTCGAGGTGATCAAAATAAACCGTCTTCGGCTGTGGCTCCTGCTGCTTGCGTTGCTCTTCCAGGTGCGCGCGGTATTCCTGCGGCGTCATCCCCTTATGCTGCTTGAACACGCGGGCGAAATACGCCGGGTCGGCAAAGCCGCTGGCGTAGGCGATCTCGGCCACCGTGAGCATGGCGGTCTCGAGGGCCAGGATGGCGCCGTCGATCCGGATGCGCTGGACGTAGTGAGTCAGCCGCTCCTTGGTCTCGGTGTGGAACAGGTGGGAAAGATAATCCGCCGAGCAGCCCAGTTGTTCGGCAATGGTTTGCACCCCGAGCTCCGGGTTGGCGAACTGTTCGCGCACAAGGCATTTCGCCTGAAACACCTTGCCGATGTCGCTGTTGAGCTGCCCCGTGCCGGTCTCGACAATGTTACGGAACAGGCCGAGCAACGCAAGGAGGAGGCCCTTGAGCACGGCGTCACGCGCCGGTCCCTGCATACTGTGGGTCAGGGCGGCGGTGTTCGCGAGCGTGAGAAAAACGTCGAGATTGGGGGCGTCGAAAAACTCGATCACTTCGATGTCCGGTTTGCCCGGCCGAGCCTCATGCGCGAAATGCAGGCTTAGGGTGTTGTTGTAGAAGCCGGCGACTAGGTTGCGGAATGGCTTGTCCGGCCCGGGGTGCACGATCTCGCCGTGGGGCACGCCGGCGGGGATGATGCACATCTCGTCGGGGCCCAACCGGAAACCCTTGTGGGGAAAGCTGAAGTCCGTCCAGCCTTGCAACCCGAGGAAAAGCTCCGGCCGGTAATGATAATGCATGCCGCGGCGATTCTGCACCAGCTTCACTTCATGCGGCACACGCAGGGTCAGGTGATTTCGCTCCGCGAGCTTCAACGCCTGATCAAAGGCCGCGCGCATTTCCGCGCGGTTATGCGCGCTCATGGCGCGAGCAGTGAAAAGGGCGTGGGGGACGCCGGGAGCAGACATAGGGGTAACCAGCGGGCAGGCCCGGCCGTGGCTGGGGTTAGGGTTGCGTTAACCAATGCGCCCAAACCCATGAAACTCAAACGGGAAAATATGCCTCGGTTCATCCCTGAACAGGCTTTGACGGCTCCGCGGGGCGGGCTAAGTTGCCGTTTCCATGTCCGCCATTGCTACCCCACGTTTCACCACCGCCGAGCTCGAAGCCGAGACGGAGCGGCTCTTCCGTGCGCTTATACATGTGGATTGCACTCCGGGCCGGTCGTGGAACTACGAGGCGTGCCGCGGTTTTGCGCCGCTCACGCTCGAGATCAATCGGCTGAAAAAAGAGAAGGACGCCATTATCCTCACGCACTCCTACGTCGAGCCCGAGATCGTCTACGGCGTCGGCGACTTCAAGGGCGACTCCTACTTTCTTAGCCTCCAGGCGCGCGAAGCAAAAGCCAAAGTCATCGTCTTCGCCGGGGTCGTCTTCATGGCCGAGACCGCCAAGATTCTTTCGCCGGACGCCACGGTCATTGTGCCGGACCACGGGTCCGGCTGCTCGCTCGCCGACTCACTCACCGGAGACCAGCTGCGGAAACTCAAGGCCGCCTATCCCGATGCCGCGGTGGTCTGCTACATCAACTCAACGGCCGAAGTGAAGGCGGAGTCCGACGTCTGCGTCACCTCCGGCAACGTCTACGATATCATCGCGGCGCTGCCGCAACGTCGCATCCTCTTCGTGCCCGACCGCCTGATGGGCGAAAACGTCCGCACCGAGCTAAAGCACCGGGGCGTGGACAAGGAGATCATCACCTCGGACGGCACCTGCATCGTGCACGACGTGTTTAATGCGGTCGCCGTGGCCGATGCGCGGGCGCGGTTTCCCGGGCTAAAGGTCGTGGCCCACCCGGAATGCACCCCGGAGGTCTCCGCCGCTGCCGATTTCGTCGGCAGCACCGGGGCCATGATGAAATACGTCAAGACCACCACCGCACCCTACTATCTGATGCTGACCGAGTGCGGGCTCGTCGGCCGGCTGCAGGTCGAGACGCCCGAGAAACATTTCATCGGCGGCTGCCGGCTCTGTCCCTACATGAAACTTAACTCGCTGGAGAAAATACGCGACGCGCTGCTCGCCCCGCGGCCCGACCAGATTGTGGTGCTCGATGAAGGGTTGCGCCTGCGCGCCGCCCGCTGCATCGACCGGATGTTCGAACTCGCGCCTAAAAACTAAGCTTATGCTCACCGCCCGCACCGCACACCTGATCGATTTCGCCTTGGAGGAGGACGCCGGCCTCGGCGACATTACCAGCCGCGCCATCTTCCCGGCGAAACACCGCAGCCGGGCCGTCATCGACGCCAAACAGGACTTGGTTATATGCGGACTGGAAATCGCCGCGCGGGTTTTCGCGCAGACCGATCCAGCCATCAAGGTTCGGTTGCTCGCTCGCGACGGTGATCGTGTGAAGAAAGGCGCCATCGTTCTTCGGTTGGAAGGACCGACGGGTTCGATCCTGACGGCGGAGCGCACCGCGCTGAATTTTCTCCAGCGGCTCAGTGGTATCGCCACGCAGGCGCACCGTTACGCTCAGGCGGTCATGGGCACCGGCGTGCGCGTCGTGGACACCCGCAAAACCACGCCCGGCTGGCGGGCGCTGGAAAAATATGCCGTGCGCACCGGCGGATGCTTCAATCATCGCAGTTCGCTCGGCGAGCAAGTGCTCATCAAGGACAACCACATCGCCGCCGCCGGTTCGCTCACCAAGGCCGTGCAGCTCTGCCGCACCGCCGCACCGCACGGCTCCAAGATCGAGGTGGAAGCGAAGAACACTGCCGAGGTGCGCGAAGCCTGCCGGGCCGGCGCGGACATTATTCTGCTCGATAACATGACCCCACCGCAGGTCCGCGCGGCGGTGAAGCTCATCGCCGGCCGCGCCCAGGTGGAGGTATCGGGTGGGGTGCGCTATGAGACACTGCGCAGCTACGCGCTGCCGGGCGTGAACCTGATCAGCATCGGTGCTCTTACACATTCGGTTGCCGCTGCCGACCTCAGCTTGGATTTGCAACCGGCCCGCCAACGGAAATGAAAACCATCCACACCGATTGTCTGGTGCTGGGAGCCGGGCTCGCGGGCTCGGCCTACGCGCTGCACCTGGCGCGGGCGGGCCGGAGGGTGGAGCTGCTGTCCTTGGGTGAGCCCTTGCAGGCGAACAGTGACTGGGCGCAGGGCGGCATCATCTATGATACGTCGCCTGATCCCACCCAACTGACCAGAGACATCATGGCGGCGAGCGACGGCACGGCCAACCCGGCGGCTATCGCGCAACTTGTCGCTGATGGCCCCGCCGCCGTGAAGGAACTGTTACTCGATGAATTGCATATCGGTTTTGACCGTGAGGTGACGGGTGAGCTGCAAATGGCGCGCGAGGGCGGGCACCACGAGCGACGCATCATCCACACCAAGGACGCCACCGGGCATTCCATCCTCGCCGCCGTTGCCGCCAAAGTGGATGCGACGCCCGGCATCACCCGTCGGAGCGGATGCGTCGCGGTGGATTTGCTGACCCTCTCGCACAATTCCACCGAACCGCACGACCGCTACGAGCCGCTGACCTGCTTTGGCTGCTATGCGTTGGATACCACCAGCGGCGAAATTCTCGCCATCGTGGCGCGCAAGACCATTCTCGCTACCGGCGGCTTGGGCGGAATCTTCCAACACACCACCAACCAACCCGGCAGCGTCGGGCACGGCGTGGCGATGGCTTACCGCGTGGGCGCACGCCTGATCGACCTCGAATACGTCCAGTTCCACCCCACGGTATTTTTCAAGAAGGGCTTGCCGCCCTTCCTCATCACCGAGGCGCTGCGCGGTGAGGGCGCGGTGCTGGTGGACGCGCGCGGCCAGCGCTTCATGGATGGGGTCCACCCGCTCGCCTCCCTCGCGCCACGTGATGTCGTCTCTCGGGCGGTCCAGCAGCACATGGCGGAGACGGGCGACGGTTGCGCCTACCTCGATCTCTCTGCGCTCAAGCCGGACTTCATCCGCGAGCGCTTTCCTGGGATTTATGAACGCTGCCTGGCCAACGGCGTGGACATCACTCGCGAGCCAATCCCGGTTGTGCCGGCGGCGCATTTTTCCTGCGGCGGCGTGCACACGGATATGGCCGGCCGCACGAATGTCTGTCACCTCAACGCCATCGGCGAGACGGCGTGCACCGGTTTGCACGGGGCCAACCGGCTCGCTAGCACATCCCTGCTCGAGTGCCTCGTGGCGGCCAAGGCCGCGGCGCGCGCCGATCTGGCCGATCTGGCCAATGGTCGTATTACGAACATTGCCCCCCCGGTCCCCCGACTTTGGACGAGTCCGCAGAAGGTCCCTGATCCCCTGTTGATCCGACAGGATCTGCAGCAGATCCGTCAGACGATGTGGAACTATGCCGGCATCATCCGCTCGCCGCGCCGGCTGGCCCGTGCCCGCCGCATTTTGCTGGAGCTGCGCGAGGACATCCAGGCCTTCTACCGCGATTGCCGGCCGACCCGCGAGCTCATCGAGCTGCGCAACGCCGTGCAGACCGCCCTGCTGGTGGTCCACGCCGCCGCGCTTAACCCCGTGAGCAAGGGTTGCCATTTTGTGGTGCCGGAGAGTGAATAAACCCAGCCCTTGCGGCGTCTCACCGGCATGAAAACCCCTCTTTCTCTCGGCCTCGTCTCGTTGCTGTTGGTTTCGCCGGCACTCGCCGATCATCGCGATGGCGACGGGCGGCGCGAAGGAGCCCGCGTCATCCTCTACCAACATGCGGGGTTTCGCGGCGAGGCGCTGGTCCTTTATCCCGGTGAGTCCATCGAGAACATGTCGGGTGCCACCTTCGAGAACGGGGCCAAGCTGAACGACAGCATCACCTCTATCTGGGTCGAGGGCGGAGCCGAGGTCTATGCCTACGAAAACTCCCGCTACCGCGGCGAAGCCCTGCGCCTGACGGAGAACGCCCGCGATCTTTCCGGTCGACTTGTCGCCGGCAGCGTTTCGGTCAGTTGGAATGACCGCATCTCCTCGATCAAGGTCGAGTGGCCCCGGGGTCGCGGCCGAGATCGTGATCGCGAACCAGACCGCCCGCGCGACAACCCCCGCGGCGATCCGGAGAAAATCATCAAGGACAGCTTCAAGGACCTCCTCGGCCGCGAGCCGAATGCGGGTGAACTGCGGGATTTTCGCCACCGCTTGCTGGATCAAGGCTGGACTGAGCGGATGTTGCGCGACCACCTGCGCAACGAGGACTCCTATCGGCACGAGATGGCGGAACTTATTGTCCGCCGCGCTTATCGCGAGGTGCTTGGGCGCGAAGTTGATCCCAGTGGACTAAAGCAATACAGCTGGGCGGTGCGCGAGAAGGGCTGGACCGAGGGCGACGTGCGCGATGACCTCCGCAAGAGCGCCGAATTCCGCAACCGCCCGCGGAACTGACAGGAGCGGGCTATTTTTGGCCGGCCGGTGCCGGACCCTTCAGGGCAATACGTTTTAGCTCCCGCACAAAAGTCTTGGGCCCGCCCTGCATGTAGCCGGTCCGGCCCAGCTCCTTGCCTGCGGCATCAAGCACCAGAATGGTGGGATAATTTTGCACAGAGTATTTCTGTGCCCAAACCGCATTCTGCTTTGCCTGCTCCGGGGACAGCGGTTCCTGCCGCGGAAAATTCAGCTCCACCAACACCAGGGACTTATTCGCAAAATTCAGGAAATGAGTCTTGGATAGAATTTCATCGCGCAATTGGTTGCACCACACAGACCAGCCTGAGCCGGTGAAATTAACTAGGACGAGCTTATGCTCCGGTCCGGCGGTTTGGAGGGCCGCGTCAAGGTCGGGCGACCAACGGCTGCCTCCTTCCGCGGCGAGGATCGGGGGCGCGAGCAATAGCAGAATAAGAAGGAGTCGGGTGAACAAGAGCTCAGGGGGTTGGTTTATCGGGCATTGAATTCCAAGATCTGCGCCGCCCGGACGTTTACCGCCCGGCCTTTTTTCCAGCCGGGGGCAAAACGCCATTGGAGAACTGCGGCGACCGCCATCCGGGAGAACAACTCATGGTTGCTGCGGGTGACGACCACATCGATCACGCGACCGTCGTTGCCGATGACAAATTCGAGATTCACGTTGCCGCCGACACCAGCGGCCCGCAGCGATCCCGGATAGTAAGGCGGTGGACGGTAAACGACTTGGGGTTGGGCGTCTGTTCCGGGTCGGCGGGCAGCGAGCAACGAGGCGACCTGCTGGGCCATTTCGTTGTCGGTCGGGGCGCGATTAAGCTGTTTCCCGGGTTTTTCCAACTCGGCGACAAGCACGGTCTGGCCCATCTTTCGGGCGTAGGCCAAGCAGGCGTTGATCCGCTGTTCCCCCAGGGCTTGATCCTCGGCGTTGCCTTGACCGGCGGCCAAGCGCTCGATCACAAGGATTGCGGCCTCCAAATCACCGGCGTAGGCGCACTTCCGGATTGTTTCCCACGACGTGGCGCGCCGCGCAGGCTCCGGAGAGTCCAAGACCTCGATTTGGGCGAGCAGCAGCGAACCTTTCCAGGGCGTGTTGGCGCTGGCCACCTTGGCCCAGCGCAAGGCTGCGGACAGGTCAACGGGCGTGTGCCGACCGAGAAAGGCACTACGGCCAAGCAGGAGCGCGGACTGCACGCGGTCGGCTTGGCGCAAGCGCAAAAAAAACGCGTCGGTCTGCCGCTGGATTTCCGGGTCGGTGTTGTTGGCCTCTAGAACAAGGAAGCATGCCTCGGGCAACACACCGGGCACCGCCAGCAGCCCCGGTTCATCCAGTATTGCCAGGAGGCGCTTCTCAAATTCCGCGCGGCGTGGATCTGCGACGACCGCAGCGACCAGATTGTCCAGCAGCCATTGATCCCGGTATTCGCGCGCGACGGCGACTAGGCCGTCGAACCACGCGAGCGCGGGGTCAGGACTCGAGGGCAAATACCGGGGGGAGAGCGTGGGGGTATTAGCGTTGAGGGCGGCGAGGCGGAGCCAGTTGACGGCCTCTTCCGGATCCGCCGGCACCCCCCGGCCCCCGGCCAACATCAAGCCAACTTTCTCTTGCGATTCGCTTTCGCCGGCGCGGGCGGCGCGCTCATGCCATTCAAAAGTAGCGGGCAGATCGACGGGCCCACCCAGTCCTTGCTCGTTTAGTTCGCCCAGTTCACGCATGGCACGAATGTTGCCGAGAACGGCCGCTTGGTTATACCAGAGCCGCGCCGCAACGTAATCCGGCTTGCCGATTTCACCGTGACGGTAGATCCAACCCAACATGGTCATGGCGTTAATTTCGCCTTTCGCGGCGGCCTCCCGGTAGAGTTCGGCGGATTTGTTGTAGTTAAGTGCCACCCCGTCTCCGCGATTGTAGAGATCGGCTAGGTGGCGGATACACTCCGCATCGCCCAGTTTCCGCCCCCGCTCAGCCAGTTTGACTGCTTGGTTGAAATCGCGGACCAAGCCCGGGGAGCCGTTGCGATAGAGAAAAACCAATCGTTGCAGGGCCGGGGCATAGTCCTGTTTGGCCGCCTGCTGATACCACCGGACCGCCTCGGTGATATTTCTATCTACACCGCGGCCATCCTCAAATTGGGCACCAAGGAGAAACTGCGATTCGCGCAGGCTGGCCGCCGCCTTGCGCCGGAGGGTCAGGGCCTTTACTGGATCCGCCACCACAAACAGCCCCGCATCATAGTAGACCGACAGACGTTGCACCGACACCAAGTCTCCGGCCGTCACCGCGCGCTCCAACCAGTAGAGGTGTTGGGTGGCATCCGCCGCCGTCCAGAAGTTGGACAGGTAGACGTCGGCCAGATTTGCGAGCACGAACGGAGTGTCTGTGTCGGCATGATCTATCAACCAAAGAAAAGAGGAGCCAAAGTTTGGCCGGTAGCCCTTGTATTCATGAGAAAACCAGCGTGCGTAGCCAGTGTCGCCCGCAGCAGGGGTTGCTTGAGCCAGCAATTCCGCTGCGGCCGCCGGATCAACCTTGGGCACGCCGAAGCCGGCATCATACTGCCAGGCCAAACAAAGCCTGGCCATCAAGTGACCCTGAGCTGCGGATTTTTTAAGCCAGTCCGTGGCCGAAGCATGATCCAGGCGCACCCCGGCACCGATTAGCTGAAAAAGGCCCAGGACAAACTGGGCTTCGGCGTTGCCCTTCACCGCCAGAGGTTGGGCAACCTTGGCCACCTCCGCCGGATCGTCCCGCTGG
>JAHFTH010000161.1:0-672 GCA_023269445.1 Lacunisphaera sp.
ACCCCCGAGCTGATCAACATGATGATCCGCCATGCGCGCGGCCTGATTTGCGTGCCGATGACCGAGCCGCAGTTGAAGCGTCTCGGCATCAATCCGATGGTGCAGCAGAACCGCGAGGCGCACCGCACGGCCTTCACCGTTTCGGTGGACGCCACCGAGGGCATCACGACCGGCATCAGTGCTTTTGATCGGGCGCGGACCATCCAGTTGCTGGCGAATCCGGCCACGCGCACGGATGAGCTGGTGCAGCCCGGGCATATTTTCCCGTTATGTTCGCGTCCGGGCGGAGTGCTGGAAAGAGCGGGGCACACCGAAGCGGCGGTGGACTTAGCGGCATTAGCGGGACTGAGACCAGCGGGGGTGATCTGCGAGATCCTCAGCGAGGACGGCACGATGGCGCGCCTGCCCCAGCTGCTTGAATTTAAGAAACAGCACAACCTGCCCCTCATTTCCATCACGGCCCTGATTGAATACCGCCACCGCCGCGAGCAACTGGTCGAGCGGGTGGCGCAGCGGCCGTTCTCGTCGGAATACGGCGAGTTCACACTGCACGTTTTCCGCAGCAAGGTGGACGGGCGGCACCATCTCGCGTTTACCATGGGCCAGCTCGATGCTTCGCCGACACTCGTGCGGGTGCACACCGAGAACCTGCTCAGCGATGTGTTTCACGCC
>JAHFTH010000161.1:682-5295 GCA_023269445.1 Lacunisphaera sp.
GTTCGCTGCTGGCTTCGCTGCAACGCGTGGCCCAAACCGGCCACGGGGCGATCGTCTATATGGAACAGACTGGGCGGATGCAGGAGACGCTGCTCAGTTCCGACAAACCGGCCACTTCCCAGAACCTGCGGGACTACGGCACGGGAGCCCAGATCCTCACCGCGCTCGGCCTGTGCAAAATCCGCCTGCTCCAGCACGCACCCCGGCGCGTCGTCGGATTGGAAGGCTACGGTCTCGAGATCGTCGAACAGGTGTCGGTATGAAAATTTTCGATTTTCGATTCCCGATTTTGGATTGGATCTTGCATTGCCCGTTGTCCGGAGGGTTCTTTGCTGCTGTCTTTCAATCGAAAATCGAGAATCCAGAATCAAAAATCCGATGAGCCAAGCATCACCAGCAACCCGCCAGATCAACGGTGCGAAATTCCGCATCGGTGTCGTCGCGTCGCGGTTCAACGAAGCGCTGGTGGAGGGACTGCTGGCTCAATTGACGGCCGGTTTGAAGAAGGCCGGAGTGAAAACCGGCAAAATCAAGCTCGTCCGCGTGCCCGGTTCGCACGAGGTGCCGTGGGCCGTGGGGCGGCTGGCCGCTTCGCGTGGGTTTGACTGCCTCGTCGCGCTCGGCGTGTTGATCGGTGGCGACACCAACCATCACGAGCTGGTTGGGCAGAGTGTCTCGCACGCCCTGCAGCGCGTGGCGCTCGATACGGGCATCCCGGTGATCAATGGCGTGATCGTCGCCGACACCATCGCGCAAGCCCGCGCCCGTTGCACCGGCAGGCTCAACCGCGGGGCCGAGTTTGCCCACGCAGCGCTCGCGATGGCCGGGCTAAAAATCTCTTTGAAAGGAAAATCATGAGCAGTCAATTCACCCAGCGGCGGGAATGCCGGGCGGCGGCGTTCCAGTATCTCTACGCGTGGAGCGTCAATCAGCCCTCCAATGTGGCCAATGACCTCCAGCTCTTCTTTGAGCACATGGAGCAGCCGCGCGACCACTACGCCTTTGCCGAGGAACTGATCCACGGCACCATTGAGCACGTCGTCGAGCTCGACGGCCACATCAAGGCGCTGGCGCACAACTGGGAATTCGAACGTGTGGCCAAGATCGACCTCGCGATCCTGCGGCTTGCGATGTTCGAGATGCTGCACCGGAAGGACATCCCGCCGGTCGTCTCGATCAACGAAGCGATCGACCTCAGCAAGCAGTATTCGACGGTGGACTCGAAGCGGTTCATCAACGGCATCCTCGACCGGATGAAGGACAAGCTCGGCCGCGACGCGCGGAAACCCACGACGGAATGAAACTGATTTTCCCGTGCATTACGCAGATTGACGAGGATGAGGTGGGAGCCATCCGCAGTTATCCGCGTGATCAGCGGAGGCTCATTTTCTGATGTTTTCCCTCTTCAAGAAATTCAAGGACGGACTGACCAAGACGGTCACGGCCATCGCGGCGAAGACGCACGGGTTGTTCGGCGGTCGGAAGATCGACGCCGCATCCCTCAACGAACTGGAGGAGGCGCTCTACACGGCGGACTTCGGCGTCGAGACCACGACTGAAATATTGGAGGAGATCAAAACGGCCTATAAAAAAGATCCGGCTCTGCAAGGCCGGCAGGCTGCGGCCATCGGCGCGACCGTGCTGCAGCGTGTGCTGGCGGGCGCGGAGGGGAAATTGGAAGGTGGAGGGCCGACGCCCTCGTCGGCCATGCGGGGTGAGGGCACCCCGCCTCCAAAGAACCCCCAAGTCATCTGCATGATCGGGGTCAACGGCTCGGGCAAGACGACGACCACCGCCAAACTCGTACACAAATTCAAGGCCGATGGGCAGTCGGTGCTCGTGGCGGCCTGCGATACTTTCCGGGCGGCGGCGGTCGAGCAGCTGAAGAGCTGGGCGACGCGGCTGGAGCTGGACATCGTGGCGAGCCACACCGGCGCGGACGCGGCGGCAGTCGCCTACGATGCCTGGCAGGCGGCCAAGGCACGCGGCAAGGATTGGTTGATCGTAGACACGGCGGGCCGATTGCATACGAAGGGCAACCTGATGGAGGAGCTGGCCAAGATCCGGCGCGTTCTGCAGAAAAACGACGCCACTGCGCCCCAGCATCGCTGGCTGGTGGTGGACGGCAGCTTGGGGGCCAACTCCATCGAGCAGGCGAAAGTGTTTCACCAGAGCTTCGGTCTGACAGGGCTCGTCGTCACCAAGCTCGACGGCACCAGTCGCGGTGGAGCGGTTGTGGGCATCTACCGACAATTGAAGATCCCGATATATTTTATCGGCCTCGGCGAACAGCCGGAGGATCTGCAGCCGTTCTCAGTAGAGAGTTATTCGAAGGCAGTCTTTGGTTTGGATCAGTAATAGCTGGACTGCGGAGTTGAGAACCGAGCCACTAGGACAGTGCGGCGGTTCGCTAAATCCGATGTGCTGCGGTGAGTTGGGGCAGGCACCTGAAATTAGGCTGTAATAGATGGTCAGCTCAAGGCCCGTCATATGATTGGTTCGCGACGTGATTTTTCGTGTCCTGCAAGGGGTGCGAGAGGTGACCAAAGGGGCTCGCGTGCGTTTGACTGGCCCGTTGCACGCATGCGAGCCCTCAATTTATTCGGGTTAGGAAGAGGTGCCTAAAGACGCGGAATAACCTCCGCGTCTTTTTCTTTTGGCAAATGCTTCAGTCTAATGTGTTGAGTCGCTTGCCGAAGAAGCGGCGCCAGGAGAGCGCGAAGCCGGTATAGACTAAAAAGCAGCCGCCGAGGCAGGCGAGGCCAGCCGAGAGCTGGCCCGGCCAGCCGAGAGCCTGGCCGGTGTGGAGGAAACGCGTCCACGAACGGATTTGGCGCGCGGCGGTGAGGTCGGCGTAGCCCTCGCGCTTCAAGATTTCGCCCGTGAATGGATTGAGGGTGAGGGTGGTCGTCGCGGTGCGCGGCCAGGAGCCGGATTCGCGGATAGTGACAGTGAGGGGCTGGGGATTTTCGATTTTGGATTTTTGATTCTCGATTGCGGACGAGGGCTCGCGGGCGGGAGTGGCCGTGGCAGGAGCGGTTGGTGCCTCGCGGGGTGGGGGCACCCCGCCTCCATTGACTGGAGTCGGGCGTGGGTCGCGTTGCGGAGCGGCCGTGCGGAGGGTGATCTGCTGCCAGCGGGGGAAGTCGTGCTGGACGGTCGTGAGGATGATGTCGGGCGCGAGGGGCGTTGAATCGGGCGAGGGACGTTTGATTTCGCTGGCGGGTGCGGCCGAGCCGAGCGGCCCCGGTTGGGCGGGCGGCTCCTCACCGACGAGCTGGTAGATGAGGTTGCTGCCCCAGCGGAATGAAATCGGCACGGCGGTGAGCGTGAGCACGATGAGAATCGGGGCGGACCAGAGGCCGATGGTGTTGTGCCAGTTGAAATCGCGCGCTTTGCCGCCGAGCCGCCAGTTGAATAGGGCGATGGCTTTCACGCCACTCCAGGACCAGGTGCGCGGCATCCAGAGATAGAGACCAGTGAGAGCGAGGACGAGGAAAGCGAGGTTGCAGATGCCGTTGACTAGCTTGCCGAGCGGGCGTTGGTCGCCTTCGCGGCCGAGGAAGCGATGCCAGGTCAGCATCATTTGCATGAATTCATGCACCCTGGTCGAAGCGGGCTGGCGGACTGCGCCGGTGTAGGGGTTGACGTAGAAGCCACCCTCGCGACCCGCACTGAAGCTGACGGCGGCGGCGGGGTTGTTGAGCAGAGTGACGCTGGCGGAGCGGAACTCGGGCTGGGCTTCGCGGAATTTGCGCTGCAGGTCCGCGAGCGGAAGACGGGTGGCTTCGGCTGGGGTAATAACCTGGCGGGCATCGCGTTCAGCCCAAGCGACGATCTCGTCTTCAAAAGCGAGCACGGTGCCGGTGAAGCACATGATACCGATGAACAAGCCGGCGATGAGGCCGGCGGCGAGATGGGACCAGAAAAGGATTTGGCGAAAGAGTTTCATGCGGCGAGTGAGGTGCGCAGGTCGACGAGTTCGCGCCAGCTTGCGAGCCGGCGTTCCGAAGCCGGTTCGCCGATAGTCAGGAACCCGGCGGGCCGGTCGGCGAGGGCGGAGTCGATGGTCTCGCGGGCGATGGCGCGGAGTTCCGCGTCGGCCAGCGGCAGATTCTCCCGGATGAACTCGACGAGAAAATGCGGTTGATGGAACCGGTAGAGCTGGGTGCCGTAACGGAAGAAGCGGACGGTGAGTGGCGCAAAAGTGGTTTCGCCGCGCGCGGTCCAGTGGCGGATCAGGGCCAGGGCGTCGTCGACCAGATCACTGGCTTCGCGGGCGAGGGCGTCCTGGTCGGCTTCGGGCATGACGATGAGCCGGCCGAGGGCGTCGCCGAGGGCGCGACGGGCTTTGAGTGTCAGCTCAGCATCGATGATATCGGCGCGCTCGTGGGGCGAGGCCAGCGCGAATGCCTTGCGGGCGACAACAGCGGCTTCGGTGAAATCGGCGAGGTCGAGCAGGAGATTAGCGCGGTTGACGAGCGTGCCGGCGAGGTTGCGACGGGGCCAGGGGGCGGTGGTTTCCGCCAGCGGCGTGAGGATGGCGACGGCTTCGTCGAAGGCGGCGAGGGCGGCGGTGGCTTGCTCCGCGCCGTGCAAACGGTGGAGCAGAT
>JAHFTH010000161.1:5305-7703 GCA_023269445.1 Lacunisphaera sp.
CAGATGTCCGCGGTTCATCAGGGCTGCGCTGAGGCTGTTGGCCCAGGAAATATTTTCCGCAATTGGTAACTGGCGCAGGACGGTGATGGCTTCGTTGTAGTCGCTGAGGGCGGCCTGAAGACTGACCGGATCGCCCTGCAGCATGAGCGCGTGGCCGCGGTTCATCCAGGCGACGCCGAGGTTGCGGAGAGGCTCGAGGAGCGCGGGGCTGGAGGCAGCGAGGAGCACGAAGCTTACATTTCCGCCCACTGGCGGAGGAGGTTGTGATAGACGCCGGTGAGGGAAACGACTGACGGGTGGGTGGGATTTTCGGCGCCGAGGCGCTGGATGGCGACGTCCATGTCGAAGAGCAGACCGCGCCGGCCGTTGTCGCGGATCATAGACTGCAACCAGAAGAAAGAGCAGAGGCGGGTGCCGCGAGTGACGGGCGTGACTTGGTGCAGGCTGGTGGACGGATAGAGAATCATGTGCCCGGCGGGGAGCTTCACGCTTTTTGAGCCATAGGTGTCCTCGATGATGAGTTCGCCGCCGTCGTATTCCTCCGGGCCGGCGAGAAACAGGGTGCAGGAAAGATCGGTGCGGAGACGGTGGTTGGTGCCGGGGACGGTGCGGATGGAGCCGTCGACATGAGTGCCGAAGGTCTGGCCGCCGGAGTAACGGTTGAACATCGGCGGGAGGACGTGGAGTGGCAGCGCGGCCGACATGAACAGCGGGTTAGAGCCGAGGGCCTGAGCGATCATCGCACCGACTTGACGGGCGGCGGGGCTCTCGGCGGGGAGTTGCATATTGTCCTTCACGCGGGCGCCTTGGTGGCCGGCGGAGACTTTGCCGTCGACCCATTCGGCGGCTTCGAGGATTTGGCGGGCCTCGGCGACTTGTGCGGGTGCGAGGACGTTGGGAATGGCGAGAAGCATGTGGCGAGAGGCAGACTTAGAACTTCCAGTCGGCGGTGAGGAGGAAGGTGCGGGGCGCGCCGGGATAGTAGCGGCCGCCGCTGTTGTTGAGGCGGTAGGAGAACTCGTCGGTGACGTTGTTGATATTCAGGCGAAGAGTGAGCTTGCCGTTCACGGCGTAGGCGGCGAGGAGGTTGGCTACCCAATAATCAGGAATGCTGGTGATAGTGACGGCGGTGGGCACGACGCCGTTGGCAGTGCTGCGGACAACGGAGTCGGTGTATTGCACGCCGCCGCCGAGGGTAAGGCGCTTCGCGATGGCGTAGGTGGCAAAGAGATTGCCGGAGAGGCGCGGGGTGAAGCGGAGGCCGGCGCCGTCGTTGGCGGAGGCGGTGGTGCCGGTGGAATTATAGCGGGTGTCGATGTAGCCGATGCCGCCGAAGATGAGCCAGTCTTTGCCGAGCTTGCCCGAGAGGCCGAGTTCAATGCCTTCCGAGGTCTGGCTGATGTCCTGGGTGACGAGGCCGGTGATGGCGTCGGTGGAGACGGTGTTGAGGTTTTCCGAACGATACAGGGCGAGGTTGGTGGAGAGACGCTGGTTAAGGAATTCCCACTTCACACCGACTTCGTAGTTGCGCGATTCCTGCGGCTGGAGGTTGGGATTGTTCTGGTTGTTGGCGGTGGCGGAGAGGGCGAAGCTGGTGCCGGGAGGCGTGAAGGTGTTGGCAATGGCGACATAGACACTGCCTTCGCCCGCGGGCTTGAAGACGAGTCCGGTGCGCCAGCTAAAGAAGTCGTCCTTAACCGAAAGTTTGGCGAGCACCGGGGTGGGAACCGTAGCAGTGGCTGCGGCCAAGCTCTCGTAGTCGATGTGGTAGGCTTCCCACCGCAGACTGGCGTTGAGCAGCAGGCGGGGGTTGAGCTGGATCGTGTCGAAGGCGTAGAGGGCAGCGGTGTCGATGAGGCCCGTGGCGTAAGGCCGGTTGGCCGCGAGGTAGGGAGTCTGCGCAGGGTTGGCGAGGCGGGTGCTGTCGGGATTGGTCAGGCTGGTCGAGGGTCCGCCCACAGGCTGCCAAGTGGGGCTGGTCTGCTCTTCGCGGCTGAGCTCGAGGCCGGCGCTGGCGCTGTGATTGAAGCGACCGGTGGAGAACTGCGTGGCGAGATTGGTCTGGTTGGAGAGAATCTCGTTGGCGGTCTCGGTGTGGATACGGCGCGGTGTGACCTGCCCGGTAGCGGGAACGTAGGGGAAGAACGAGGGCGGGGTGGTGCCGGTGGCGGGATTCACCGGCGTGGTGGCGGGTGCGAAGGTCGAGGCGACCGTGTTGCTGCTCTGAAAATAGGAGACGAGGGAGTCGCGGTCGGTGTCGATCCACTTGGTCTGATTTGTGAGGCGGAGGGAGCCGCTGAAATCGTGGTCGAGGCGCGCGGTCAGGCTGGTGCGATCAACCTGATCGTAATCCTCTGCGGGTAGGCCGTGATATTTGGCTTGGTCAACGCTGACCGGG
>JAHFTH010000162.1 GCA_023269445.1 Lacunisphaera sp.
TGGAGAAAGCCAAACGCCACCAAGAGTCCATAAATCGCCCCGGAGGCACCAACCATGGGACTGGAGTAAATCCCATACAGCTCGACGAGCACCGCCTCCACCGCCGGATCCGTGGGCAGCTGGCCGCGCCCGGTCGCCAACAGGGAATTGAGGTCGGTCGGCGTCAGCCCCGCCGCGATCAGCCGATCGTAGAGGCCGGTGCACTCATACCAGTTGATGCCCGTGTGGATCAGCCCAGCGCCCACGCCACAGAGAAAATAGAAAATCAGAAAGCGCGCCGCGCCCCACTCCCGCTCCAAAATCGTGCCGAAGGAAAAGAGCGCGAACATGTTGAAGAAAATATGATTCAGGCTCGCATGCAGAAACATATACGACACCACCTGCCACGCCCCGAAATGGCTGTTGGCCGGATACCAGAACGCGCCGACCGCGACCAACCGCTCGTGCCCCTGCGGCAGCAAAATACCCGCGGCAAACACCACGATGTTCACGATCAACAGGCCGACGACCGCCCGGGACATGCGATTCATCGGGCTACCGTTGCGATCGTCCTCGCGGGCGCAACCCTGGAGGGCGGTGGGTCAATTTACTGTAGCGGCGCTCTATGAGCGCCGTTTTCAGAATCGGCGGTCATAGACCGCCGCTACAGCTAAGGCACGGCCCACAGGGACGTGGGCCCTCCACCTCAGATCAGTTGCAACGCAGCACGCGCGCGCTTTTGCAAATCAGCGAACTTCGCCGCATTCGACGCGAGGCGCATATCATCTCCATACGTCGGGATGAGCTGCTGGATGCGCGCCTTGCCGGCGGCGCCCTCGAGCAGATGCGGGAAACTGGTCTTCACTACCTCCATGACAATGTTCACCGACACCGACGCGCCGGGGCTCGCGCCGAGGAGGGCGGACATGGATTTGTCGGCGCTCGTGAGGACTTCCGTGCCGAAGTGCACGATGCCGGCTTCGCCGTCGGTCTTCTTGATCGCCTGCACGCGGATGCCGCCATCGACGAGCTTCCAGTCCTTGGCCTGTGCGTTGGGATAGAAAATGTGCATCACCTTCATGCGGTCGGCCATGCTCTGCGTGCCCTGCTGCACGAGGTAGCGCACGAGCGGGAGGTTGGTCGCGCCGATCTTGAGCAGCGTCATCAGATTGTGCGGCCGCACCGAGCGCGGGAGGTCGGTCCAACTGCCAGTGCGGTGCAGGAACCGCGTGGTCCACGCGGCGAAAGGCCCGAAGAGGAGCGTCTTCTTCCCGTCGAGGATGCGCTGGTCGAGGTGCGGCACGGCCATCGTGGGCGCCTCGGGCAGGTTCTGCCCGTAGACCTTGGCCGCGTGTTTTGAAACGATCGCGGGGTCGTCGCACACGAGCCAGTGTCCGCCGATGGGGAAACCGCCGAGACCCTTCGCCTCGGGCAGACCGGCCAGTTGCAGGAGACGCAAGCTGCCGCCACCCGCGCCGACGAAAACGAACTTCGCGCGCACGGTGCGCTCCGCGCCGGTCTTCAACTCGCGGGCGGTGACGTCCCAAGAAGGCGGGGTTCGGAGACCCCGCCCTACATCACCATCCGAACGGCGGAGGCCCACGACCTTGTGCCCGGCGGCCACGCCGCAGCCTTCCTGTTGGGCGAGCCAGCCGAGGAGTTTGCGCGAGACGACGCCGAAGTTCACATCGGTGCCGTCGTCCATCTTGGTGGCGGCGATGGGCTCGGCGGGATCGCGGCCCTCGGTGAGCAACGGGGCCCACGCGCCGATCTTCGCGCGGTCGGTGCTGAACTCCATCGGGGCGAAGAAGTGATGCGCCGCCATGCCGGCGTGACGGTCGCGGAGAAATTCCACCTCTTCGGCGCCTTTCACAAAACTGATATGCTGCACCGGGTTGATGAACTCCTTGGGTGCGTCGATCATGCCGCTGCTGACCGCGTGCGCCCAGAACTGGAGCGACTGCTCGAACTCCTGGAATATATCGATGAGCTTCTGCACCTTCACCGTGCCGTCGGGCTCGCGCTTCGGCGTGTAGCTCAACTCGCAGATGCCGGCGTGGCCGGTGCCGGCGTTGTTCCAGCCGTTGGAGCTCTCGTAAGCCAGCTCGTCCGCCGCCTCATACACCTGGATGCGCAGCGCCGGGTCGAGCCGCCGGAGCAAGGCGCCCAGGTTGGCGGACATGACGCCGCTGCCGATGAGGACGACGTCGGGGTGGTCGATGTGGGTGTTCATTGCTGAAAGCTGAGAGCTGAGAGTTTAGGGCTGAGAGCCAGAGTCAATTGAACCACAAAGGCACGGAGACACAGAGATCCGGACAGGTTTAACCACGGAACACACAGAACACACGGAAAGGAGCGGTTTCATCAGGAATGGTTTGTGATAAATTTCTGTGTGTTCCGTGTGTTCTGTGGTTTCCAAATTCCGAGAGGCTTAGTGTAGAGCAGTGGTGACGATCCATCTGCGCATCTTGTGTCTTTTCGCGGCCATAAACTCTGCCTTTGGGCGCTCTTTGTGCCTCTGTGTCTTTGTGGTTAATCAAACCCGCTTGGAAGTGACCGCCCGCTCATAGCGGGCCACGTCCTTCAGCCAGTCGGCGCCGGCGGGGACACCGTCCTGCTCGCAGAGCTGATCCCACACCGCGCCCCACGGGAGCGAGCGGGTGAGCTCCATCAACGCAAGGCGCTCGTGGCCGCGGCCGGCAGTCTCGGCGGTCTTGAGCGCCGACGACGGATCGAGCAAGCCGCAGAGGATGCCCTGGCGGGTGGCGCGGGCGCCGATGACGTAGGCCGCGATGCGGTTGATCGAGGCGTCGAAGAAATCGAGCGCGACGAACACCCGGTCCCACGCATCGCCCCGGGCGATCTCGAGGAAAAGGTTGCGCACGGCGTCGTCGAGGATGACAACGTGATCGCTGTCCCAGCGGATGGGCCGGCTGGTGTGAAGGAGCAGGCGCTCGTGGAACTGCAGGTGGGCCGAGACCTTGTCGGCGACGGACTCCGTCGGGTGGTAGTGGCCGAGATCGAGGCAGAGCACGAGGTCGCGGGTCAACGCGTAGTTGGAGTAGAATTCCTGCGAGCCGACGACGTATTCCTCGGAGCCGAGGCCGAAGAGCTTTCCCTCGACGGCGTCCACGCAGAGTTTCCGGTTCACGGATTTGTCGGAGAAGATGGCGTCGTAGGACGCGGTGAGGCGCTCGCGCGGGGCGAAGCGGTCGGCGGGTGCATCCTTGGCGCCGTCCGGCACCCAGTGGTTGTGCACGCAGGGCGAGCCGAGGGTCTTGGCGAAACTCTCGGCGATGTGGCGGCAGGCCTTGCCGTGGCGGATCCAGAATTTGCGGATGGCCGGGTCGGCGTGCGAGAGCGTGAAGCCGGAGTTGGCCAGCTCGTGCGCGAAATAGGTCGGGTTGAAGTCGAGGCCGACGCCGCGGGACTTGGCCCAGCCGAGCCAGCGGGCGAAATGCTCGGGCGCGAGGTCGTCACGGTCCACGACCTTGCTGCCGGTCTCGGCGTAGAAGGCGTGGAGGTTGAGGCGCTGTTTGCCGGGGAGAAGGGAGAGGACCTGGTCGAGGTCGGCGCGCATCTCGTCGCCATTGCGCGCGCGGCCAGGATGGGCGCCGGTGGCCATGATGCCGCCGCCGGCGAGGCCATCCTTCGGCGTCTCGAGTCCGCGCACGTCGTCGGCCTGCCAGCAGTGAAGGGAGATGGGCACGCGCAGCGCGGCGCGGATGGCGGCATCGGTGTCCACGCCGAGGGCGGCGTAGCGCGAGCGGGCGAGGCGGTAGGCGGCGGAGATTTGTTTGGGGTTCATGTTTTAAAAATCGTTCTCTTTCTCATTCTCATACTCTTTCTCTCTCCTGAAAGCCGAGACAACGAGAAGGATTACGAGAATGAGAAAGAGGAGACATCAGGAGCGCGGTTGGTAGATCGTCTGCTTGAGATCAGCGGCGAGCGACGCGCGGAAGGCCGCGAGGTTTTTCACGGCCTTGAGCGCGATGAGCTGGTTGGCGAGGTTGCCGACCGCCGAACCCTCGAGGGCGAAGGAATGCACGGGCAGGCCGGAGGCATCGGCGGTGGCCTGGCAAAGCAGACGGTTCTTGGCGCCGCCGCCGACCATGAGGATGCGCTTGAAGGTGCGGCCGGAGAGTTGCTCGAAGTCGCGGATGGCCAGCGCGTGGCCGCCGCCGAGGGAATCGCAGATGAGGCGCACGTAGCCGGCGAGGTTCTTGGGCAACGGGAGTTTCCTGCGCTTCAACTGGGCGTCGATGGCGGCCTTCATCGAGGGCGGGTGGCCGAACTCGGCGAAGATCATATCAAGCGGATAAGCAGTAAGCGGTAAGCGGTAAGCAGCGTCGATCAGCTTGGCCCACCCGGCATCGTTCTTGGGGCGGCTCGCGAAATCCTTGAGCGTCTCCTCGAGCATCCAGAGGCCAATGACGTTGACCAGCGGACGATACTCTCCGCGGCCGGTGCGGTCGTTGGCCACGCGGCCAACGAGGGCGTCAGGTCTGAGCAACGGCTGGTCGCTCTCGAAACCGACGAGTGACCAAGTGCCGCAGCTGAGGAAAATGTCGGCCCCGTCCGCCGCGGCGGGCATGGCGTCGTAGGCGCAGGTGGTATCATGGCCCGGCACGGCGATGACCTGGGTGTCGGCGAGTGGATCGGAAGGTAGGGCGGAGCGGCCCGCTCCGCCGCGGCGCACCGGGCCGGTGCGCCCTACCTCGGGCAGGAGACGGCCGAGCTTGGCGCCGGTCGCGACCGGGGTGCTCAGCCAGACCGGCGGCACGCGGAAGTAATCGAGGGCAACGCGCGACCAGTCGTTGCCGTGGACATCGAGCAGCTGCGTCGTGCTGGCGATGGAGAGTCCGTTCGCCATTTTGCCCGAGAGCAAAAAATTGAAATAGTCGGGCAAAAAGAGGCAGCGGGTGGCGAGGTCGGTGATGGCCGGGCAGGACTCGATTGTCTCGGCGAGCTGGAGCGAGCTGTTGTAGAAGACGGCCGGGATGCCGGTGGCCGCGTAGATGCGGTCGAGCGCGGCGCGGGTATTTGTCAGGTGTGTGAGGCCGGGCTGCGTGCGGGTGTCGCGATACGCATGCGTGGGGAAAACGATGCGGCCCGCGTCGTTGACCAGCACGTAGTCCACGCCCCAGGTATCCACACCGACGGAAGCGAGCGTCTGTCCGCGCGGGAGCGAGGCCGCGGCGGCGCGGAGGCCGGTCTGCACTTCCGACCAAAGGCCGGGAATATCCCAGTAATCGTGTCCGTTCGCGGAACGCAGCGCATTGGGGAAGCGGTGGACTTCCTTGGTCGTCAGCCGGCCCCTCGTCCACGTGCCGACGATGACGCGACCGCTGGTCGCGCCGAGGTCGATGGCTGCGCAGTGGAGGGGTTTGGGGGAAGCCATTTTAATAATCGTTCTCTTTCTCATACTCATTCTCTTTCTCCCCTCGGAAAACCGGGAGAATGAGAAAGATTAGGAGAAGGAGAAGGAGGGTGCATCAGCGGAGGAACGCCTCATGGAGGCCGCCGTCGACCGTGATGATCTGGCCGGTGGTTTTGGAGAGGCGCTGGGTCACGAGGAGGAAATACGCCTCGGCCTGGTCGGCGGGCGTGATGGGCGCCTTGGTCAGGGTGCGGTCGGCGTAGAACTGGGCCAGTTTCTTCACGAGGGAATCGGTCGCCTCATCATCCGTATAGGGAATATTGTATTTGGCGAGCGATCCGATGACGCGGTCGCGGGGGAACATCGCGGAGCCCTGCACGACGGTGGCGGGGGCGACGCCGTTGACGCGCACCAGCGGCGACAGCTCGATGGCGAGCTCGCGCACGAGGTGGTTGCCGGCGGCCTTCGAGACGTCGTAGGCGACGGAGCCTTTCTTCGCGACGGCGGCGTTGGCCGAGGTCGTGAGGACGAGCGCGCCCTTGAGGCCCTGTTCCTTCCAGGTCTTGTGCGCCTCGTCGCCGACGAGGTAGCTGCCGGTGACGTTGATGGCGAAGGTGACGGCCCACTTGTCGTCGGGGATGTGGCCGGAGGTGTCGCTCGGCACGAAGATGCCGGCGGTGACGCAGATGGAATCGAAGCCGCCGTAGGCGAGCGCGACCTCGTCGAGCATCTTCCGGATGCTGGCGCGGTCGGTGATGTTGGCGGCGAGACCGGTGGCCGGGCCGCAGTTCGAGAGGCCGCTGCCGGCGACGCCAATGCCGACGCCATATTTGTCGGTGATCTCCCTGGCGGTGGCCGCTGCGGCCTCGGCGTTGAGGTCAACGCAGACGATGTGCGCGCCTTCCTTGACGAGGCGATGGGCGGTTTCCTTGCCGATGCCGGAGCCGGCGCCGATCACGACGATGACTTGGCGGGCGAGTTCCTTCTCAGCGGGCATGCGCTTGAGCTTCGCCTCCTCGAGGAGCCAATACTCGATGTCGAAGGCCTCCTGCTGCGGCAGGGCGATATACTGGTCGATGGCCTCGGCGCCGCGCATGACCTCGACGGCGCAGTTGTAGAACTCGGCGGTGACGCGGCTCTCGGACTTGTCCTTGCCCCACGCGATCAGGCCGAGGCCGGGGATGAGCACGACGGTCGGGTTCGGGTCGCGCATCGCCGGCGAGTTGGCGTGTTTGCACTTCGCGTAGTAGGCGGCGTAGTCCTTGCGGTAGGCCTCGAGGCCGGCGGCGAGCTTGGTCTTGAGGGCGGCGGCGTCCTCGGTTTGTGGATTCCAGTCCACGTAGAGCGGCTTGATCTTGGTGCGGAGGAAGTGGTCGGGGCAGGACGTGCCGAGCTCGGCGAGGCGGGCGGCGTCCTGGGAGTTCACGAAGCGCAGGATCTTGGCGTCGTCCTGGACCGTGCCGATGAAACGCTTCTCCTTCGACACCTGGCCGCGGAGCCAGGGGAGAATGGCGGAGAACGTCGCGCGGCGCTTGGTCTCGTCGAGGGTCTGGTATTTCGCGCCGCCGAAGGCCGTGGCGTCGCCGCCCTTGGCGGCGTATTTCGCCTCGATATAGGCGGAGGCTTTCTCAATGCAGTCGAGCGTGTAGGTGTAGCAGGCTTTTTCGTTGTCGTCCCACGAGATAAAGCCGTGCTGGCCCATCATGATGGACTTCACTGCCGGGTTTTTCTGGACGATCGCCTGCATGGCGAGGCCGAGTTCGAAGCCCGGGCGCATCCACGGCACGTAGGCCATCTGGCCCGCGAAGATTTCCTGCGTGAGTTTCTGGCAGTTGGCCGACGCGGCGATGGCGATGATCGCGTTCGGGTGCATGTGGTCGACGTGCTTGCCGGGGAGGAACGAGTGCAGCGTGGTGTCGATCGAGGAGGCGCGCGGGTTTAGGTTGAACGTCGTGTGCGTATACATGCCGACCATGTCGTCCTCGGCGGCGGACTTCAGGCCCTGGTCGGCGCGCGCGGCGTAGAGTTTCTGCAGGTCGAGCAGCTTCGATTGGTAGAGGGACGAGAAATTCTCGCGCGTGCTCGTGCGGAGGTCGCCGCCGGAGCCCTTGACCCAGAGGACTGCGGTGGGCGCGCCGTTGAGCGGGTCCTTCTCCGTGATCTTCGACGACGTGTTGCCGCCGCCGGTGTTGGTGATGCGCTGGTCGCTGCCGAGCAGGTTCGAGCGGTAGATGAGACGGCCGACGGGATCGAGTGACGCGGCCTTGGCGTCGTCC
>JAHFTH010000163.1:0-7041 GCA_023269445.1 Lacunisphaera sp.
CAAAACCTCTGGTTGGAATCATCATGGGCAGCACCTCGGACTGGGAGACAATGCAGCATTGCGCGCAGACGCTCGATCAGCTGGGCATCGCCTACGAAAAACGGGCGCTTAGCGCACACCGCACGCCGCATCTGGTCATCAAATGGGCGGAAGGCGCCGAGAAGCGAGGGTTGCAGGTGATCATTGCGGCGGCCGGTGGCGCCGCGCACCTCGCCGGCGTGGCGGCAGCCCTCACCCCTTTGCCTGTCTTAGGCGTGCCGATGGAGTCGGCTTCGCTCAAGGGGATGGATTCGCTGCTCTCGATGGTGCAGATGCCCGGTGGAATTCCCGTGGGGACACTGGCGATCGGCAAGCCGGGTGCGATCAACGCTGCGCTATTGGCTGCGGCGATTCTGGCGCTGGGCAACCCGGCGGTCAAAAAGGCCCTGAATAATTATCGTGCGGCGCAGACGAGGAAGGTGGCTGCGGCCAAGCTGCCCTCAATCGGTCTCAGGGAGTTTTCTGATTCGCTGCCTGTAGCGGGACGCCCGTCTTGGCGAAAACTGATCGAGCCGTCCGAGTAACGGCATAAAAAAAACTCCCGCCCTTGCGGGCGGGAGTTGAGAGTTAGCACTAAACTTCGGCTTAGTATTCGAAACCAACCGAGAGGCGCGTATAACGCGGGGTCTGCCACGAGGAGGGCAGCTTGTAGGTCAGATCAGCGCCACCGGCGGCGTTCTGGGATGTCTCGACCACTTCAGTGACAGCCCGATTGTTCAGGATGTTAAAGATGTCCAGTGACATGGTCAGACGGTCCTTGCCCCACTTCGGACGGTAAACGAGGGACAGGTCGGTCTTGAAGACCCAGTCTGTCGTGCCGATCGAGCCGCGGGGAGCCAGCAGATAGGAAGCGCCATAGGCGGTGCCGACGATCGCGTCATTGTAGGTGCCGATGCTATTGATCGGCCGGCCGGACGACAGGAGCACATTCGCGCCGAGTGTAAGCTCCGGATTGATCGAGTAGGCCCCGAAGAGCTTGAACTGATGGCGGCGGTCATTGGGAAGGTTGCCATTGGTGTTCCGGGTGAGGTCCGGGGTATCGAATAGCTGAGTGATACCGGCGTCGTCCTGACCGTTGTCGGAGAGCACCCAGCCCTCATAATTACCGTAGGACTGCGACCAGGTGTAGGAGAACTGAGCGCTCCATTTGCCGTTCCAAACTTTCTCCACCGCCAGCTCCATGGAGTAGTAGGTGCGGACAGCCGCCGGGTAGCCGAGCTGCTCGACCGTCAGGTGGGCATCCTCATTGGTATCGAGGGTGCCGTTGCCGTTGAAGTCCCAAAACATGTGGATCGGGCGGCCGGGATTGGCCAGCACGTAGGCGTGGGCGCCACTGAAGGTCCAGCCGGGAAAGCCGTTGGCCCGAGCCCAAGTCTGGAGGGCTCCGTCCACGAGCATGTCATCCATCGCCGTGCCATTAAGCTTGCGGGTGGTGAACGCCAGTTTGACGGAAATGTCCTTGTTCACGGCGTGCTGGAAGCCAGCGACCCACTCGTCCTGATACATCGGGGCGATGTCCAGATCGACAATCGAACGACGATCACCGATGGACCCATCAGAGAAGATGGTTTGCGCACCGATAGGGGCACCGATCACCGGATTCTTACCGTCGGCACCGACGGAGGTCAGCACGTAGTAGTCTTGGGTGAAGAATTCACCGCCAGCGAGACGGACGTTGGTGTTGGACGCGACCGGCAGATGGTAACGGCCATAGTTGAGGAACACCTTGGTCTTCTTGTCGCCGAAGAGGTCGTAGGAAAGACCGAGACGGGGAGCCTTTTGGCCCTTGATTTCAATGAAGGCGTCGCCAGCGGTATTCAGATTTTTGAATGACTCGTTGCGGAGGCCGAGACGGAGGTTGAGCCGCTCATTCATGAGCGACCAATTGTCCTCCACATACCAAGCATCGGACTTGACCTGGAAAGAGCCGCCGTTGCGGTAGACGCGCTTACGGATGGCAGCCGTCGTCCCTGGAGGCACGGTGGCGCCATTGATGACGCCGCTGCTGGGGATGGCAAAGTAGCGGTAATAGGCATCGCCGGAGTATTTGGTCAGATCGTCCGAGAGATTGTCCTCTCGGTCGAGACCGGCGCGGAGACGATGGGTGCCGACGAGGTCGAAGGAATACTCGAAATCAAGGCGCTTGGCGACGCGTTCGTCGGAGGCCTCGGAGATGGTCAGGTTTGGATTACCCTGAATGTAGACCAAGCTGCCGGAGCGACCGTCGTAAATAAACGGCAGGGCGTCTGCGCTGCCGCTATCGGTGCGATTTTGGGTGCTCTTGCCCCAGAGGGCGGAGACGGTCAATTTCTCAAAGAAGGTGCCGGTATAACGCGCAATCTGCGTTTTGCCGCCACGGTCAGCATAGGAATACTCAGGTGTTCCGCCGGCGGTCAGGGACTTGGTGGCGAACGTGTAGGGCAACTGAGTGCTGGTGGTGCGCTCCTTGTCGGTGAAAGCGGTGAGTTCAATGGTATGATTCGCGAAGGGATGAATATCAATCTTAGCGCCCCAGAAGGGTGCATCGGCCGCAGTGGTGAGGAACTGAGTGCCGTTGGTGGTCACATCCTCGCGCTTGAAATCCTGCGTTTGATATAGGCCGTAGAAGAAGATTTTGTTCTTCCAGAGCGCGCCGCTGGCGAAAACATTCGCCGTCCACGATTGATTGTAATCCGCGTCGTTGTAAATGAGCGGGACAGAAGCACCCGAGGAGTTGGTGTAGTAAACGCTGGGAGCGGGTTTACGGCCAGCATCGGGCTGGAAGTAAAAATTGGCGCCAGCGTGATAGTCATTGGTGCCGCTCTTGGTCGAGGCACTGATGACACCACCGGTCGAGCGACCGAATTCAGCCGAATAGGCACCGGTCTTGACCTCGAACTGACTGTAGAACTCAAAGGGAACCGAGGCAGGATCAAGTCCGTTGCGGAAATTACTGATGTTAAAGCCGTTCACGAAGTAGGCGTTTTCAGCAACCGAAGAGCCACCGAAGGAAACAAGATTACCGAAGGCGGTGTCGCCGATCGTAGTGCCGGGAGCCAGCAGGGCGATGGAACTGGGATTGCGGGCGATGGGGAGCAGGTCGATCTGCTTCTCATTGAACACGGAAACGGATTCGGTGCTGCTGAAGTCAACCGGATTGACGGACAGACCGCCGACCACGAACTTCTCGAGTTCAAGAACGCCGGTGCCGACCATGGTGCTGGAGCCGATGGCGACATCGACATCCTTGGTGGTGCCATCGCTAAAGGTCACCTTATAGGCACCAGGGGGCAGGGAGCCGATACGGAAGGAACCGTCGGCTGAGGCAGTGCCGGAGCGTTTGAAGCCGGTGCCGACGCTTTCGACGGAGACGACTGACCCGCTTGCCACCTTACCATAGATAGCGCCTGAGGTTTGCTGAGCGTAGACCGTCGTGCTGCTCACCAAGAAGGTGAGGGTAAGCGCGATCGCCATTGTAAAAACACCCGCCGATTGGCGGATGCGCGTGAGTGCATGAAGCACCCCGTTATTGCTAACGGAACGAGCGTTCATAGTTAGTAGTAGTGTGTTGTGTTAGGACAGAATGCCACCTCGCGGTGGCCATTCTGTATGGTGTTCGGGTAAGATGAATCATGGCCGTGTCATACATTCAACCTGAAATTTTAGCGTTTTATCGCAAACCCGGAGCGGCTCATCGCATGATATTGGTTGTAAATCACGATCAGACCGAACCCTGGGCCATGCCAGCCTGTCAGGCGCAAGCATTCAGCGCCGCGCAAGCGATGTAAAATCCAGCAATAAAGGGTGTCTGCGATCCTGTGCCGTCAGCTGTGGCATTCCATGTTTAGGCGCTGGGCGCCCCAAGAGATTTTTTTTAGTGTGCATGCGCATTCGCGGAAGGAGCAGTTCAACTCCGTTAGTCAGTGCGATATGACTGAGGGCTACTTGACCGGTGCCCGTCATTCGCAATCGCAGATTTTGTTTTGAGGTTGCGACAGGAGCGGTCAACTCCCGTTTCAACTTCGAACTCGGCCGGGCGGCGTAAGCCCGGAATTCGATGGTGTAGCGGCTGGCGATCTCGTGCCAAGTGCCGTCAGGCTGCTGTTGCTCGACGACCACTTTCTGCACTGCCGGGGCGAAGTTGTGCACCATGAACTGCAACTGCCAGGCGCCGCAGACCGGGGTGCCCTGCGTCAGCATCTCCGGCTTCTTCGCCGCCTGTTTCAGCCAAGAGCGCCATTCGGCCAACCGCTTAACGTCGGCTTCCAGTATTGCGTCGTTCTGGCCGCGCGCCTGCCGGTCGCGGGTCAGAGCCCACATCGCTTGCGCTGCTTTCCGGCCGGCGTTCAGCACCTGGCCAAAATCACAGGCAGCCTTTCCGGCAAGTATCATATAATAGATGACACTTGCCGTGTCTCCCTTGGCTAGGAGGCGGCGCCACTTGAAGACATCACGCGCGGCTTCTCGCACGAACAGGTCGCGTTTCGCGAGGTAGAGGCGGAAAGCGAGGCTGGCGGCGATCGCGGCGGGCCAATTGTAGGAGCCTGCTTGCAGGCGATCAAAGAACCGCAGCTCGGCTTGGTAAGGTTTCAGCGATTCATTTCCCGCGAACACATCCCATCGGTCGTTGATCTGCCAGCGGGCATAGCCGGTGAAGGCGTGCTCATCGGCCGCCAGGAGCGCGCGAGCCTGGGTGCGGGCGGCCTTGGCCTTGAAGACCCGTTCGAGGCCACGCGCCAACATCGCGGTGGCGTCATCCTCGTCGGGCTTCAGCCAGAGATTAGCCGCGGCGGCATCGACGACCGTCGTGGTTTCCAGCGCGAGCCGGTAGGCCTCCCAAGAGGTGATGAGCATTCCGTCGGCTTTGACTGCATCGCAACGCTGCCACCACGAGCGGATGTTGGCCAGCCGGTCGCCGAAGACCGGCAGAGGTTCGTAGCGGAACGCGCCGTTCATCGGGCAGCCGTAATAGCCTATGCCCTGCTTCTTCAGCGCCGGTTGCAGGTCGCGTTCGGCGAAATTGAAAAATTCCACCCGCGGCTTCTTCGCGAACGGGTAATAATACCAGTCATAGGCGGTGATGCCGCGCGGCAGCAGCGGAATCGCCTCGGGTATAAAGTAGAGCATGTCGGCCCACAGGCCCATTTGGAGGCCAAGCTTGGTGACGACCCCGTGCAGTCGGTTGACGTGTCCGGCGAAGTGGCCGGCCAGGCCGAGACGCGCGACTTCCTCCCGGCAGCGCGGACATTTGCCGAGATGAAACGATTCATCGAGGCCGACGTGCACCTTGGCCGCCGTGCAATACGGCGCCATGTCGCGCAGCAGCTTCTCGGCAATCTCCAGCGTGCGCGGGTGCAGCGGACAAATCTGGCCGCTGACGAGCGGGTCGCCCTGTTCGTCCCGTAGCTCGTTGAGATCGCGCAGGTCGGAGTGCTTGATCAGGTATTGAGTGTGGCCGAGCAGGTTGACGATCGGCACCACGCGGATGCCGTTCTGCGCCGCGCAGAGCACAAGCTCGCCCAGTTCTTCGTAGCCATAAGCGTCGCTGCGGCCGATGCCGGGCAGGCTGGGATAGTGCACCGCGTCCTCCAGATGCAGATATAATTCCTGATAACCCCACGCAGCGTAGCGCGGGAGCAGCGTCTTGAGAAAGTCCAGCCGCTCGACCTGCCGGGCGAGATCCCATTGAAAGGCGCGAATCATCCGGGGGAGATTCGCGCCGGTGCTCGCCGGACTCAACCGCGTTTCTGCGCGATGAGCTGTTCGAGTTTCACGATGTCGGCGGAGAACAGGCGGATGCCCTCGGCGGTTTTCTCCGTGGCCATGGCGTCCTCGTTCAGGGCGAAGCGGAAAGCCTTTTCGTCGAAGGAAACTTTCTTGAGGTCCGCGCCTTTCGCGGCGGCTGGGTCGAGTTTGCGCGCGAGGGGCTCGTTGCTCGCCTTCAGTTCGGCGAGCAGGGGCGGGGCGATCGTGAGCAGATCGCAGCCGGCGAGCTCGGTGATCTCGCCCTTGTTGCGGAACGACGCGCCCATGACCTCGGTCGTGTAGCCGAATTTCTTGTAGTAAGTGTAGATTTGGGTGACCGACTTCACGCCGGGGTCCTCGGCCGGGGCATAATCCTTGCCGGTGCTTTTCTTGTGCCAGTCGAGGATGCGGCCGACGAAGGGTGAGATGAGCCTGATACCGGACTCGGCACAGGCGACGGCCTGGGCGAACGAGAAAAGCAAAGTCAGGTTGCAGTTGATCTTTTCCTTCTGGAGCTGCTCGGCGGCCTTGATGCCCTCCCAAGTGGAGGCGATCTTGATAAGGATGCGCTCGCGGGAGATACCGGTCTTCTCGTAGAGCGCGATAATTTCGCGGGCCTTGGCGAGGGTGGCGTTGCGATCAAAAGACAGACGCGCATCGACCTCGGTCGAGACGCGGCCGGGGACAATCTTGAGAATCTCGAGACCGAACAGCACCAGCAGGCGATCGATGACGTGGCCGATGGCCGCAGTCGGGCCGGCTTCCTCGATGGCTTGGTCGATGATCCAGGCGTAGTCGGGCATCGCCGCCGCCTTGAGGATCAGGCTGGGGTTGGTCGTGGCATCGCGCGGCGCGAACTGCTTCATGCTGGCGAAATCGCCGGTGTCGGCGACGACAACCGTGAATTGTTTGAGTTGGTCGAGTTGGGTGGTGGTGCTCATGATAGGGGGGGGGGTTGAGGGATGGAAACGGGCGGGTGGGCGCGTAAATAGCTTTTAAGCCACTCAATGCCCCCTGCTTCATCGGCGAATGCGCCATCAAGTTGAGACTCAAATGCGGCGTCGAGGGCCGGTTTGAACTCGGGTCCGGGGGTCCGGCCGAGGGCAATCAGGTGCCGACCGAGGATAATGGGCTTGGGTGAAGCGTGCTCCAGCGCGAGCCGCTGGGCAGAGGCGCGCAGGTAGCCGAGGCGTTTCTCCGTCTCGGCTGAGACCAGCGGGGGACGACCCAGATGATCGGAGCGCATCACCGCGATCAGGTCGTCGAGAGTGGCGGGGG
>JAHFTH010000163.1:7051-7612 GCA_023269445.1 Lacunisphaera sp.
GATGGAGCAGATGATTTACCACGAGCGGGCGCACGTATTCGATCACTTCCAAGGGCGCTCCGATACGTTGGAGAAAAGTTTCTGCGAGCGGCCCGCCGGCCGCCTCATGCTCGGGGCTGGTCCAGCGCAGCTTGCCGTGCCGTTGGGCCTGCTTGGTCGTGCCGGCCTTGCCGAAATCATGGGCGAGCACAGCCAGGGAGAGGAGCCGTCGGGTTGCCGGCGTGCCTTCGCGCCACGAGTCCAGTCCAACCAGAGCATCGAGACAGTGACCGGTATGAACGAAGACATCGCCTTCCGGGTGCCACTCGGGTTCCTGCGGTAAACCGTCCAAGGCGGCGATCTCCGGGAAGTGTTTCAGCCAGCCGGTCTGTTTCAGCACGCGCAGGCCGAGCGACGGTTTCGCAGACTTGGTCGCCCATTTGTCCCATTCGCCCCAGACGCGTTCGACCGGCAGTTCGGCGTAGGTGTCGCTGATTGAGCGGCACAGCGCGGTGGTCTCGGGCGCGAGGGTGAATTCAAACCGCGCCGCAAACTGCATGGCCCGCAACACGCGCAACGGAT
>JAHFTH010000012.1 GCA_023269445.1 Lacunisphaera sp.
TGGACGGCCGCCACTCCAATATCTCGGTGCCCACGCTCACGGTCTATGCGCCCGCCGTCGACCGGCCCAACGGCACCGCCGTGATCATCTGCCCCGGCGGCGGCTACACCAACCTTTCCACGGATCGCGAGGGCGTCCAATACGCCAATTGGCTCAGCCACCTCGGCGTCACCAGCTTCGTGCTGAAGAACCGCGTGGGCGAGTTCGGCCACCCCGCGCCCTTACAGGACGTGCTGCGGGCGGTGCGGATCGTCCGGTCGCGCGCCGCAGAGTTCAAAATCAACCCCGACCGCCTCGGCGTGATGGGCAGCTCGGCCGGCGGCCACCTCGCCGCGAGCGCGGGCACGCTGTTTGATCATCCCGACGGCAAGACCGGCGCGGCGCTCGACGCCGTCAGCGGCCGGCCCGATTTTCTTATTTTGATGTATCCGGTCATCAGCATGGCCGATGGCGTCACCCACACGGGCTCGCGCAAAGCCCTGCTCGGTGCCCAGCCCACGGCGGAAGCGCTCGCGCTCGCCTCGCTGGAGAACCAGGTCACGGCCGCCACGCCGCCGACCCTGCTGATCCACACGCAGGAAGACAAAGCGGTGCCGATCGAGAACAGCATCCGTTTTTTCCAAGCCCTCACCCGCGCCCATGTGCCGGCGGAGTTCTATGCGTTTGAACACGGTTCGCACGGCATGGGCATGAAGGCGGAATTCGGCACGGCCTCGGACTGGCCAAAACGGGCGGAGGAATGGCTCCGCCACCGCGGCCTGCTCGAGCGCGTCAAGAAGTAACCCCTTGGCATGAATCTACCCTCTCTCCCCGGGCGCAGCGTTCTCGCCGCGCTGTTGTTGCTTGGACCCATCCGCTTGCCCGCTGGTCCCGCCCCGTGGGTGCCCGATCGCGGCGACGGCACGTATAAAAATCCGGTTCTCTTCGCCGACTATTCCGATCCCGATGCGGTCCGCGTCGGCGACGACTACTATCTTACCGCCTCCAGTTTCCTCGCCGCCCCGGGCCTGCCGATTCTCCACTCCAAGGATCTCGTCAACTGGACGATCATCAACCACGTCTTCGCCGCGCAGCCACCCGCCGAACATTTCGCCAAACCACGCCACGGTCAGGGCGTGTGGGCGCCGGCGATCCGCCACCACGACGGGAAATTCTGGATTTTTTATCCCGACCCGGACTTCGGGATCTACGTCACCACCGCGCGCGATCCCGCGGGCGCGTGGTCGACGCCGTTTCTGCTCAAAGCCGGCAAGGGCCTGATCGATCCCTGCCCGTTCTGGGACGACGACGGCACGCTCTACCTCATCCACGGCTGGGCCAAGAGCCGCGCCGGCATCGCCAACCTCCTCACGCTGCACCGGCTCAACGTGGACGGGACCAAGCTTCTCGATGCCGAAAAAAATCTTCAGACCACTGACGGCAAAACCAACGACGTCGGCACCATCATCATCGACGCGAATAAGCTGCCGGGCTGGATCACGCTCGAGGGCCCGAAGCTCTACAAGCGCCACGACTGGTATTACGTCTTCGCTCCCGCCGGCGGCGTGAGCACCGGCTATCAGGCGGTCTTCCGGGCGAAAAACATTTTCGGGCCCTACGAGTCGCGCGTCGTCCTCGACCAAGGCACCACCGCCATCAACGGCCCGCACCAGGGCGCGTGGGTGGACACGCCGTCTGGCGAAGATTGGTTTCTCCACTTTCAGGATCGCGGACCCTTCGGCCGCGTCGTGCACCTGCAACCGATGGCCTGGCACGACGACTGGCCTGTGATGGGCGTGGACGCGGATGGCGACGGCAAGGGCGAGCCCGTGCTCACGCACAAAAAACCAAACGTCGGCCGCACGCATCCGGTCGCCGTCCCGTCGACCTCGGACGAATTCGACGCGCCGACACTCGGCCTCCAATGGCAGTGGAACGCCAACCCGCAGCCCGGCTGGGCCTCGCTCACGACCAAGCCCGGCTCGCTCCGCCTCGCCAGTGTGCCCGCCCCGGCCACGCGCAACGACGGCTCACCCGCACCCGATAGCATTTACGACGCACCGAATTTCCTGCTCCAGAAATTTTGCGCCCCGGCTTTCACGGTCACAACGATGCTCCAATTCGCGCCTCGTTCCGATGGCGAGACCGCCGGGCTCGTCGTGTTCGGTTTCAATTATGCCGTGCTCGGTCTGCGCCGCGGAGGTGGCGCGACGCGGCTCGTGCTGCGCGTGAATCTCGCGGCCCAGAAACCCGGGGCCGAGGACCGCGAAGTCGCCAACATCGCAGTGCCCGCCGGCCCGGTTTACCTGCGGGTGACCGTGGACGAGAAAGCCCTCTGCCGCTTCGCCTACAGCATGGACAACGTCACGTTCATGCCGGTCGGTGAATCCTTCCCAGCCTCGATCGACCGCTGGATCGGGGCGAAGTTCGGCCTCATCGCCACCGCCACCCCCGGATCGACCGCCACCGGCCAGGCCGATTTTGACTGGTTCCGGGTCACACCATCCGCAAACTAAACTCTCCCCACGATGAAACTTCCCCTTGCTCTCTGTCTGCTCGGTCTCACCGCCAGTCTCGCGGCCGATGAATCGCTCACTCTCCGCTATGATCGCCCCGCCGCCCGCTGGACCGAGGCTCTGCCGGTCGGCAACGGCCGGCTCGGTGCCATGGTCTTTGGCGATCCCGCCCTCGAGCACCTGCAGCTTAATGAGGATACACTCTGGTCCGGTGCGCCGCGCGCATGGAACAACCCCGGCGCGAAGGACATCCTCCCGCAGGTCCGCGCCGCGCTCTTTGCGGGCGACAACGTGAAGGCCACGGAACTCAGCAAGAAGATGCAGGGCGTCTTCACCCAGGCCTACCAGCCGCTCGGTGACCTGCGGCTCGCGTTTCCGGGCACGGAGGCCGCCACCGGCTACGCGCGCGCGCTCGACCTCGACCGCGCCGTGGCCACGGTCCGCTACACGGCAGGCGGGGCGACGTTCACCCGCGAAGTCTTCAGCAGCTTCCCCGACCAGGTGATCGTCGTCCGCCTGACCTGCGACCAGCCGGGAAAGATCACCTTCACCGCCGCGGCCGACAGCCTGCTCCGCTACTCCGTCCAGACCGACGGCAAGAACACGTTGATCCTGCGCACCAAGGCCCCGATTCATTCCGAGCCCAGCTATCGCCGGGCGGACGGTCCCGCCATCAAGTATGACGACGGCCCGAATCCCGAGGGCATGACCGCCGAGCTGCACGTCCGTGTGCTCAACGAGGGCGGACACGTCGTCACCAGCAGCTCGACCCTCATGGTCGAAAAGGCCGACGCCGTCACGCTTCTGCTTTCCGCCGGCACCAGCTTCAACGGCTTCGACCAGTCCCCTGGCCACGCCGGCCGCGATCCCGCGGCCGAGGCGGTGCGTCCGCTCGGCGCAGCGGAGAAACTTTCTTTCGCCGACCTGCTCGCGCGGCACCTCGCTGATTATCAGAACCTCTTTCGCCGCGTCGCGCTCGACCTCGGCACCGCCCCGGCAGCCGAGGCTCTCACCACCGACGCCCGGCTGACGCGCTTCGCCGCTGGCGCGCCCGATCCCGGCCTGTCCACCCTCCTCTATCAATACGGCCGCTATCTCCTGATCGCCAGTTCCCGGCCCGGGGACCAGCCCGCCAACCTTCAGGGCATCTGGAACGATTCGCTGCGCCCGCCGTGGAGCTCCAACTACACACTGAATATCAACACCGAGATGAACTACTGGCTGGCCGAGGTGGCCAACCTCGCCGAATGCCACGAGCCGCTGCTCGCTTTCATCGAGCATCTCGCCGTCAACGGCGCCAAGACCGCCACGGTCAACTACGGCGCCCGCGGCTGGGTCGCCCACCACAACTCCGACCTCTGGGCTCAGACCGCGCCCGTCGGCAATTTCGGCGAGGGCAACCCGATGTGGGCTAACTGGTCGATGAGCGCCGGCTGGCTGGCGCAGCATATGTGGGAGCACTACGCCTTCGGCCGCAACGAGGCCTACCTCCGCGCGCGCGCCTGGCCCGTGATGAAAGGCGCCGCCGAGTTCTGCCTCGACTGGCTGGTCGACGACGGCCACGGCCGCCTCGTCACCGCGCCCTCCACCTCGCCCGAGACCGATTTCATTTTGCCCGATGGCAAGCGCGCCAGCGTGGCGATCGGCGCGACAATGGACCTCGCGATCATCCGCGACCTCTTCGCCAACTGCCTGGACGCCGCGCGCGTCCTCGGGATCGACGACGACTTCACGCGCGCGGTCGCGGCCGCGCAGGCGAAGCTGCTGCCGTTCCAAGTCGGCAGCCGCGGCCAGCTCCAGGAGTGGGCCGGGGATTTTCTGGAAACCGACGTTCACCACCGCCACACCTCCCACCTGTTCGGCGTCTATCCCGGTCGGTCCATCACGCCCGCCACGACGGAACTCTTCGCCGCCGCCCGCAAGTCGCTCGACCTGCGCGGCAACGAGAGCACCGGCTGGGCGCTCGGCTGGCGCATCAACCTCTGGGCCCGCTTCCTCGACGGCGACCGCGCCTACGTCTTCGTGCAAAACCTGCTCCGCCCGGTCGGCGGCGCCACGGGAACCAACTACGGCGGCGGGGGCGGCGTCTACCCCAACCTCTTCGACGCCCACCCGCCGTTCCAGATCGACGGCAATTTTGCCTTCACCGCCGGCCTTTCGGAAATGCTCCTGCAAAGTCACCTCGGGTCCATCGACCTGCTGCCGGCCCTGCCGGCCGCTTGGCCCGCCGGTTCCATCAAGGGCCTCCGCGCGCGCGGCGGTTTCGAGGTCGATCTCGCTTGGGCCGGGGGCAAGCTCACCGGCGCCACCGTGCGCAGCATCACCGGCACCGGCGGCCGGCTTAGCTACGGCGGCAGAACGGTCGAGTTGAGCCTCAAGCCTGGCGAGAGCCGCACCTTCGGCCCGCAACTCTGAGCGCCAGCGCAGATGGGCTTTTGTTCTCGATGATCCCACTCCCGTAGCGCGAGGCACACCGTAGACTGCCCGCATCGGCGGTGGATTTTTTCCGGCGGCACGAAAGCCCGGGCTCCGCAGCATGTGACGGTAACGCGCAGGGACGTTTCAGATTTCCGTCAATCGGGTTCAGGTTGTATTCGCCCCCGCCCCAAGAGAGCCGATCCCCCGCTCCCAAATCGTCCACCCCATGAAATCCCCTATCCCGGTCCTCCGCCTGCTCATGCCCGCGCTGTTGCTGGGCTGCGCGCTCACCGGCTTCGCCCAGCCCGCCCCCGCCGGTCCTGCGGAGTCCGGGCGGACGGCGCACGGAGAGAAAAAACCCACGGGCATCGAAATCGTGGCCCAACTCGAGTCCCCGGCGCACGTCCGCCCCTTTCAAGAGAAGGATTGGGCGGGCTACGTGCTGGTCTACTTCAAGGACGAGACGCATTCCGCCTACCTGGCCATCAGCCGCGACGGCTACACCTTCACTGACGTCAACGGCGGAGAGCCCGTCTTCGACGGCTCAATCCTCGCCGAGCAGAAAGGTGTGCGCGACCCACACCTCACCCGCGGACCCGACGGCGCCTTCTATCTCGCGATGACCGACCTGCACATCTACGGCGACCGCGCGGGATTTCGCGCGACGCGCTGGGAACGGCCCGAGGGAAAATACGGCTGGGGCAACAACCGCGCCCTCGTGCTCATGAAGTCGTGGGACCTCATTCACTGGACGCACGCGGACTTCCGCGTCGACCTGGCCTTCCCCGAACTCGGGGATATCGACAGTTCCTGGGCGCCAGAGACAACCTACGATCCCGTTCAGCGGAAAATGATGGTGTATTTCACGATCCGCTATGGGAACAAGAACGCCAACATCTACTGGGCCTACGCGAACGACGCGTTCACCAAGCTCGAGACGACCCCGCAGATGATTCCCCACATCGGCGGCATCGACGGCGACCTCACGCACGTGGCCGACCAATGGCATCTTTATTATGTGGGCGGCGCCAAGATACTCCACGCGGTCTCGGCTGAGCTCACGCAAGGTTTCGTCGCCGAGACGCGCCGCATCGATCCCGAATCGAAACCGACGGAGGCGCCCAATCTTTTCAAACGCCTGGGCACCGACACCTACGTCCTCATGTATGACGTCTATGGCGCCCGGCCCAACAACATGGGTTTCAGCGAGACCAGGGACTTTGCCACGTATCGGGACCTCGGCCACTTCAACGAAGGCGTGATGCGCGGGACCAACTTCGTGCGCCCCAAGCATGGCGCGGTCTCCTACCTGACCCTGGACGAGCTGAAGGCGGTCGCGGCGCACTGGCACGTGCCCATCGATCTCAACTGAGCCATGGCCCAGCGGCTTCCTCTCCCCATGAAACCACCCCGCGTCCTTTTCCTCGCGGCACTCGCGCTGCCTGCCTTCGCCCAGACGACTCCGGTCCCCGCCGGCGCTCCGTTCCCGGTCACGATCAACGTGGATGCCGCGCATCCGACCGGACCGCTGCGCACCTTCTGGCGCTACTTCGGTGCCGACGAGCCGAACTACGCGACGATGAAGGATGGCCAGAAACTCCTCGGCCAGCTCGGTGAGCTGGCACCGCAGCAGATGTATTTCCGCGCGCACAACCTGCTCAGCAGTGGCGACGGCACCCCCGCCTTCAAGTGGGGTTCGACCAACGCCTACACCGAGGACGCCGCCGGCCACCCCCTCTACTACTGGAGTGGCATCGATCGCATCTTCGACAGCTACCTGTCGCGCGGCGTGCGTCCGTTGGTGGAGATCGGTTTCATGCCCGAGGCGATGTCCACCCAGCCGCAGCCCTACCGGCACTCGTGGCGGCCCGGCCTGCCCTACGAGAAAATCTACACCGGCTGGACCAAGCCGCCCAAGGACTACGCCAAGTGGGGCGAGCTCTCCTACCAGTGGGCGAAACATTCGGTGGAGAAATACGGCGCGGCCGAGGTGAACACCTGGTGGTGGGAAGTATGGAACGAAGCCAACAACCAGCCGAAGGGCTACTGGGGCGGCAGCGCGGAGGATTTTCGCAAGCTCCACGATTACGCCGTCGCCGGGGTCCGTCGCGCCCTCCCGACCGCGCGCGTCGGCGGTCCGCACACCGCCGGCTCCGGCGGGCAGTTCATGAAGGACTTCCTCGACCACTGTCTGCACGGCATCAACTACGCCACCGGCGAGAAGGGCACGCCGCTGGATTTTGTCGCCTTCCATGCCAAGGGTTCGCCCAAGGTCGTCGACGGCCACGTGCGCATGGGCATCAACGCGCAGTTGAAAACCATCGAGACCGCCTTCGCCACCTTCGCCTCGTATCCCGAGCTGAAAAACATTCCGGTCATCATCGGTGAATCCGACCCCGAGGGTTGCGCCGCGTGCCAGGGCCCGCAGATGGCTTACCGCAACGGCACGATGTATTCCAGTTACACGGCGGCGGTGTTCGCGCGGAAGCACGATCTCGCCGACCTGCACGGCATCAACCTCGAGGGCGCGGTCACCTGGGCCTTCACCTTCGAGGATCAACCCTGGTTCGCCGGTTTCCGGCAGGTCGCCAGCAACGGTCTGACCATGCCCGTGTTCAATGTCTTCCGGATGTATGCGCAGATGGGACCCGAACGCCTCCGCGCCACGAGCACCGCCGAGGTGCCGCTTACGCAGATCATCGACCAGGGCGTGCGGGGTGCGCCGGATGTCGCCGCGCTGGCCAGCCGCGCGCCGGGCCGCGTCGCCGTCATGGTGTGGCATTACCACGATGACGATGTCCCGGGGCCCGATGCGGCGGTGCATCTCGCGCTCGACGGTCTGCCCGCCGGGCTCACGACGGCGAAGCTCACGCACACCCGCATCGACCAGCAGCACAGCAACGCCTACGCGGAGTGGCTGCGGATGGGCTCGCCCGTCGCACCCAACGAGGCGCAATACGCGCAGCTGGAAAAAGCCAGCGCCCTGACTGCCCTCGCCGAAGCCCCGGCCACCGTCGCCCTCGCCGGCGGCCAGGCCGCGCTCGACTTCACGCTCCCCCGCCAAGGCGTGTCGCTGCTGGTGTTGGATTGGAACGAGTGAAATTTGCTAATCACACCAATCGTAACCCTGCGGCGTCCCGTCCCAAAGAGCATAGAGCTGGTCGTCGCCCCAAAAACTCAGCCTAGAATCAAGGTCTCGACGATGCTTCTTGAAGGCGACAAAGCGAATATCTCCCCGGTATTGCACGCCGACGGTTTCATCCGCCAATTCCATGCCGGATTGCTCTCCGGGTTTCATTTGGCGTGAACCAATACGTCGCAAAATCACTTCATGCGGGAAATCCGCTTCGATCATCGCGAAGTCGTTTCGCACACAATTGTATCCACTGTGTGCGATCACTACCCGCCCGGTTAATTTAGTCGTGGGTTGAGCGACAATCGCACAAGGCGTAGCACCACGGCCATTGGTGAAAAATGCGTCCAGATGCTGTGCGATCTCCGCACACCAGCCACCTACCTTCGACGAGGTAGCTAGATTGATCGAAGGCAAATCCAGCCGGCGCTGCGTCGTGCGTGCGAATTCCTCCGCGCCAGGTAAGAATCGCGAAGTTGTGGCAAGAATACCACAAGGCGCGTTCTCTACCTTGGCAAAGGCCATCAGGGCTGCAACCGCTTCGAGCCCGATGGGACGATTTCGATATCTTTTTGCCTGCACCAACGTCACCAATTCCGGAATTGCTCCACTCTGATAAAGCCGAATGTCGACCCCACCATCGCCCTGCCCGGGGCCAAGTTCAGTGCGAAAACCTTGGTTCCTGAAAACGGCGTCCAAGAATTCCTCGTATTGGCGCCAAGTCAGCTTCTTCAAGTCATCCGGTCGATGTGCGAAATGAGCGAATACTTCCGAGTGCACATCGAAGAGCCGTTTCTTGGCGAGGTCCTGAACCCAGCGCCAGCGATCCAACACCAAATAGTCCTGCTGCAGCGATTCATCCTCCGGGTAGAATACGAAAGTGTAATGATTCACCATTTCGTAGATGAAACCGTGGCGCTTCAATAGCGCTAGAAATTGACATTCATAACCGTCACAATCCCCTCCCAATCCCAGTTGGGCCAACGCCCCCTCCGAAATGAGATAGAGCACTTCACACGGTCGTGGGCGAAGTCCACGATGCCGGAAGGGTGTCCTAAAGCACTCTTCGAACCAAAGGTCATTCTTCATCGCCCACTTCTTCAAGTCTGCCTTGAGCCGTTCTATTTTCAGCAAAAGTGCGCGCTCCGAAAACGCTCTCCCTCCGATCGGTGTCGTTGCGACTTCAGCCATATCGCACATATGGTAAAACACCGAGAATGACGGGGTCAACTCATGTGCCGATCTGCCGCAGCAACCGTCAAGCCGTGCGGGAGCAGATCCAACCGAGATCAACTTGAAAAGCGGTTTAAATACCGAGCAGACGGGCCCCTTCACATGGTCGCCAGTAACGTGGCGGCCATTTCGTTGCACGGCGTCGGGATGCCGTGCTTGCGGCCGAAGCGGACGATCGCGCCGTTGCGAGCATCGACTTCCATGGGCCGGCCGGCCGCGCGATCAGCGTGCAGGGAATTGATGCCATCCCGCGGGGCGGCCCGGAATCCCGCGAGCAACTGATCGGCCAGCGTGTCCTCGAGCACCGCGCCCTCGGCCCGGCCGACCGCCAGGCACTCGCGGATCATCACAAGCGCGAGTCGGCCGATGGCCTCGTCGTGAAACACCCCGGTCGGTTTGAGCAGGAGCGCGTTGATCGCGCCCGGGGCGTTGAGGCAAAGTTTGCGCCAGACGGCGCTCGTGAAATCCGCCGTCGCTGAAACCTGCAGGCCCGAGTTCGCGAACAATTGCACAAAGTCCGTCCCGTCCTCGCCTGCGGGCACGACCATTTTTCCCGGCCCACGCTGCACGATGCGACCGGGCAACGGTCGCTCGGCGGGGCAATCCACCATCACGGGCACGATCTTATCGGCGGCGAGCCAGGGCACGAACCGTTCCCGGTGCTCGACGCCGTTCTGCAGGATCGCCACGAGCGTCGCCGGACCGACGAGCGACGGAAACCACGCGGCCGCGCCGGCCGCATCGTAGGCCTTGGTCGTCACCAGCACCCAGTCCACCGGCCGGCCCTGCGTCGGATCGGTCAGGACCGGGGCCACCAGCTTGATGTCACCCGACAGCAAAGCCACCGTCACGTCCCCGATCGCCCGACGCGCGCACAGGGTCACGTCGTGGCCAGCTTGCACCAACGACGCAGCGATGACTCCGCCGACGGCCCCGGGCCCGATAACGGCGATGTTGCTCATGGGTGGTCGCCGATTTCCATATCGGCGATATGGCGTCGGTGTGGAAACCGACGCCCACCTTCTGGCGCATCCGTATCAGGCTTCATTTGCTTAAGCTGGTCAGCTTTCTGGTTGGGCTTCGCCGACCAAGGCCAGGCACTCAATGGCCGCGAGGCCCCATTGCGCGGTGTCGTTGGAGGAAATCCCGGCCGCCTCATCGACGGGCCGCAGCACGGCCGGGCCGGTTATTTTCTTCGCCTCGAAACGGCCGACGGCACGCTGTCCGGCGCCGCCGCGGTTGAATTCGGCCCACGCGCGCTTCGCCAGCGCTGGGTCACTCTTCAACCGCGCGGCATAAGCCGTGAGACGGGAATGCCCTTGCTGGAGACCGGTGCCGCTCAACGCGTGCCCCAGCCGCTTCGTCTGTTCCTCGGCGGAGGCATTGTAGAGTTCGCAGTAGTCGAGCCACACCCGCCGGAACTCCGGCACGTCGAACAGCTGGATCAACTCGGCGCAGACTTCGACGAGACCGAAGACCGCGTTGAGGTGCGACACCGACACCTTGTCGCTGGGCGTGATCTCGAACGCACCGGTGTTGACGTTGAGGATCAAACCCGAGCTGAAAAGCCCGCGGGGTTGCGCGCCCAGCGTGCGCGTGCCGGCCAGCAACCGGTCGCGAATGCGCAGATCGCCCGTGCGCTCCCACTCGGTCAGCCACGCCCCGGCCAGCGAACCCCAGTCCGTGCCGATGCTCGCGCCCACGCTGTCGGGCGCCGTCGGCTTGCCGCGGGACTGGTCGCCCTGCGAGTTCGCGAATTCCAGTTTGCGACCAGGGGGGAACTTCAGGAGCGCCCGGCCGGCCTCGACCTGTTCGTGCATGAGGTCGCCCACGCGTTCGTCACCGGTCAGGTAGTAATAATAGCGGCGGTTGATCGCGGTGCTGATGCGCAGCTGTTTCGCGCTGCAGCCCCAGTGCTGGACGTTGTGCCGCGAACCGAGCGGGGCGAAGCGCCCGAGATGGTGCACGTCCACCTCGCCGGTGTGGCGCGTCATCGCCTCGGCGAAACGGAAGACGTCGGCGCGCCCGCTTTTCAGGAAGTAGAGCCAGAGCCAGAGGTCCGTCGAAAGCTCCGAGTTGTCCCACGCGAAGCCGCCGATGTCGTAGCGCCACTCGTGGCGGTCGGTATCGTAGGTGTGCATCACGTCGCCATAGTTCCAGAAACCATACCAGCGGCGCTGTTCCCGCTGGCCGAGGTAGTAGTCAAAATGGGCGCCGAGCCGGTCCTCCACCGCCGCGCGCGCTGGCGTGGCGCGATCCACCGGGCTCCAGAGCGAGCCGAAGACCCCGCACGCGTGCAGGTAGGCCGGTGAACTCACCAGCAGCGGCGGCGCCTCCAGCGTCCGCTGCAGCGCGGTGAGCGTCTCGCGCGCCGGCGTGGCGGCCAGGACCCACAGATGCAGCTCGCTCGTGCGGGCGACGCCCTCGGGCGAGTTGAATCCCGGTTCATAATCCTCGTAGGTGATATCGAGGCCGCCGTTATATTGCTTCTCGTAGGTGTCCATGCCGAGGCCGTCGTGGTAGGGCCGCAGGTCCATGGCGCCCGCCTCGGATGCCCACATCCAGACGGTCACGCCCGCCGCCTCACCGGTCGCGCCGCGCACGTCGAGCTGCGCCGGGTAGCTTTGCCAGAAATTGCGCAAGCCAAAGGCGACACCGCCGGTCGGCGTGCCGACATAGCCGAGGCCGCCGGCCCGCTGGCCGCGCGCGGAGTTCAGCCAGGTGCAGCCCTCGTGCGTGCGCTTGCGAATTTCAAAGCCGTCGCAGTTCGCCTGCACGAGCGTCCAGTCGGCATAAGCGGGAATGTAGTCCAGCCGGTCGGTGACCTGCTTGTTCCACTCTGCGAGCGGAGGCGTGGCGCGGCCGGCGATCTGCGCCTCGCGGATCGCAACGCCCGGGTCGCGGCGCAGGCCGGTGATGCCGCGCACGGCCTCGGCAAACAATCCGTCGTCCTGCCCGCTGAACCGCACGTGGCGGTCATGGAGCGCCCCGCGCAAGGGCACGGTGAAAGTTACCCCAAGTCCCGCGATGAAATCCTTGGCCGCCTCGCCGTCGAAGACGATCGTGTGCATCAGGCGCACCATGTCGCCGCCGGCGTGAAAATACAGCCGCACGACGAAGGGCAGCCAATCGGCGCGCTCCGCCGATTGTCCTGAGGCTGCCGCAGGACCCATTTTTTCTGCGCGGTGTTTGCCCTCGATCTTCACGACCGCACGGACGGGACCGGACTGCTCGACCGTCACAGCGCCGATGTCGCCGGTGAAAGTCTCCACCTTGCTGACCGCGGGGTCGGTGCGGTCCTCGCGCCGGCAGACCAGCCGGCCGTTGCGGGCGATTTCCCGACCGTCGCGCGTGATGGAGCGGATCAGCGCCGCACCCTTGCGATCAATCACGACGCGGATCACACCCGTGTCGACTTCGATGCTGTCCGTGGTCTCGGTGACTTTCACCGGACGGGCGGGCACCGCGGGCGAACCCGGGGCGATGCGATACTCGGTGGTCAGCGGGGCATCGGCGGGCATAGCGTGGGCGGTCCACTTCAGCGAACCGTCCGGCCAGGTCGCCAGCGGTCGGGTTTGCACCGGAACGGATTCACCGCTGCCGGTTCGAAGCGCAAAGGTCGTGTCGCGCCCGTGCCGGCCGCGCGGCCAGGGCATGCCCCAGCTCGTGCCCGGGATCAGCGCCGGCACGCCGCTCTCCAACCAGCGCAAGGCCTCGGGATCGAGGTTGGGCGGGACGGGAGCGGGCGCAGTCTCGGCGGAACGCAGCGTCGTCACCAGCTGGGTGGCGGCGGCGACCAGGGTGGTCTTGCGGACAAATTCGCGACGAGTGAGCGGGGTCATGCGAAGTTTATTTGAGGTGGAAAACTTCGCGCAGGCCGGACGAGACCGGACTGTTATCCGGGTTCGACGGCATGATGTCGCCCATGTGCTGCCACCAGCGCTGGCACTCGGGCGTGGCGGCGATGGCGGCCCACCGGACCTCATCCTCAATCTCGACGTAGCCGAAAAGCATCCGGGTGTCCGGATGAAGGAAGATCGAGTAGTTGTGGGCGCCATGTGCCTTCAGCACTTTTTCCAGTTCGGGCCAGATGGGCCGGTGACGGCGTTCATATTCCTGCTCGTGACCGGGCTGGACGGACATCACAAAAGCTTTGCGTATCATGGGGCGGAAGGGATTGGGGCGGACACCAAAGAATCGGGTCGACGGAACCCTACTCTCCCGACCGCCGGCCGCAAGTGCGAGTCCGGCCCGTCCGGGTGCAATAAAATCGGACGCTCCGAATTTGGCGTTGAGCTTTGCCCGCGGGGTCCGATTTTAGCCGAACCCCCCATGTCCGCCCCGACCCTGCGCACCTTGGCCAAGACTCTCGGCCTTTCCCGCACCACGATTTCCGATGCCCTGCGTGGTTCACCGCGCGTCAAGGCGGAGACGGTCCGCCGGGTGCGTGAAGCGGCCAAGGCCGCCGGTTATGTGCACAATCCCCTCACCGGCGCCGTGATGTCGCAACTGCGGCGTTCCCGCGGCCAGCAATTCCGGGGCGTGCTGGCGGCCCTCGAGATCGTGGAGCCGGAACGGGGCGCCCACGCCGTGCGCTACAACGAGGCGGTGTTGAAGGGCATTTCCGATCGGGCGAGCGAATTGGGCTTCAAGATGGAGCGCTTCGAACTCGGCCCCGGCCCCGACGGCATGCGCCTGAACCGGCTCAATACGATTCTGCACACCCGGAACATCCAGGGGCTCGTGCTGCTGCCCGCCTCCGGCCTGCCCGATCTTTCCGGCCTGAGCTGGGAGCGTTACACCGCCGTCTACGCCGACCTGTTCATCAAGAATCCGCCCCTGCACTGCGTGTGCATGGATCATTACCGTTCGATGGTGATGTTGCTGCGCGAGCTCCACACGCGCGGCTACCGGCGGCCGGGCCTGTTCATGGAAATCGCGATCGACGAGCGCCTGCAGTATCGCTGGGAAGGCGCCTTCCTGGCCGTGCAGAAATACCTGCCCAACATCACCGAGGTCCCGGCCCTGCGCTCGCGCAATATCTCTCGCGAGGACTTCGTGCCGTGGTTCCGTAAATACAAGCCCGACGTCGTGCTCGGCCACTTCCCCGCCGCCATCGAGTGGATGCGCAGCGCCGGGGCGCGGGTGCCCAAGACCCACGGCTTCGTCTGCCTGAACTCGCTCCGCCCCACGACCGAGCCCTGCGCGGCGCTGGATTTCCAGCCCGGCCAGATCGGGGCCCGCGCGGCGGAGCTGGTCATCGGCCAGCTGCTCCACAACGAGCTGGGCATCCCTGTGCAGCCCTCGCTCACGACGATCCCGGCGCGCTTCATCGAGGGCCCGACGCTCCGCGCCGCCACCACCGGCGGGTGAGGGGCGAGAACAACACACCCCGGTCCCGCTGCTGCGGGACCACCCCTCTTCATAGAGGGGAATTCATGCAACGTGGGGTGGGTCCCCTCTATGAAGAGGGGTGCCCGCAGGGCGGGGTGTGTAGGGCGCCATACAAATTACTTACCGCGCGACGGCACCGAGCGGATCACCCGGCAGCGCGCGCAGCGCCGCCGCCACGATCTCCGCGTTCACCTTCGCGCCGGCGAGGCTGGTGTGCAGGTTGGCGTCGCCGAAGAGCGAGGTGACCGCGGCCTCGCCGAGCGCCTCGTAACGCGTGGCGACGAGGTCGTTCACGTCGAGGAAGGCCGCCTTTTCCTGTTCCGCGACCTGCCGCGCCCAGCCGCCGTAACCGTCCGCCCCGCTGCGCACGATCCTGCCGTCCTTCCACGTCTTGCGCGGGGTGAGCGAGCACACGATCGGGTTCGCACCGGCGGCCCGGGCCTCCCGGACGTATTGGCGGATATACCAGCCGAAGCTGTGCACGACCTCGTGCCGCTTGGTCAGGATATTGTCGATCTCCTCGGTCTCCTCGCCGACGCCCTTGAGGGTGCCGCGTGAACGCCGTTTTTCAGGTGCTACCGACGCGTCGTCGTTGAGCGCGCCGGGGTCGTTGTGCCCGAGCTGGATCAGGACGAAGTCGCCGGGCTTGATGAGCATGAGCGCCCGCTCCCAGTGACCCTGCGTCAGGAAGGTGCGGCTGCTCAGCCCGCCGATGGCGCGATTGACGACATTGATTTTCGCCGGGTCGAAATGCTCGCCGAGGTAATCGCCCCAGCCCCATTGCCCGCCCTCGCCGTCGCCCCGGCCGTTGCGCACGAGTGAATCGCCGACGAGGACGATGGAGGGCAGTTTCGCGTCCGCCGGCTCGGGGAGGTTGAGCCAGCCGATGGGATCGGCCTCGACGGCCGTGCCCTTGGCGGAGAGCCATTCCTTAAAGGGGCCTTTGCGGATGCCCTTGAGGCCGGCGACGACGAGCGAGGCGTTGAGGTCGGCGCCGGCAGGGCCGGTGTGCGTGTGGTCCTTGGGAAAGAAGGTCTTCACCTGGTCGGCGCCGAGCTTCTGATATTCGTCGGCAATGAAGCGGGTCAGGTCGATGTAGGCCAGGCCCGCCTGCTCGGCGAGGTCGTGGGAGAATTTGCGCCAAGGGCCGTTGACGCGCTCGACTTTGCCGTCCTTCCACTCGTTGCGGACGGTCAGGGAGAGCACGATGGGCGTGGCGCCCCGGGCTTTCGTGTCGGCGAGCATTTTCCGCATATACCAGCCGTAGGTGTGGACGGTCTCGTGCTTTTTCGTGACGAGGTTATCGATTTCCTCGGTCTCCTCGCCGAGGCTGCGGATGGCGCCGCGCGCGCGTGAGTTGTCGTTGATGGCGCCGGCGTCATTGTGGCCGAACTGAATGAGGACGGTGTCGCCGGCCTTCACGCCCGCGAGCAGCTGGTCCCACAACCCCTCGGTAATGAAGGTGCGGCTGCTTCGGCCGCCGCGGGCACCGTTGACGATGTTGACCTTGGTCAGATCGAAGTAGGCCGGGAACGCCATGCCCCAGCCATTGGCGGTTTCTGGGCCCTTGGCGGCGGTCGAGTCGCCGGCAATCCAGAGGGTAGGCAGAGCCGGATTCAGTCCGTCCAGTAATACGGGCTCCGCCGGGGCCAGCGGTGGCGGGAGCGTGGTATCTTTGGCCGGGGTCTGGGCCACGACACCGATCGGGAGCAGCAAAAAGGCGAAGAAGCGGAGAAGAGTGATTTTCATGGGGAAAACGGGATTTTTTTGCGGTGGCCAATCAGGCTACGATGCTTGTGCTGGAGAGATGCGAAAGTGGATTTCGTGTCTGTTACTATCCGGCGCGCTGCTGGCCGCCGATGATTTCCGTCACGGCCAGGCCAACTGGGTGGTCGAACAGCAACCCGGCGGCACGGTGACGGCGGAAAACGGCCGGTTGGTGATCAACGACGCCGGGGGTTGCACGGTGTGGTGGCGCGAGCCGCTGAGCGCCCCGGTGCGGATCACTTATACCGCGAGAGTGTCCTCGGCCGCCCGCGTCTCGGACCTGAACTGCTTCTGGATGGCGACCGACCCGGCACGGCCTGACGACCTGTTCGCCGAAGGCCACACTCGCGACGGAAAGTTCGCGGGCTATGATTCGCTCCGCACCTATTACGTGGGCTACGGCGGAAACAACAACACGACGACCCGCTTCCGCCGCTACGATGGCAGCGGTGCGCGCCCGCTGCTGCCGCAGCATGACCTCTCCGCGCCGGAATTCCTGCTGAAACCCGACCACGCCTACCGTATCGAGCTGGTGGTGACGGCGGACGGGCGCGTGCAGTTCAAGCGCGACGGCGTGATGGTCTTCGACTGGCAGGATCCGGAACCGCTGCGCCGTGGCTGGTTTGGCTTCCGCACGGTGCAGAGCCGGATTGAGATCAGTGATTTTCAGGTGCATGGAGCGGACATGGGCATCAGTCCCCGAGGGGGCGCTGGTTGGCGAAGTTAGGGCTCGGCGGCACGGCAAAAGTCTTGAGGTCGTCCGGATGCGCCGGGTCGAACTTCCGGAATTCGCGGACGATTTCGGTGGCCAGCGGGAGTTTGGCGTCGCGGATGCCAGCGACCACGCAGCGTGCAAGCTCGTAGCTGCCGTAGTTGTTGTGGTGGGTATTGTCGACCTTGCCACCGGGCGTGGCGAAGGCCTGCGCGGATAGCTCCGGGCCCAGCGCCTCGTAGAATAGTTTGCTCAGCGCGTTGAGGTCGATGAACGCCACGTGTTCGGCTTCGGCGGTTTCGCGCGAAGCGCGGGCATAGTCGGCGAGCGACGGCAGCACCTTCCCCGCCGCGTCAAAACCCCGGCGCTCCATGGGCGAGACGACGACGGGGATGCCCCCGACGCGACGGACGGCGGCGATGTGCGCCTTCATCTCCTCCTGATAGGTGGTGAACGGCCCGCCCGAGCCGGCGGCGATCTGCTTTTGGTCGTTGTGCCCAAACTGCAGGAAAAGATAATCACCCGGCTGCATCACGCTGATGACCTTGTCGAGGCGGCGGCGGCCGATCGAATCGCGGTAGGTCTCGCCCGACTCGCCGTGGTTGGCGATGGCGACGGTCGGCTTGAAAAAGCGGGTCAGCATCTGCCCCCAGCTGTTGTAGGGCTCGCGCGACTGGTCGCAGACCGTCGAGTCACCCAGCAGGAAAACGGTCGGCACCTTCGCCGGGGTGATTTCCAAGGCGGCCAGCACTGCCCCATCAACCTCGAGGGTCAGGCGGTCGTCCCACGCCCAGGCTTCCTGCGTGGTTTCGCGCGGAGCCTTGAGTTGCACCACGCCAGCGGCCAGGCCGTGCTGCGCGGCGATGTGGTGCGAGCGCGTGTTGACGACGAAGGTGCGCTCGAGTTTTTCATTTTCGGCGAGCTTGACCGGACCGAGCATCAGGCGGCGCAGCTCGGCCTTGACCGCCGCGATACTGCCGCCGGGCGCGCCGCGTAGGGTAACCTTCACGCGCCAGTTGCCCTCGGGCAGGTCGGTCGTGAAATATAACACGGGCGAGCCCATGACGCCGCCGCGGACGGCTTTCACTTCGAGACCGGGTTCAAAGCCGTAGCCGCGTTCTGTGGTGTAGGTTTCCGCAACGGTAATGAGGCGAACGTCCGCCCCGACCCGCGATCCCGAGGCAAAGACGAAGCTCCGGGCCGGTGACTCGGCAGCCGTCATCGTGACGGCGAACAAAAGTGAGACCACAACGTTGGGATGGAGCCGGATCATGGGATTAGCGCGCGAGGGTGGCGGCCATCAGGCCGATGACGATATCGTTGGCCAGCGCGCGGACGGTAAGCGAGTGGAGTTCCTTCTGCGGATCGAGGGCAAGCTCGAGCACGGTGGCCGCGCCACCGGGCACCACCCTGCCCTGGCCCTTGAACGTCGCGTGATCCAACACCCTCACAGCGCCGGTCTTGAGGTCCACGCGGGTGGGCAGCGGGGCTTCGATGTGGAACTGGTAGTCGTCGATGAAGTAATCCTGCTCGATCGGCCACCACGTCTCAGGGTTGCGCAGGGCGAGTCGGGTTGTGGTGCCGTCGGTGTAGGCAACGATGACCTCGCCGTTGTCGAGGCGGCTCTGCATGGCGTTGGTCGAACCCGCCATCAACAGACTCAGCCGTGACGCCTTGCCCGTGAGCGGCACGGTGGCTTCGCGCGGGTAGTTGTCCCATTGCGAAACGAAAAGGATGTTCTTCGCGTCACCCGGTCCGGGCGTGGCGAAGGGCATGCCGCTGGGCAGCGTGATCTTGCCACCATTCGCCGCAGCGACAGTTCGCAGGCCGGTGTCATCAATTTCGGCGGTGGCATTGACGTGCCCGGCCCAGTAGCCGATGCCCTGCGACGGCAGCGCCAGCGAAACAAACGGCGAACGCGGTGACAGGTATTTTCCCAGCCGGACGATTTCTGTGACGCGGTCGTTGAAATGTCCTGTGAGATCAATGATCTCCGCCTTGCCCACCAGGATATCCGGCTCCACGTGAGGAAGGCCCCGTAAGTCGGGCTCATCGGCCCCGCTCGACGAGTTAAGCATCAGCGTGCGAAAGGTCTGGGTCTTCTCCCCCTCGATTTCGATCGCCCAAACTTTCGCCGCCGGGGCCGTGAACTCGAAGCGGGCCCAGGTATCGCCACCGAGGAACCGGCCCTCGATCTTTTGGCCGTTCACGCGCACTCCCCGTGGCCCGCCGCCACCCCAGGTCTGCGCCTGGAAGCGCAGGGCCATTTCCCGACCGAAGCGCGACTCGATGCGGTAGTGACTCACCGGGCCTTTTGTTTTCCGGAACGTCAGCGAAAATTCTGGATGCTCGATCGAGGCGTTCCTCCATACCTGCGGGAAGCCGGGCCTGACCAGCAACTCACCCTGCAGTGCGTCGGGCCGGACGCCGAATAATCCCTCGACCAGGGCCCGGCTGAAGGTGCCCGAGCCATCCGCGAAGTCCCGCTGCGATTCGCGGCGATAGACGTCGTGGTAGGTCATCGAACCGACATTCCCCGGGCAAATACCCGCGAACATCGAGGTGATGACCGACCCGCGCATTGCCACCCAGGCTGCATGAGGCGAGTTCGCCTGCCACAGCCCGAGCGCACCGTGCATCGACTCGCCGAAAACGACGTTGTTGAGCGACCACGTGTAGGGCATCCAGTTGGTCGTGCCGATGAGGTATCCGCTTTCCACTCCCTCGAGTTTCGGCGACGGCAACCACGGAAGTTGCATGGCCACATACGCGGCCATGCTGGACGCTTCCTTCGCTGTCACGAGGTCGGCGTCCATCGCGTGATAGAACGACCAGAGCGCCGCGCTCGGATGCAGTAGTTGCCGGCCCAACAGATCCTTGGACTCAGCGAACATCCCGGTTTCGTCGAGCCAGAGCAGTTCGCGCATGGCGCGAGCGATCAGGTCCGCCTCCTTCATGTAGGGCGCCGGGTCGGTGCCGACCAGCGGCGACAGGCGCGCCGCCATCTTGTTGTGCCAGTAGTTGTAGGCCGAGGCGTGGGCGGTGCCGCCGCCGCTGTAGTGCAGGTCGTCGCTCGCCCAAATGGCGGCGTAGGCTTCGTAGAGCGGGAGTTTCTCCGGGCCAAATTCACGGCGGAAGAGGCGTCGTTCCCACGCGAGATGCCGTTCGATGACCGGCCACATTTTCTGCGCGAACTCGACGTCGCCCGTCCAGAGCAGGTGACGAAACAGTCCGTCGATGAACACGAGGTTCATGTCGTAGTGGCTGTTTGAAAGATCGCCGTTGCTGTGCAGCGCCGCCTCGCTGCGCGCGAGGTTGGAGGTCGCGTCCGGCGGCGGGAGTTTCTCCGGGATGGGATCCGTATTCTGCCGGCCCGCCCAATACGTGAGATTGGCCCGGGCACGATCGTGCCAGCCGAGCGCATCGAGCGCGTAGGGTCCGCGCCAGCCAAGGAGTTTCGTGCGCCACGCGATGGCCCCGTGCATGATGGCCTGCTGGGGTTCATCCCACACCGCATCGGCAGCAACATTGAGCGCCCCGACCGCGGCATTCAGGTAGGGATCGGGCGTCTCCACCGCGACGCGACCGCGCAGGGCGGCGAAGTGCGCCTCGGTCGCGGCGAACAACTGCGGCAGATCGGCGGCGACAAAAACCGGCGCAAGCGAGAGTTTGACCGGGCCTCGGTTCAGGCCCGCACGGTCGGCGGTGACCGTCTTGTAGGTGTCGAGCTCCTCCGCAACGAGCGTGTCCACCGCCAGACGCTGCAACGACAGCAGCAGGGGCTGGCCATTTGCGAGCGGAGCGCGGCCGACGACCACCGGTTGATCGGGTGCACGGATGAAGACAGCCGAGAGCAATGAAGGCAGGTCGTTCCACTGGACGGCGTCGCCAACCGTGAGCCGCGAACCCACGGGCACGAGACCGGTGAGCGTCGCGGCCTTGGCGCGCAAGGTAAAGCGGCCGTCGGCGAGTTCGACGCGGTTGTCGCGACAAAATTCCGGCTGCAGCTGGAACCATTCGCTGATCGGCACTTTCTCGGTGCCGATGTCGCCATCGCGGACGCCGCGCTGGCCATTGACGCCGCCGTAGGCCCAGATGAGTTCGAGTCCCGACGCGAGCCCTACCCCCTCGGCGCGGACCGCCAGCCCCTCCGTCTGGTGCCAGGCCAGCACCGCCAGCCGGAGCACGCCCGTCGGGCCGAGCAACGGGTCGCGGATTTCATAGAGCAGTTCACCCGGGCGATAACGGGTGGTGATCGACGCGGCCTCGTGCAGCCATTTGGTGCCCGCAGCTGAGCGAAGCCCGAGCCGGAGATTCCCGCCGCGCCCGGGTAGGTAGAGAACGAATTCCGGTTTGTCTCCACCATCGACGCGGAACGCGGTGTTGCTGCCATAAAGTGGGCGGTTGAAAAACTCGGTGCCGTTCTCGATGACAAAATCCGCGCCATCGGGCCGGTAGCGCAATGGTCGCTCGATATTACTCGTGAGGTTCGGCGACAACCGGCTGGCCGCCGGAGCCTGAGCATACGCCTCACCCGAGCTTGTCAGCATCAGCACAAGAGCGAGGCATCCGCGGGAAAAAACCATGGCGGATATCAGCCGGTGGCCAGACCCAGCAGGAAGACAAAGAGGCCTACGATGGCGGCGGAGAGCGAGCAGCATGCGACAAAGCCAATGGTATCGGTGCGGTCCCACTTGCAGAATTCCCAGTTGGAACGCGGCAGCAATTTCGTGTGGTCAAAACGCGTCGGGTTGCGGCGGGTCTCCGCCATCGTCGCGACTTCCAGTTCGGGGGTGTCGCCGACGGGAGTCTTCATCTTGCCATAGAACTGGGCCACCCGCGCCGGGTCCGTCGGCCGGGTCAGCAAACTGACCACGATCAACACGCAGAACGGGAACAGGGCGTCGAAAAAGAACTGGCGCGTGAACCGCTGGGTCGGGGACAGCGCGACGATGTCCACGCCGGCCTTCCCGAGCAGCCAGGCCTCGAAGTTGAAGCGGTTGGTGCGCAAGGGGGCGGCCTTGTAGATGGGATTGGGCGAGGTGTCGTCAGGGTTCTGGCGCACGACCTTGGAAAAATAAACACCGGTGCCGAGCTTCGTGCTCGGCTGAGCGAGCACCTTGAAGTCAGCCAACGGAGTCTTCGAGGCCGTCCAGGGAATCACGAGAATAGTGAGCGTAGACAGAATCACGCACGCCCAGACCGCCGGGGCCGTGACGCGCCGCCACCAATAGGTGAGCAGCACCGCCGCGCCGAAGGGAATGTTCAACGTGAGCACAATGTTCACGATGTCGTAGAAGCTGCCCATAAGGGTCGCGGCCACCGTGCCGAGGATGAGCACCACCACGATGGTGCAACGCGCGTAGAAGACGCCCTGCGCCTGCGTGATGTCGGGCCAGATATGGCGGTAGACATTGCGCACAAAGAGCGAGGAGATGGCGAGAGCCTTGGCGGCAAGCGTGGACATCGTGCCGGCGAGCACTCCGGCGAGCATCAGCCCGACGAGGCCCGGACCGAGCAGCTGGTTCGACATCGAGCCCCACACCGCATCGGGGTCGGCCAGGCCGCCGACGCCAAACATCGCCACCGCGATCAGGCCGGCGAAGGCCCACAGGATGATCATGAGCCGTTTCAAATAAGTGCCCGATACGCCGGAGCGGGCGGCGAACTCATTCTTGGCCGAGCCGCAGATGCCCATGTTGTGGCTGAGCCCGCCGTTCTGCACGATGCTCACGAGCAAAATCCCCCCGAGACTCCACACCGTGAACTGCGCCCCGCCCGTCGCCCCAAAGAGGTTGAACATTTCCTTCGGCACTTTCTCGGCGAGAGCGGACCAGCCGCCGATCGCATGCAGGCCCGTCGGAATCAGCAGCAGCGAGAAGACAATGATCAACACGCTCTGCAGGCCCTCGTTCACGGCGGCGGCGGCCATGCCGCCGAGCACGATGTAGGTGCCCACGACCACGGTGAAAATCGCGTAGAACGCCAGGTCGTTCAGCACCGTGATGTAGCTGCGCAGCTCGCCGCGCGCGTTGCGGTCGCGCAGGGTGTCGAGTCGCACCTGCCCCTCGGCGGCCAGCGGGGCGGCGGCGGCCTGTTTCTCCAGCACCTTGAGTTCACGGTAGCCCTCGACCGACGCGCGGTCCCCGGCGGTCCACTGCACCTCCTGCTTCACGACCAACGACGAGGCGATCTTGTAGGCGGTGACGTTGCCGAAGCCGAGGAACACGCAGGCCACGAGGATCTGGAACGTGGCGTAAAACAAGCTGAGGCCCTTGCTCGCATAGCGGTCCTCAAACAAATCGGAGACGGTGGTCAGGCGCACGCGGCGGAACCAGACGTTCATGAACCAGAAGTAAGGGTTCATGAACACGGTCTGGAACGACAGCCACGCACCGGGCGCGCCCTGTTGATAAACGAAGCTGGCCGTGCTCACCGCGCCCTGCGGCTCGGTGGCGTTGCCGAAGTTGAGGAAGAACTGGTAGAGCTTGCCCAGCTTGCGGCCCGCGAGGAAAAATCCATCCTCATTCTGGGTGGCGCCGGCCGCACGGCGGCCGATCCAGACCACGGCGACGAGATAGGCGACGACGACAAAAATATCGATGATATGCAGGCTACCGATGCGCATGAAAAATTCGATGGAGGGGTGGAAGCGGGGTGCCGACCGGGGGAATCGGAGTGGAGCATCATTCGGCGCGCCGGGGAAGACCCAAGGTTGGGCCTGCCGCAACACCCGCAACCGGACCCGGCTCTGACAGTTCGCGCGTGACGGTCAGCTCCGCACAGCCGCCAGTCCATCCGCCGGATCAGGGTCCAAAAAAAGGCCCCCTCGGTGAAGAGGGGGCCTAGAAATCCGACGGGACGACTAGAACTCAAACGTCGTCGTCAGCGTGAACTGGCGCGGGTCGATGATGCGGAACGAATAGGGCGAGCCATCGTAGTTGACGGCGACAGGCCGCAGGCCGCCGCTTTCAAAGACATTGCTCACGTTGAGCTGCACCTTGGCCTGCACCTTGTTGTTCCCGACCGGGAAACGGTAGCTGACGAACAGGTCGGTGTAGTAGTGGGCCGAGTCGTAATACGGCTTGGTTACGTCCGAGTAGTCCAGCACCGGGACGCCGGCGTAGAGGTTCACGCCGCTGGCCTTGCCGGCATAGCCGATGACCGCCTTGTCTTCCCAACGCTCGTTGCCGCCGACCGTGAGACCCTTTAAGAGGCCATCCGCGAAGGTGTAGCTGGTGAGGAAAGACCAGCGGTATTTGCGCTGACCCTGGACCGACTGGCCCTGGAGGTCGCGGTCGAGCGTGAGCTGCGGAATGACGACGCCGTTCCAGTTGGCCTCGGGGTTGGCGAAGGCGTTGGCGTTCTCAGGGAACAGCGCGCTGTTGTAGCCGAAGGAACTCCAGAAGTTGGTCAGGTTGACCGCGCGGCCACCGCTGGTGGTGTAGGTGGCGAGGCTCTGGTATTGGGGCAGCAGGTAAGTGCTGGCCTTGGCGGCGGTCCAGACGGCCATGCGATCCGCGGCCCACGGCGTGAACTCCTTGAGCACGCTGGCGTATTTCGTGTCCTGCTTGCCGAACGTGAACTTCATCGTCCAGTTCTTGGTCGGGTTGTAGCTGATCTCGGCCTCGACGCCCTTGGCCGCGGCGTTGCGCGTGGCGCCGGTCGTGATCGGCAGGGTGGAGTAGTAGTCGTAAGGCAGCTTCCACATCTTCGCGGCCTCCGTTTGGACGGTGGCTTCATCTGCCGTGCTGAGGTTGAGGCCGAAGCTGGCCGAGGTCGGATCCATGCCCATGTTGATCAGGGCGATGGTGCGGCTCCAATTGCGGAACAGGGTCTGGTCGATGTTGCTCGACAGGCGGCCGAACACCACGGGGGCCGCGATGTTCTCGTTGAGGTTGGAGGCCTCGAACCACGTGATGCGGGCGAATAGTTTGTTGTCGAACAGCGAAAACTGGAAGCCATAGTCCTTGCCATCGCCGGTCGGCTTGGCCAGCTGCTTGCCGTAGAAGTCACCCAGTGCGTTGGAGGGCGGGTTGAAGTTGTCGGACTGGTTGTAGCTGAGGCCGAAGCTGCGGACGAACTGCCAGAACGGCGAGCCGTCGCCGGCCTTGCGGTCGATGGAGCTCCAGCCCTGGAAGGGGCGCAGCACGCCGCCGAGGGTGCGGGTGGTGCCGGAGAAGTTACCATAGGGCCCCCAGCGGTTGAAAAGGAAGTCCCGCTGAAAGACGCCGTCCACCCACTTCTGCGGGTTGGTGATGGCGGGTGCGATCTCATTGCCGGCGGCGTCCTTGACCGCAGGCAGGCCGGTGTTGGTCACGCGCGCCTTGTATTTGTCCTTGCGGACACCGAAGGTGGCAATGAGGCGGTTGTCCCACAGGTAGCTGGTGAGGCCACCGCTGATGGAATCGACGATGCGCTGGTTGCGGCCGGTGCCGCCGTCGAAGTCGTCGAAGGCGGTGGTCACGTTCACCGTCTTGAAGCTGGAGGTGGTGTAGTCGTAAACCTCGATGTCGCCGGTGTAGTTCATGTAGTTCCAGTTGCCGGCCGACTGTGTGACCACGCCTTTGGGATCGCCGGGCGAGGCGAGGTAGTAAGTGCGGCGGAGCGAGGTGGTCTGGCGGTTCCAGCCGGTGGGCGTGCCGTCGGCGTTGTTGTTCGGGTTGCGCAGGTAGCGGAAGCGACCGCCATCGGTCGTGCTGGACATATACTCCAGGCGCTGGCGGATGCTCGTGGCCATATACTCGTCCTTCGACCACAGGCCGAGGATCTGGTGGCGGCCGAGCCACTTCGTCCAACCCTTGTTCTGCGTGAAATCGGGCGTCCACGCCAGCATGGCGCGGTAGTGGTCGTCGAGTTCCGAGTTAAGATAACTGTCGGCATCCTGGTCCTCGAGATAGGGCTTGCCGAAATAGGGGTTGGGCGTGCCGTCGGGCAGGGTCTTGTTCGTGTCCACGAACAGCGTGGAGACGTTGAGTTGAGCCACGGTGTAGTTGGAGCGCTGAGCGAAATCCTGGCGGAACCAGCCAGCGTTGAAGTAGAGGTTGCTGGTCAGCTCCTGCTCAATGTCGAGGTTGTAGGTCTTGTTCTTGGCACTGCCGAAGTTCATCGAGTTCAGGTTAATGTCGCTCCAGTTGTAGATCGATTTGTCGGTCACGCTCGGGTAGCGGTAGCTGGAGGCGAGGATGCCGTTGCCGGCGCCGGTCCAGGCGGCGGCGGTGGTGTAGGTGCGGCTGGTGATGTCGGACCAGGTGGCATTGAGCCAGACATTGGCGTCGGTCGGCGTGGTGGTGGGATTGCCCGCCGGGTTGCCGGTGATGCCGAAGGTTGCGAGGTATTTGTAGTTATAGGTCGGCTGGAACCAGCTCACCAGCTGGCCGTTGGCGATCTGCTGGATGCTACGCGATTGGTTGACCACGCCGATGCCGGGGACGAAGAGAATGTTGGGGGAAGTCGTGCCCGCCTTCCAGTTAGCCGGCACCCCAAGGATGGTGTCGCTGAAGATGCTCAGGCCGTTGTAGAAGTTGAAGGTTGTGTCCGTCCCG
>JAHFTH010000164.1 GCA_023269445.1 Lacunisphaera sp.
GACTGATCCCGTGAATCCAGCGGGATTCAACAGGAAACCCCGGGTTTGCAGAAGCAAACAACAGGGCGTGGTTCAATCCGCTCATCCAACAAGGCCACCGAACTTCAGCCTTCGCCGAGCCCAGTCCGCGCTTGCCGTCCGCCTGGCGCCGGCGTTTTCTGCGTTCATGGACCAAGGGGAAAGCAGGCACATCCACCTTCGCTGGATCACCACCTGCCTCATCGTGCTCCTGTGCGGCCTGACCGCCCTGGCCGCAGGCGCCAAACCCAAGAAAGGACTCTCCCACTTGTTCAACTTGGGCGACACCGACGTGAAACCCGTGCCCGTCGAACGGGCCGCCCCCGTCTACCCACCCGAGCTGAGGGCCGCCGGCGTCAAGGGGGACGTCGTGGTGGAGTTCATCATCGGCCTGAAGGGCGAGATCGTCGTCGCCGAAATCGTCTCCTCGGATGACAGCCGCCTGAACGACGCCTGCCTCGCGGCGGTGAAGACTTGGAAATTCATCCCCGCCCAAAAACGGGGCAAGGTGGTCAACTGCCGCGCCTCCCAGCGCCTGACCTTCGAGTTGCCCCGTCCGCCTGAGCCACCGGAAAAAGCGGCGAACTGAAACGCTGCCGAGTCGCACCGGAGCACACATGGGCCGGAATCCCGGCCCTCCACTCCGCTCAACCTCAAGCCACTTGTAACGTATTACGTTACAAGTCTCAGCCCAAACAACATGTCACTTATTAAGTGACATTCAGTTTTGCGCCTTTTTGCCTCGGTTTCGCGACGATCAGCCACAGCGCAGGCTGGGCGACTGACTCTGGCGGACCAGCAGGTCCGAACGGAGCTGGCGCGCGAGAACCGGGGACAAACACATGGGCCCACAGTAGTGGGCAACAGTGCGTCACTTCGTGTCCTTCGTGGTTAAACTTCAGCGCTTGGGCTTTTTCAGCAGCGTATGAAATCCCATCTCCTTCGCCGGCTTTACCGGCGGGCTGAGCAACGGCCGGAGCTTCTCGTAGACATCGCGCAGGATCACGTCGTGCGTCACGAGCTTCTTGTCGATCTCCGCCAGACGCTTGAACACCGTGGCATGCGCTTGGAGTTCTTCGCGCATCTGAACGAAAGCCCGCACCACGAACAGACTCATCTGCACCGCCCGCGGACTGCTGAGCACCGTCGCCGCCATCAACGCGCCATGCTCTGTGAATGCCCAGGGTAAATATGCTGCACCGCGATGCTTGCGGGAACTCATCGCAATTTGCGATGAGTTCGGAGCATCCAACTGATTATCAGTGTTTTCAGAACTTGATATCGCAATTTGCGATATCAAACGGAGGTATTCCTCGCGAGTGAGTTGGAACCGAAAATCCACCGGGAAGCGGTCGGCATTGCGTTTCACGGCTTCGTTAAGTCGGGAGGTCGTCACGCCATAGAGCCGGGCAAGATCACTATCGAACATCACGCGCTGACGGCGGATGCTGTGAATCGGTGGTAACTCAGTTTTCATGGGCCAATATTTCCTCGCTGCAAACGGCAGCGGCGTGGCCCGCGCATACTCAGCCGCAACGTCGCGAACTCTTCGAGCCAAAACATCAGCCCTTGAGCAGCACGCCAGCGATCCGATGCCATCCATCAGTCCTAGAAAACTGCTCCGCCACGAGGTAGGCGACAACCATGACACCATAGCCGGTCGCCAGCCACCGGTCGAACCTCCGGGTCATGAGCGAGCGAGCGAGGATGAGGATCGCACCGAGAACGAACACCGGTCCGAAGAATGCCACGCGCGAGTTCTCTCCGCCGAAGGGCGCGAGCAGCCACGGGATGCGCGTCGTAGCGCCGAGCAGCAGGCTCAGACTCGAGCTCAGCATCATGGCCCGGTGGATCTCCGGCCGCTTCCGCGTCAGGATCCCCGCTGTCACGAGCCCCGTGAAAACCGCGATCTCCACCAGCATCACGAGCAGGAAGTCCTGATACGCCATGCCGAAGAAACCGAAATTCGGCGAGCCTTGCGCGGAGCGGACGGCCACCAGCACCCCGCTGACCGCGATCACCGGCACCAGCCCCACCGCGCTCCAGCCGAGTGTCATGTGGACCTTCCGGTTCCTGACCGTGATCAGCAGCGATTGCGCCAGCGAAAGGAAATACCAGACCGTGATCCCCATGCCGTGCACGATCACGACGGCCATTATCCCCGGGGCGATGACCCGCCCACCCGCACCGTGACCGGTCGTGTAGAAAACGAAGAAGCCGACAAACATGATCACCAGATTGAGCGCCGCCGCCGTGGAGTAGAAGAAGCGATCGGATCTCATCAGGAGTCGAGTGGGGTGACGCCACGCTGCTGCCGAGCCGGTAAACGGTCAATGGCGATCACTCCGGCTGCGCGTGAGACCTGCCTTTTTGTTCCCTCTGTCGCCCGCAGGGCAACCGCATCGGTCACCCCCTGCTCCCGCGCAGGCGGGATCCGGGGCCGGCACGCCAGCGTGCAGGCCATCTCCGTGCTGTCGCACTTCGTCTGTGTCTGCGCGCCTCCCAGCCACAGCGCAGGCTGGGCGACTTCAGCCACAACGTAGGTTGGGCGACTGATCCCGTGAATCCAGCGGGATTCAACAGGAAGCCCCGGGCTTGCAGAAGCAAACAACGGGTCCGGTTCATGCAATCCCGCAAACTGCGGTTGAGTTTCCCGCTCCAGTCCCCTTTGCTCCGGCGCATGAAGTTCCCGCGCCTCCCCGCCCTGTTCGCCCTTGCTGCTGTCCTGGCGTTGCCCGTCACCCCGCTCGCCATGGAGCCGGCCAACCTCAACCTCGCCAAGGGCGAGATCCTCCGCTACGTCAATTCCGGCGAATACGCCAAGGACCTCGGCGCCGTGGCGCTGAAGGCCAGCAAATACCTGGCCAAGCGGCTCAATCAGAAAGCCGCCAAGCCCGGCCAGAAACTGGCCATCGTATTCGACATCGACGAGACCACGCTGATCAACCTCCCCCATTTCATCGCCAACGATTTCGGCTACGTGCCGGCCGTGTGGGAACGCTACGTGGCCTCGGCCCAAGCCAAGGCCATCGTGCCCGTGCAGGTGTCCTACGACATGGCCGTCCGCGCCGATGTGGCCGTCTTCTTCATCACCGCCCGCAAGGAAAGCCAGCGCGCGAGCACGGAGAAGAACCTTGTCCAGGTCGGCTACGACGCGTGGACCAAGATCTACTTTGCGCCCGATGACTCCCAGCAGTCCATGCGCCGCTTCAAGACCGGCATCCGCAAGCAGATCACCGCCGAGGGCTTCACGATCATCGCCAACATCGGGGACCAGGAAAGTGATCTCGGCGGCGGCTACGCAGAGAAGACCTTCAAGCTGCCCAACCCGATCTATCTGGTGAAGTGAGCGGGGCGGTAGGGCGGATTATCCTAATCCGCCGCGCGGCGCGTTAAGGATCAGCCGTCGCCAAGCCTAAGGCTGACAGGTAACGCGCCCTACCCTCCTTTGTTATTTAGCCGGCTCAGCCGCGACCGGTGCGGCCGGAACCACGCCCGCTGGCGCGACCACCGCCGGACGATCCTGCCAGAAGTAGCGCGGCTTGCCGTCGGCGCCGCGATGCCGTGTGGCATCCCAGCGGATCCAGCCGGCGGCGAGGAGGAGAACCACGAGCAGGCCGATGACCTGCCGGCGCTTGGCCGCGGCGGCCTTGTCCTCGTAGGGATCCTCGAGCGAGCGCAACGCGCCCGGCGGCAGCTCGGCGAGGTCGGTGAGCTTGGTGCCGAAGGGAATGTTGATGGCCACGCGGCCGTTCACCGCCCAGCCATTGCCCTCGAGGATCGGACCGAGCGTGCGCTGCCGGAGCTTGAGCCACGCGATGATCATCGACGGGGCGGAGATGACGAGCATCAAGCCGAGCACGACGAGCGGGTATTGCCAGAGCTTCAGCTGGAAAAGATAACCGAGGATCAAGGTCAGGGCCGTGACGGCACCCGAGATGGCCACACCGATCGCGGCGACGGTGCCGACATCCACTTTCTTCGGCGGCTCGACCTTGACGGCGACGACGCCTTCGGCCGCGCCCGCGAGCTTGGCGTTGGAGGCGGCCTCGGCGGCGGCGGCGCGCTTGGCCACCTGCTCCTCGATCATGCGCACGAATTTCTTGTAGGGCGACCAGAACGCCTGCCGGATGCTGATCGGATTGTCCACGATGCCGGTGATCACGGCGTCCCAGTCGTTGCCCGCGCGATCATAGAACACGCCGTGCCGGCCGACGAAGAGGTAATCGCTGTCGCCCTGCGTGATGCAGGCGGCGATGTTCATCGCCTGGCCACCGGGGCGGGTGCAGGCGCAGTAGGCGATGTAGGCCTTGCTCATCGCGGCGAGCGGGTTGGCCCCGTCCACCCGGATGCACAGCTCGGTGCTGCGGCTGTCGAGGTAGAGCGTGCCGGCCTGGAAGATCGCCCACCGGTCGTGCGAGTAGAAGTCGGCGAAGTTGACGAAATTGTGGAGCAGCGCGCGCAGGTCGCGGTGGTAATGGACGAGCCGATTCACATCGCTGATGGCCTTGAACTCGGGCTCAAGTGCCTGATCGCGCGCGACGAGCGCGGCGAGGGCCTCCCGGCCTTGGCCGGCGAGGATGGCCTTGATGCGGACGAGGCCGAGTTTCTCGACGGCGCTGCCGGCCTTGCTGCCGAGCCACGTCTCATAGGGGGCGAACTTGGCGTTGAGCGCGGCCCAGTCGGCCTCGGTCAGCGCGGTCTTGCCGGCGCCGAGCCCGGGCGTGACGGCGGCCGAGCGCAGCGTGGCGAGCGCAGCGGCCCACGCGGGATTGACGCCCTCAATCAACGGCAGCGCGCGGCCGCCCTCGATGCGGGCCAGCGGGAATCCGCTGACCTCATCGGCGGTGATCTTCAAATCTTTGGCGGCGATGGCGAGGTATTCGCTCTCGGCGCGGTTGAGCGCGGCAGCAGCGCGGCTGTCAAAGGCGGCGAGCCGGCAGCGGCCGAAGAAATCCTCGACCTTCGGGCGCACGGCCTTCAGCGCGGCGACCGCAGCATCGGTGGCCTCGCCGAGCACGGCGATATCCTTGATGGCGCTGTGGCCCACCCACGCGGCATAAGCGGCGAGTTCGCCGAAGAACGTGTCGATCTGCGCGGCCGTGACGCCCGTCGAGCCGGTGCGGTCGGCCGTGCCGCCGAGGCATGCGACGATGTCCTTGATGAGCGCCTGCACCGCGGCGTCCTCGGTGGCCTCGGGCGGGATGACGCCGTCGCCGTTGAGCGGACTGGCGGAAAAAATCTGCGCGGTATTGCTGCTGTCGGCCACCGTGATGACGGCGGCACCCTTCTTGCCGAGGTTCGTGAGAATCTGCTTGGCCGAGGCCAGCACGATTTTCCCCTCCGGCGTGGCGTCGTTGATCGCGCTGAGCGGCAGGCCGTCGGTGCCGTGCAGGAGCACGCCCACATCCTTGAGGTGCGGGGCGGTCCACTTGATGGCGGCGAGCAGCTCGGGCGTGCGGATGCGGCCGTCGCCGTCGAGATCGAGGAGCTTGAGCGTGGCCTCATCCAGCTCGAGGCCCTTCACCGGGCAGCTGAGCGCGACCCAGAGTTTCTGGTCGAGGTGCTGGAGGTTGAGGAGGTCGGCGCCGGTCGCGAGGGTTACCTGATCAAGGCCGCCGGTGCGGAAGAATTTCCAAGTGTGCATGGGAGAGGGAAAGGGGGTTGGAGGGGTGAGCAGCGTCCAATTTACCACCGGGCTTGGCAAATCCGAACTGTCATCCTGCGACGGAGACTTGCCCGCCCCGACCGGTAGTGCATGTTCAAGCCACCCCATGAATTCCCCCATCCGGGCCGGCGTTGACCGGCGCACCTTCGTCAAAGCCCTTTCCACCGCCGGCCTCGCCCTGGGCACCGCCCCGGCCGCGTTTGCGCAGGCGGTTGCGCCGCGCCGCCGCTTCGCCATCGTCGGCACCGGCTCGCGCCACAAGATGTATCAGATGGCGATCGAGACGACTTACAAGGAGCACGCCCAGCTCGTCGCCCTCTGCGATCTCAATCCCGGCCGCGTCGAGGTGGCGCGGAAATTATCCGCCAAGAACGGCGCGCCCGTGCCCCCCGGCTACGCCCACACCGATTTCCTGAAGATGATCGCCGAGACGAAGCCCGACTTCGTCATCGTCACCACGGTGGACTCGACCCACGACGACTACATCGTGGCCGCGATGGAGGCGGGCTGCGACGTCATCTCCGAAAAGCCGCTCACCAACACCGCCGAGAAGTGCCAGCGCATCCTCGACACCACCAGGCGCACGGGCCGCCACCTCCGCGTCACCTTCAACTACCGCTACTCCCCGCCCCGCACCCAGGTGAAGGACATTTTGATGAGCGGCGAGATCGGTGACGTGCTCTCGGTGGATTTCCACTGGATGCTCAACACCACGCACGGGGCCGACTACTTCCGCCGGTGGCACGCCCACAAGAAATTCTCGCAGGGCCTCATGCTGCACAAGGCCTCGCACCACTTCGACCTCGCCAACTGGTGGGTCGGCGCGATGCCCGAGACCGTGTGGGCCGTCGGCAAGCGCGAGTTCTACACCCCGGCCATGGCGAAGCGCTTCGGCCTCGAGTCGCACCATGAGCGTTGCCACACCTGCCCCGAGTCGGCCAAGTGCGGCTTCTACATGGACCTCGCGGCCAGCCCCGAGCTGAAGGAGATGTATCTCGATCAGGAGCACCACGACGGCTACTTCCGCGACCGCTGCGTCTTCCGGCCCGAGATCGACATCGAGGACACGATGAACGTGATGGTCCGCTACGACAACGGCGTGACGATGGCCTACTCGCTCAACGCCTTCAACGCGTGGGAAGGTTACACGGTCGTGTTCAACGGCACCAAGGGCCGCCTCGAGCACACCATCGTGGAGTCCACTTACGTCAACGGCACCAACACCGTGCAGGGCGGCATCGCGGAGAACGGCGTCACCACCCGCGTCATCCCGCTGCGCGGCCCGCCGCGCAAGCTCGAGGCCTGGACCGGCGCCGGCAGCCACGGCGGCGGCGACAAGGTCATGCTCGACGAGATTTTCCTGCCCGACGCCCCGGCCGACAAATACCTGCGCGCTTCCAACCAGTATGCCGGCGCCGCCTCCATCCTCATCGGCGTCGCCGCCAACAAGGGCTTCGCCACCGGCCAGCCCGTGAAGATCGCCGACCTCGTCACCGGTCTCGAGAAACCCGCCTACGCCCCGATGCCCTCGCGCACCGGCCCGGTGCCGATGCCCGAGCGCGCGCGCACGCGCCGCGGCGGCGCGTGAGGGCTGGCAGCCGCCACAAAGACACTAAACGCCCGATCCAGCTCATGCCCCAGAGTAAACTCCGTCTCTTTAAGCACTGCTGGGAGTATATTCCTTTGTCGGATTGGCGCACGCTGCCAAAAAACTTGCGCGGCATATATGTGCTCTTCGAGGCAATAGGCCCC
>JAHFTH010000165.1 GCA_023269445.1 Lacunisphaera sp.
CCACGGGAGGTCATCAAGGCCGGGGCGACGGTCTCAGCGTAAATTTTCTGAAGAGGTGTGGGTTGTTTGCTCATGGTGCTAACCGGATTTCCGACCCGGATGCTGGATGGTTATTTAAGATGGTGGGTCCCCTCGCCGGCTCAGGCCTTGGCCGCGACGGCGGCGGACTTCTTGGCGCGCTTCGACGAATCGTAGCGCGACTGGAGCATGAGGTTCGACACGTGGATCGTGCCCTCGCGCTCGGCGATTTTGCCCTGCGGGTTTTCCTGGGACTTCTTGAGGTGGCGCTTGATCATGGCCACGCCCTCGACGACGGCGCGGTTTTTGGCGGCGCGGACCTCGAGGACCTTGCCGGTCTTGCCCTTGTGGGAGCCGGCGATGACGACGACCACGTCGTTGCGTTTGATGTGAAATTTCTGGGCCATGTTAGAGAACCTCCGGGGCGAGCGAGATGATTTTCGCGTAATTCATGGCGCGGAGCTCGCGGGCGACCGGGCCGAAGATGCGGGTGCCCTTCGGATTGCCATCCTCGCCAATGATGACGACGGCGTTGGAATCGAAGCGGAGGTAGCTGCCATCGGGACGACGCAGCGCGGCGCGCGTGCGGACGATGACGGCCTTGACGACCTCGCCCTTCTTCACGGTGGCGTCGGTGGTGCTCTCCTTGATGTTGATGGTGATGATATCACCAACGTGGGCGTAGCGGGAGGGATGGCCGATCTTGCCGATCATCGACGCGCGGCGCGCGCCGGTGTTGTCGGCAATATCGAGGATGGAACGCATCTGGATCATGGTAGGGTCTCCGGGCGGAGGGTTAGGCCTTGGCGGCCGGGGCCGTCTTCTTGGTGGTCTTGGTCGGCACGGCCTCGGCGACGTCCTTCTCGGACACGGCGACGATATCAAGGCCCACGGAGGCTTCGACGACGCGGATGACGCGCCAGCGCTTCAGGCGGCTGATCGGGCGGGTCTCCATGACCTCGACCTTGTCGCCGACCTTGGTCTCGTTCTTCTCGTCGTGGACGTGGAGGACGGTCTTGCGGTTGATGACCTTGTGGTAAAGCGGGTGCGGCGTCTTGTAAGGGACGGTGACCTTGACGGACTTGTCGCCCATCTTGGAGCTGACGAAACCGATGAGGGTCTTGCGGCGGTTTTGGCGGACGTGAGTGGACATGGGTGAGAGTGGTTAACGCCGGCGGCCTCAGGCAGCCTTCGTGGTTTTCTTCTGCGCAAGGATGGTCTCCAAGCGGGCGATGTCCTTGCGGTAGGTGCGCAGGAGGTGGGGCTTCTCGACCTGGCCGGCGTTCTTGCGCAGGCGGAGCTGGAGAAGAGCCTCGCGGGTCTCGCGGAGCTTGGTGGTGATCTCGCTGGGCGCGAGGTCGCGGATTTCTTTGGAAGTCATGTCAGTCGTTCTCCGGTGGATGTTAGACGGCGGTGCCTTCGCGCACGATGAAACGGCAGCGGAAAGGCAGTTTGGCGTCGGCGAGGCGGAAGGCCTCCTTGGCGATGGTGGTGGGCACACCGGCGAGCTCGAAGAGCACGGCGCCGGGCTTGATGACGGCGACGTAGAATTCGACCGGGCCCTTGCCCTGGCCCATGCGCACCTCGGCGGGCTTCTTGGTCACGGGCTTGTCCGGGAAAATGCGGATCCAGAGCTTGCCCTTGCGCTTCAAGTGGCGGGCGATGGTGACGCGGGCCGCCTCGATCTGCTGACCGGTCATGGGGCCGCGGGAAAGGGACTGCAGGCCGAATTCGCCAAAGGCGAGCGTGTTGCCGCGCTTGGCATTGCCAGCGCGGGAGCCTTTCATCGACTTGCGGTATTTGGTGCGGGAGGGAGCGAGAGCAGACATGGGAACAGGGGGCGGTAAGCGTTAAGGCTGGGAGCCGGTAAGCAGGTTAGTTGGTTTCTTCTTTTTTGCAGATCCAGCACTTGACGCCGATCTTGCCCCAGACGGTCAGGGCTTCGGCGAAGCCGTAATCAATGTTCTCGCGCAGGGTGTGCAGCGGGATGCGGCCCTGGCGCTGCCATTCGCGGCGGGCGATGTCGGCACCGCCGAGGCGGCCCGAGCACTGGATCTTGATGCCGTCGATGCCGAGGGACATGGCGATCTGGATGGACTTCTTGATGGCGCGGCGGAAAGCGATGCGGCGCTCGAGCTGGAGCGCGACGTTCTCGGCGACGAGCTGGGCCTCGATCTCGGGCTTCTTCACTTCCTGGATGTCCAGGAGGATCTCCTTGCCGGTGAGCTTGCCGAGCTGGACCTTCATGTTCTCGACCTCCTGGCCCTTCTTGCCGATGACGATGCCGGGGCGGGCGGTGAAAATCTTCACGCGGACGCGGTTGCCGGCGCGCTCGATGAAGATGCGCGGCACGGAGGCCTGCTTGAGCTTCTCCATCAGCGTGGAGCGGATGATCTGGTCCTCGAGGAGGAGCTTGGCGAAATCCTTCTTGCGCGCGAACCAGCGTGACTGCCAGTTGCGGCGGACGGCGAGGCGGAAGCCTGTAGGGTTGGTCTTTTGTCCCATGGTAAGAGTTAGTTGGATTTGCCGTCGGAGAGGATGATGCGCAGGTGCGACATGCGCTTGACGCGGGGCTTGGCCGAACCGCGGGCGCCTGCCTTGAAGCGCTTCAGCACCGGACCGGGTTCCACGAGGGCGCGAAACACGACGAGCGAGCTGGCGGAGAGACTGTTGTTGTTCTCGGCGTTGGCCACGGCGCTCTTGAGCGTCTTGGCGAGGAGGCGGGCCGACTTGCGCGGGATGAGCGTGAGAAAGTCGATGGCCTCGGGCACGGGACGGCCCTGGATCTGGTTCGCGATTTCGCGGACCTTGCGGGGCGACATGCGCGCGTTGCGGGTGAGAGCTTGGATTTCCATGGTAGTATTCCGGTTGGGCCGCGGCCTCAAATTTCCTTGCGGGTCATACCGCCGTGGGCCTTGAAGATGCGGGTCGGGGCGAACTCGCCGAGTTTGTGCCCGACCATGTTCTCCGTGATGTAGACGGCGAGGTGGGACTTGCCGTTGTGGACGGCGATGGTGTGGCCGACGAATTCGGGCGTGATGGTCGAGCGCCGGCTCCAAGTCTGGATGGGCTTGCGGGCGCCGCCGGCCTTGGCCGCCTTCTGGATTTTTTCCAGGAGGTGGTAGTCGACAAAGAAACCTTTCTTGATGGAACGTGCCATGGTGCGGGGTCGTTAGGATTACTTCTTGCCGCGCGGCGGACGGCCGTTGGCGCGAACGAGGATGAAATTGCTGGAGAGCTTGGTGCGTTTGCGCGTCGGGAAGCCCTTGGCGAGCTGGCCCCACGGCGACACGAGGTGCTGGCGACCGCCGCCGCCCTTGGACTTGCCCTGACCGCCACCGTTGGGGTGGTCGACCGGATTCATGGCGACGCCGCGGACGCGGGGACGCTTGCCGAGCCAGCGGTTGCGGCCGGCCTTGCCGAGCGAGCGCTTGTTGTGGTCGGGATTGGAAACCTCGCCGATGGTGGCGCGGCACTGGGCGTTGACGAGGCGGGTCTCACCCGAGGTCAGGCGGATCTGGGCGTAACCGTTCTCGACCGTCACGAGTTCAGCCGAGGTGCCGGCGGAACGGGCCACTTGGGCGCCGCGACCGGGAATCAGCTCGACGGCGTGGATCTTGGTGGCGGGCGGGATGACACCCAGCGGGAAAGAATTACCGGGACGGTAGTCGTTCGAGTCCGTCTTCATCGCGTTGTAGATCGTGTCACCGGCCTTGAGGCCCTGGGGCGCGAGGACGTAGGTCTTCGTGCCGTCGGCGTAGGCGAGGAGCGCGAGGAGCGCGCTGCGGTTAGGATCGTATTCGATCGACTGCACCTTGGCGGGCATGTCGAGCTTGGAGCGCTTGAAGTCGATGATGCGGTAAAGCTTCTTGTGACCGCCGCCGCGACGGCGGGACGTGATGCGACCGTAGGTGTTGCGGCCGCCGGTCTTGCTCTTCGACTCGACGAGCGAACGCTCGGGACGCTTTTTGGAAACGCCTTCGGGCCGGTTCAGGATGGTGAACCGGAGCGAGGCGGTGAGAGGACGGAAGGATTTAAGGGCCATGGTGGGTTATCTCCGGTGGACTCAGGCGGTGAGCTCGATCTTGTCGCCCTGCTTGAGGGTGACGATGGCGCGCTTGCTGTCAGAAGTGGTGATGGGGCGGCCCTGACGGGACTTCTTCGGCTTGCCCTTGCGGTTCATGATATTCACGCGGGTGACGGTGACCTTGAAGGTCTGCTCGACGGCCTCGCGCACCGTGTATTTGGTGGCGTGGGGAAACACCTCGAAGGTGTATTGGCCGTAGTTGGAGGAGAGCTTGTTGGACTTCTCCGTCATGCGGATGGTTTTGAGAATCTTGTCGGCGCTAATCATGACTGACCTCCATTGGTGCGGGCGATGATCTGTTCGAGGGCTTTGCTGGACACGACGATCTTGGCGTATTGCACGAGATCGAGGGTGTTGAGCTTGGAAGCCACCTGCAGGGTGACACGGGCGAGATTGCGGGCGGCACGCTGGGCCTCGGTCGTGAACGGCGCGTCGACGATGAGCACCTTGCCCTTGGGGGCGATGCGGCCGATGACGGCGTCCATGGCTTTGGTCTTCGCCTCTTGGGAGGAGAAGGTCTCGATGACGCTGACGTCGCCGGAGGTGACGCGATCGAAGAGGGCGCGGTTGAAAGCGAGGGCCTTCACCTTGCCGTTGATCTTCTTGGAGTAATCGCGGGGCTTGGGGCCGAACACGACACCACCACCGCTCCAGAGCGGCGAGCGGTTGGAACCGGCGCGAGCGCGGCCGGTGCCCTTCTGGGCCCAAGGCTTCTTGCCGCCGCCGCGAACTTCGCCGCGGGTCTTGGTGGAAGCGGTGCCGAGGCGGGCGTTGGCGCGGTGAGCGACGACGACTTCCTTGACGGCTTGGAGGCCACGGTCGCCTTCGAAAATCGGGAGCTTGAACTCTTTCTCAGAGCTCTTCGAGGCGTCGGATGTGAAAACGGTGAGTTTCATTTTGGATCAGTCTCCGGGGGTTAGGCTTTCTTGGCTTTCTTGCCGGAGCGGATGATGACGTCGTCGCCATTGGCGCCGGGGATGCAGCCGTTGACGAGGATAAGGTTTTTCTCGGCGATGATCTTGATCACGCGCAGATTCTGCACGGTGCGGACGTCGCTGCCCATGTGGCCGGGCATGCGCTGGTTCTTCCACACGCGGCCAGGAGTCTGGCGCATACCGATGGAGCCGATGCGGCGATGGAACATCGAACCGTGGGCGGCGGGACCGCCGCCGACGCGGAAGCGCTTCACGACGCCTTGGAAGCCCTTGCCCTTGGAAACACCGAGCACGTCGATGATCTGACCTTCGGTGAAGGCCGCGACGGTGATCACGTCACCCGCTTTGCCGGAGTAGGCCTCGGTGAGGCGGACTTCGTTCAGCACGCGGGGCGTGGAGGCGAGACCGGCCTTCTTGGCGTGGTTGCTCTCGGCCTTCGAGGCGTTTTGCGGCTTCTGGGCGCCGAAACCGAGCTGCACGGCGTTGTAGCCGTCGGACTCGATCGTTTTGATTTGGACGACCGGGCACGGGCCGGCTTCCACTACGGTAACCGGGATCAGGACGTTTTGAGCGTCGTAGACCTGGGTCATGCCGATTTTTTTTCCTAATATGGTAGCGATCATGGGCTAAGTGGTAGGTGGCGGGTGAGCGCCGTTTGTTTAGACCTACTTTAGTCAGGGCCGGGGAGCCGGCGTCTGCTAAGCTGGTTGTGAGTGAAAGTTAGACGTTGATGGTGATGTCCACGCCGGACGGGAGATTGAGTTTCTTGAGCTCGTCGACCGTCTGGGCGGTGGGCTCGAGGATGTCGATCAGGCGCTTGTGCGTGCGGGATTCGAACTGCTCCATGGACTTCTTGTCGACGTGCGGGGAGCGGTTGACCGAAAGCTTCACGATGTGAGTGGGCAGCGGGATGGGACCCGAGACGCGGGCGCCGGAGCGCTTGGCGGTTTCCACGATTTCCAGGGCGGACTGGTCGATGACCCGATAGTCGTAACCCTGGAGTTTGATGCGGATGCGTTGGCCTTTCATTGTGGTATAAAGAACGAGGGTGAAAAATTAGGTGCGGGCCGGGCCCTTGGCGTTGGTCTCGACGATCTTCGCGAGCTGCGAGTTCGGGACCTGGGCGAAGTGCGACGGAGTGATGGACGCGCTGGCGCGGCCTTTCGAGAGGGAGCGGATGTCGGCGACGTAGCCGAAGAGCAGTTCGAGCGGGACGTGCGCCGTGATGATGCACGCGCCGGTCTTGTTTTCCATGCCCTGAATCTGACCGCGACGGCGGTTGATGTCGCCCATCAGATCGCCCTGGTATTCCTCGGGCGTGGTGACCTCGACGCCCATGATGGGCTCGAGCAGAATCGGGCCGGCCTGCTTCATCGCGTCCTTGAACGCGAAGATGCCAGCCATCTTGAACGCCATTTCGGACGAGTCCACTTCGTGGAACGAACCGTCCGTGATGCGCACGATGACGTCCACGACCGGGAAGCCCGCGATGACGCCGTTGTTGGCGCCCTCGAGGATGCCATCGGTCGACGGCTTGATGAATTCTTTCGGAATGGAGCCACCGACGGTCTCGTTGATGACCTCGACGCCCTTGCCCTTCTCATTCGGCTCGAGCTTGATGACCACGTGGCCGTATTGGCCTTTGCCACCGGACTGGCGGATGAACTTACCCTCGCCGTCGGCGGACTTAAGAATGGTCTCGCGGTAAGCGATCTGGGGCTTGCCGGAAGTGGCCTCGACCTTGAACTCGCGCTTCATGCGGTCGATGATGATCTCGAGATGCAGTTCGCCCATGCCGGCGAGAATGGTCTGGCCGGTGTCCTGGTCGGTCTTGACGCGCAGGGTCGGGTCCTCGGCGACGAGGCGCTGGAGCGCGACGCCGAGCTTTTCCTGGTCGGCCTTGGAATTCGGCTCGATGGACATCGAGATGACGGGCTCCGGGAAGGACGGCGGCTCGAGACGGATGTCGAAATCCTCGTCGCATAGGGTGTCGCCCGTGATGACGTCCTTGACGCCGACGACGGCGCAAATGTCACCCGCGTAGGCGACTTCGATTTCCTCGCGCTCGATGGCGCGCATGAGGACGAGGCGGGAGACGCGCTCGGTGCGGCGGGTGCGGGGATTATAGAGAGACATGCCGCGCGGCAACTGGCCGGTGTAGACGCGGAAGAACACGAGGCGGCCGACGAAGGGATCGTTCCAGAGCTTAAACGCGAGACCGGCCAGCTTGGCCTTGTCGCTGACGACTGCCTCAACCGTCTTGCCATCGCTGTCCTGGCCCTGCATCGGCGGAACGTCGATCGGGTTAGGGAGGTAGTTGACGACGCAGTCGAGCAGGCGCTGCACGC
>JAHFTH010000166.1 GCA_023269445.1 Lacunisphaera sp.
AGCTCAATTATCCCGAGTCCATCGCCATCATCACCTACGAGATCATCGAGGGTGCGCGCGACGGCAAGTCCGTCGCCGACCTCATGAGCTACGGCACCACCATCCTCAAGCTGGCCGACGTCATGGAAGGCGTGGCCGATATGATCCACGACGTGCAGGTCGAGGCGACGTTCCCCGACGGCACGAAGCTCGTCACCGTCCACCATCCCATCCGATGATCCCCGGCGAAATCATCACCGCGCCCGATGCCCCCGCGCTGCCCGCCAACACGGGCCTGGCGGTCGTCACCCTCGACATCACCAACACCGGCGACCGGCCGATCCAGGTCGGCTCGCACTACCATTTCTTCGAGACCAACAACGCCCTGACCTTCGACCGCACCGCCGCGCGCGGTTTCCGGCTCAACATTCCCGCCGGCACCGCCGTCCGTTTCGAGGCCGGTGACACCAAGCGCGTCGAACTCGTCGCCCTCGCCGGCACCCGCGAAGTCTATGGCCTGCAGGCCAAGGTCAACGGCAAGCTCGACGCCAAGCCGAAAGCGAAGAAGAAAAAATAACCGCCATGCCGCTCAAACTCACCCGCCGCCAATACGCCGAGATGTTCGGCCCCACCACCGGGGACAAGGTGCGGCTGGCCGACACCGACCTGTTCGTGCAGGTCGAGCGCGACCTCATCGCCGAGGGCGGCGGCTACGGCAACGAGATCAAGTTCGGCGGCGGCAAGGTCATCCGCGACGGCATGGGGCAGTCGCCCACCGCGCTCGATGCCGAGTCGCTCGACCTGATCATCACCAACGCCCTGATCCTCGATCCCATCCTCGGCGTTATCAAAGCCGACATTGGCATCAAGCACGGCCTCATCGTCGGCATCGGCCACGGCGGCAACCCGGGTATCCAATCCGGACTCGGTTCCCTCTACGTCGACCCGCGCACGAAGAAGAAAAACCCGATGATCGTCGGGGCCGCCACCGAGGTCATCGCGGGCGAGGGGAACATTATCACCGCCGGCGGCATCGACACGCACATCCATTTCATCTGCCCGCAGCAGATTGACGAGGCGCTCAGCGCCGGCATCACCACCATGCTCGGCGGCGGCACCGGCCCGGCGCACGGCACCTTCGCCACGACCTGCACGCCCGGCATCTGGAACATCCACCGCATGCTCGAGGCGGCCGAGGCCTACCCGATGAACCTCGGCTTCCTCGGCAAGGGCAACTGCGGCACCGCGGCCCCGTTGCGCGAGCAGGTGCTTGCTGGGGCCATCGGCCTCAAGCTCCACGAGGACTGGGGCACGACCCCCGGTGCGATCGACACCTGTCTCGGCGTCGCGGACGAACTCGACGTGCAGGTCGCCATTCACACCGACACGCTCAACGAGTCGGGCTACGTCGACGACACGATCAAGGCTTTCAAGGGCCGCACGATCCACACCTTCCACTCCGAGGGCGCCGGCGGCGGTCACGCCCCCGACATCATCCGCGTCTGTGGCGAGCCCAACGTCCTGCCTTCCTCCACCAACCCGACGCGTCCCTTCACGATCAACACCATCGACGAGCACCTCGACATGCTGATGGTCTGCCACCACCTCGACTCGAAGATCCCCGAGGACGTCGCCTTCGCCGAGTCGCGCATCCGCCCCGAGACGATCGCCGCCGAGGACCGCCTGCACGACCTCGGTGCTATCTCGATGATGTCATCCGATTCCCAGGCGATGGGCCGCATCGGCGAAGTCATCATCCGCACCTGGCAGACGGCCCACAAGATGAAGCAGCAGTTCGGCGGCCTGAGCGGCAAGTTGCACCCTGCCGCCGACAACTTCCGCTGCCTGCGCTACCTCGCCAAATACACGATCAACCCCGCCATCGCGCACGGTATTTCGCACATCGTCGGCTCGCTCGAGGTCGGCAAGCTGGCCGACTTGGTCATCTTCAAGCCTGCGCTCTTCGGCGTGAAACCTGAGACGGTGCTCAAGGGCGGGTTCATTGCTTGGGCCAACATGGGCGACCCGAACGCCTCGATTCCCACGCCCCAGCCGACGTTCTACCGTCCGCAATTCGGCGCCGCGGGCAAGGCCCTCGGCTCGACCAACATCACTTTTGTCAGCGCCGCCTCGCTCCGCAGCAAGACCGGCCCCAAGCAGCTCGGCCTCGCCCGCCGGTTGGAGCCGGTGAAGGCCTGCCGCAAGATCGGCAAGAAGGACATGGTGCTCAACGACGCCATGCCTCGGATCGAGGTCGACCCCGAGACCTACACGGTGAAGGCCGACGGCGTGCACCTGACCTGCGAGCCCGCCAAGGTCCTGCCCATGGCGCAACGCTACTTCTTGTTTTAAGCCGGGCCGACTGCTTGGATCAGGTTATGCAGCTTATCTCCGCTCCAGTCGTGGCGCCCGATGCAGCATTGCCCGAGGTCGCTTTGCGGACAGACCGGCAAACGGTGGCCAAGCGACTCTGGCGCGGCACGGCCGAGGATGGCATGGAGTTTGGGTTCGAGCTGGCGGGTCCGCTGAAGCACGGCGACACCTTCTGGCAGACGGCGACGGCCCGCTACGTCCTGCAGCAAATTCCCGAGGCCGTCGTGGAAATTTCATTGGAGGTGGCGCCGTCCGCTGCGGCTGGCATCGGGTGGGCCGTCGGCAACCTGCACTTGGAACTGCAGGCGGAAGCGACCCGACTGCTGGCGCCTGACGAGCCGGCGGTGCGCCAGTTGCTGGAGCGTTTGAAGGTGCCATTCAAGCAGACAACCGCCATTTTCCGCCCGGGCCGCTTCGCCCGGGGCCAGCTGCCCATCCATGAACTCGGACCCAGCCACAAACACTGACGCGGCCTGGGTGATCGGGCTGTTGCAGGCGGGAGACTCATTCTATCCGACCGGCAGCTATGCGCACTCCTTCGGACTGGAGGGGTTGGTTCAAGCGGGAGTGGTCCACGACCGGGCCACACTGAAGCAGTTCTTTCAACTCTCCACGCTGCCGTCGCTACGCCAGGCCGAGCTGCCGTTGGCGGCGCACGCGTGGAGGGCGCTGGGCGAGGCGGACTGGAAGCAGGTCGGTGAACTCTGCCGGTTGTCGTCGGCGCTCAAGACCGCGCGCGAGGCGCGGCTGGCGGCCGACAACATCGGACGCCAGCGCACCGAGCTGATGGCGACGATGCGCCAGCATCCACTGGCGATCGAGTATGTGCGCCGCGCGACGAAGGAAAGCTGGCCATATTCGCCCGCGGTGGCTGCGGCGCTCGAGGGCCGGGTCATGGGTGCACCGCTGCCGGCCGTGCTGGCCGGGGTGTATTACGCGGCGGTGGCCTCGCTGCTCTCTGCCGCCATGAAACTTCTCCGGCTCGGCCAGAATGCCAGCCAGTCGCTTCTCACCGAGACGCTTTCCGAGGCTCCGGCCATCATCGCCGCCGCCGAGGTCGTGCCCCTTGAGGATATTGGCTGGTTCAACCCGTGGCTCGACATCGCGGCGGCGCGGCACGAAACCTCCGACTCGCGTATGTTTATCTCATGATTCATTTTCACCACGAAGGACACGAAGCTCACGAAGACCAAAGCCCAGACTTGGTTTACCCTTCGTGCACTTCGTGTCCTTCGTGGTAAATTATTTCTCCTCATGAAACGCTCCCCTCGCATTGGCATCGGCGGTCCGGTTGGTTCCGGCAAGACGATGCTCTGTCTCAAGCTCTGTCAGCAGATGCGCACGCGCTGGTCGATGGCCGTCGTGACCAATGACATTTACTGCTCGGAGGACGCGCAGTTCCTCATCAAGCACAGCGCGCTGCCGGCGGAACGTATTGCCGGCGTCGAGACCGGTGGCTGTCCGCACACGGCGATCCGCGACGATACCACGATGAACGAGCAGGCCTGCCGCGCGCTGGAGACAAAGTTCCCCGACCTGCAGCTACTGCTGGTCGAGAGTGGCGGCGACAACCTGACCGCGACCTTCTCGCCCGAGTTGGTGGACGCTTTCATCTACGTCATCGACGTGGCCGAGGGGGACAAGATCCCGCGCAAGGGCGGCCCGGCGATCCGGTTCAGTGATCTACTCATCATCAACAAAATCGACCTCGCTCCACTCGTGGGTGCCGATCTGGGCGTGATGGAGCGCGACTCCAAGATCCAGCGCGGTGTCCGCCCGTTCCTGTTCTGCGACTTGAAGCGCGAGCACAATCTCGCGGCGGTGATCGCTTGGATCGAGCGTGAGGTGTTGTTCGCCAAGCAACCGGCGGGAGCCGCCAGATAATGGTGAGTTTCTCCGGACATCTTCGTCTGCAGGCCGCGGCTCGCGCCGGCGGACGCACGGCGTTGGCGGGGCAATCGTTCCGCGCGCCGTATCACCTGAGCAAACCGTATTGGGATGCCGATGCCGGCACGCTGCTGGTGCAGGTGGTGAATCCCACGGCGGGTATTCTCGAGGGCGATTTCCTGGAGTCGGACATCGCGGTCGAGAAAGACGCATCGCTGCTCGTGACCACGCCCAGTGCGAGCCGGGTTTTCAAGATGACGGGCGGGTCGGCCGAGTGCCGGCAGCATTTCACCGTAGCGAAGGGCGGCTGGCTGGAAGTGCTGCCCGAACCGCTCGTGCCGCATCGCGGCTGCCGCTACCGGCAGACGACGAAGGTGGAAGTCGAAACCGGCGGCGGACTGTTTTTCGCCGACCTGCTCATGCCCGGACGGATCGCCCACGGCGAGGCTTGGGCGTGGGAGAAGCTGTGTCTCGAAACCGAGGTGCGACTGGGGGGTGAATTGATTTTGCGGGAACGCTTCGAGCAGAGCGGCGCGGATCTGAAGGCGTTGGCCGCGCTGGCTGGCTCGGGCCCCAAGGCGTGCTTTGGCAACGCCGTGCTCGTGACCGAGGGCGAGGCGCCGTGGCTGCCGGCCGTGGCGGCGCTGCATGGCGACGGCGTGTGGCTGGGCGTGAGCGCGCTGCGCCGCGGCGGCTGGAGCATCAAGTTTGTCGCAGCAGACAGCATCCGGCTGCGGAAAACCCTGTGCGACTTGCGCGAACTCATGGCACCACACTATCCGCCGATGGCGTGCGCGGCGCGGAAACTCTGACGATCAATCGCGTTTGGCTGGCGAGGATTTCGGAGCTTGGGCCGGGTGCCGCGAACGAATCAATTGTCTCAGACCGTAGCCGGCGGCGACCAGCAGGGAGACGCAAGCGATGGTGGCCAGGGGATGACTGGCCAGATGCTCGAAATCCCAGACGAAGTCATGATCGCCGTCGTGGCCCGGGTGCGCGTGGGCGAGAACGGGCGCGAGCGAAACGGCGAGGATCAGCAGGCGGCGGATGGTCGGCTTCATGGGGCGAATAAAAGCAGGTCGCGCGCCAAGCCTCACACCGATCCGGGTGGCAGATGGCGTTGGAGGAAGGCGGTCTGGATGGCCGTGACCTCCTGCAGGCCGGTCTTGGCCAAGCCGATGAGGGTCTCGAGTTGTTCGTGGGAGAAAGTTGATTCCTCGCCGCTGCTCTGCACCTCGACGAACTGGCCGCGGCCGGTCATGACAACGTTGGCGTCGACCTCGGCGTCCTTGTCCTCGACATAGTTCAGGTCGAGCAGGGCTTCGTTTTTGAAAATGCCGACACTGATGGCGGCGACGGAGTCGGTCAGGGGATTCTCGGCGATTTTTTTCGTATCGAGCAATTTCTGGATGGCGAGGCGGGCGGCGAGATAAGCGCCGGTGATGGAGGCGGTGCGGGTGCCGCCATCTGCCTGGAGCACGTCGCAGTCGATCCAGAGGGTGTGCTCGCCGAGCTTCTGCAGGTCGAGGACAGCGCGGAGCGAGCGGCCGATGAGGCGCTGGATCTCGACGGTGCGGCCGTCGATTTTGCCCTTGGAGATGTCGCGCGGTTTCCGGTCGAGCGTGCTGTAAGGCAGCATGGAATACTCAGCGGTGAGCCAGCCGCCCTTGACGCCCTGCTGTTTCATCCACGAGGGCACCTTGGCTTCGATGGTGGCGGCGCAGATAACGCGGGTGTTGCCGAAGCCGATCAGGACGGAGCCCGAGGCGTGCGGGGCGATATTGGCCTCAAGGGTGATAGGGCGGAGCTGGGCGGCGTGGCGCGAGTCGGAGCGAATGAGGGGCATGAAACTCAGGGATGTTCGTCCGCGGGGTCTTCCTCGTAGGGGAACGGCGGCTGGGAAGTGACCTTGTGGGAAGTGGTCTTCGCGGGCTTTTGCTCGGCCATGTGGGCGATGAGGCGATCGTTGAAGGTCTTGGCCGGATCGTGGCCCATGTTCTTGAGCGCCTGCACGAGGGCGGCAACCTCGACGAGACGGGCGATGTCGCGGCCGGGGCGGACGTAGAACTCGATGTGCGGCACTTTCACGCCGAGGATATTGTAGTAATTCTCCTCCAGGCCGGTGCGCTCTTCGATGACGTCGGGGGACCACTCGCGCAGCGAGACGACGAGGTCGATGCGTTTCTCCAGGCGGATGCTCTTCACGCCGAACATGTCGGCGATGTTGATGATGCCGATGCCGCGGCACTCCATGTAGCCGCGGTTGAGCGGGCGGGAGCTGGCGGAGAGCTCGCGCTCGTCGAGCAGGCGGATGCAGGTGAGGTCGTCGGCGACGAGCGAGTGGCCGCGCTCAATGAGGGCGAGGGCGCACTCGGATTTGCCGATGCCGCTGTCGCCACGGATCATCACGCCGATGCCTTTGACGTCGAGGGTGGTGGCGTGCTCGGTGGAAGAGGGGGCGAACTCATTGTCGATGCACAACGTCGCGGCGTTGACGAAATGCATCGTGATGAGCGGCGTGCGGAAGATGGGCAGCTGCATCTCCTCGGAGACGGCGAGCATCGGGTGGCTCGCGGTGTAGTTGCGCGTGAGGATGATGGCGGGGATGCCGCGCCGGGCCATCTCGCCGAAGATCTCGATCTGCTGCTTTTGCGAGAGAGTCTTGAGGTAGGTCATCTCGGCGGCGCCGAAGACCTGGATGCGTTTGTTCGCGAAATATTTGAAGAAGCCGGTGAGCGCCAGCGACGGGCGGTTGATGGAGCCCTCGCGGATGAGCCGGTGCAGGCCGTTGGCGCCGTTGAGCAGCTCGAGCTGGAGCTTCTCCCGATAGGTCTCGTAGAAGTGGGCTACGGTGATGCCGTTGATGGCTTTGGTGGTCATGGGGAGGCGACCGGATCAGTGTTGGGCAATTCCGCCGGGTGGCAAGACGGGTTCCACCGGTTACATGTTGAAATCCTTGCCGAGGTAGATCTCGCGCGCCTGGGGGTCGTGGAAGAGGAAGTCGCTGCTGCCTTCGGTCATGACCTGGCCCTTGTTGATGATGTAGCCGCGATCGACGATGCGGAGGGTCTCGCGGACGTTGTGATCGGTGATGAGGACGCCGATGCCGCGCTGCTTGAGCTGGAGGATGATCTTTTGCACCT
>JAHFTH010000167.1 GCA_023269445.1 Lacunisphaera sp.
ACGGGAGAGCAACGGGACCGGATCGGGCGGCGGATCACGCCGGCGGCCCGGCGGGCGGAGTTGGTGGCGGCGTGGCGCGCGAGTGGTTTGACGCAGGCGGCGTTTGCGCGGGCGGAGGGGGGACCGAAACGGGGTGGGACCGAAACGGGGTCGGGACCGAAACGGGGTCGGGACCGAAACGGGGTCAGGCGGGACCGAAACGGGGTGGGACCGAAACGGGGTCAGGCGGGACCGAAACGGGGTCAGGCCGCTAGATGCTACTAAGGGACCGAAACGGGGTCAGGCCGCTAGATGCTACTAAGGGATTGACGCCCCTGTGGTCCGACGACGGCAGCCTGCTCGTCGATGGAAGGTTGGTCCTCGTTCAACGGCGGAAAACCCACGGCCGCCTTAATCTGTGATGAATCCGGCCAGAACTTAAGTAGGGATGCGACTGCCCAAGCTATGTGGGTGACATTCCTGACCACACATTTTGTCGCGACGAGCTGAATTTCCTGCGGGTCCGACCGTCGAAATCGTTTTTCCCCGGTAGTGGATTGAGCACGCGGTATTGTCATGAGAAGTGGCGGAGACTTCCGCCGCCTATGAAGCCAAACCGTCTCCTGCCCCTCCTGCTCGCCTTCCCGTTGCTCGCCAGCTTAGCCCCGGCCCAGACCGCCACGTGGTGGGGCCAGACTCCGCCGGACCCCACCCGACTCTCGTCCTGGACCGACGGAACGAACTGGTCCACCGGCACCGGGCCCAACGGCGCTACCGCCGTGGCGCAGGTCGATCAGGCCTACTCCACTCCCAGCGGGTTTTTTCAGCGCGACAACCTGCAGATCCTCAACTCGGCCGTGACCCTCGACCGCCTGCAGTATAGTTTACCCGTGCCCTACTATTACTATTATTATCCCTACCTGGGCGTGCCCAGCATCACGATCGGCGGCACGGGGGCCGGGGACAGCGGAAGCCTGGAATTTACCGGCGCGGGAATCAGCAGCCTGACGGCGGCCGGTTACACCTATCCAGCTCCCGCCCTCCGGCTGCAGAACGGCACCCTGATTTTTTCCAATAGCGCGCAGGTGACCGTGTCCACCGACGTCACGGCCACGATGGGCACCAACCGGGTTTGGTTGCGCGACAACGCCAACGCCACCCGGCTCAATGTCACGCTCGGCCCGGGCTCACGGCTGGACGTCACCAACCAGGCCCGGATGCAATCCAGCAACGTGTATTTCAACGGCGGGGAGGTTGTCTTCTCCGATCAAAGCTCGCTGCAAAACGTCTACTTCGCCCTCAACGGTGCCGGGTTGATCAACTTCACCGACCAAACCGTGGCGACGAGTCCCTCCTTCTTCTTCGGCCGGCCGGCACCGGCCAACGACTCGATCGTGCGCTTTTCCGGCCACACCCTGGTGCAGTATGGCAACGCCAGTTCTTACTCTGACTCGGGCACCATCGAGTTCATCGAGCAGGCCGACTCCCAGGGGTTCGGCCTCAACTATGTGCGCCAGCTGGATGTCACCGGCGCCACGACCGGCACCGGCACCACCGGCCGGCAACGCGCCACGGTCAACACGCCCACGGCCACCTCGGTCGTCGCCGACGACGCCCGCATCATCAATCTCGGCAATGTCACCGTCGAGGATCTCCTGCTTGGCTCCAATTCCGTGCGCGTGACCGGCGGCAATCTGCGCTATATCAGCGATGTCGGCGGCGCGTATCTTTCGGCCGACGGCTCCAATCTCACTGGCGGCGGCCTCATCGTGGCGAACAGCAGCACCTATTTTCCGCTCACGCTCATGGCCAACTCGACCGCCCCTTCGCCCTACGCCGTGCCGCTCACGATCGAGAGCGGCAGTGTGATCACCGACCGGCAGAAGGTCGGGGCCGTCACGATCGCGCCGGCCGGCGGCCTGACCCTGCGGGCCGGCACCAGTGCCTCCATCCTGAACAACGGCTATGTCAGCGTGGCCGCCGCCAACTATCTCGTCACGGGCAACTACACCCAGACGGCCACCGGCACGTTGACGGTATCGGTGCCGTATGCGGGCTTCAGCGTGCCGCATCTCGAAATCGCCGGGCAGGCGGCGCTGGCGGGTTCGCTGCAGATCTACGGCGGCGCCACCTATTTCGTCGGCTCGCGCCGCTTCTCGTTTCTCCGGGCGGGCTCGATCACGGGCAGCTTCGCCAGCACCCCAAGCTACCGGATCAGCCCCATGCTCTCCGTCGGGGTGGAGCAATCGGGCAACGAAATGTTCTACGTCTACACGCAGCGCCCCTTCGTCAACGCCGGGGCCACGCCCAGCCAGCAGGCGCTCGGCGCCCACCTCGACGCGACCCTGCCCACCACCACCGGCGCGCACTACAACCTCATCTATGGTCTTAACGCCTTCCAGGATTCCGCACTCATCGCCGCCGGCCTCGGCCAGCTGGCCCCGGACCGTTACGGCGTGCTCAACGAACAGGGCTTCGCCACCGCCGCCGCCCGGCAGGCCGCGACCGATCGCCGCCTCGCGGCGCGGCGGGCCGCGCCGGCCCCGGCCCATGGTTTCACCACGTTCGTCGAGGGCGGACAACTGCAGAACAAATTCACCGCGCTCGAAGGCCTGCCTGAGGTGGAGATGAAAAGCAGCGGCGGCCTGGCCGGCGCCACCTGGCAGCAGGGCCGCTGGATCGTCGGTGCCACTCTCGCCAAAGATCGCGCCCGCGCCGATCTCGATATCTACGGCAGCAGCGCCCGCCTCGAGTCCACCACGCCGGGCCTCTTCGCCCAGTATGATGCCGGCCGGTTCTTTGTGTCGGCCGCCGCCAGCCGCAGCGACGATGACTACACCCTCGTGCGCAACAGCGGCCTCGTTTACCGGCCCTCGGTGAGTGGCGCCACGGTCCCGGGCAGCCGCACCGATCTCGCCCTGACCACCGGCACCACCTTCAAGCGCCAGGACTGGAGTCTCACGCCTTATGCCGGCATTCTCTCCTCAAGGGTGAAGCTCGACGCCTTCGCGGAAAAACGCGTGAGCGGCTACTATGACTACGCGCTGGCTTTCAATGACTGGTCGGTCCGCTCGCTGCGCACCCGCGCGGGCTTCGACCTGACCCGCGCCACCGCCCGCGGCCGGGTGTTCCCGCGCCTCTCGGTCGTGTGGCTGCACGAACTGGAAAAAGACCGCGCCATCACCGCCGGGCTGATCAGCGCGGGCGGCGCGCGCTACCGCGCACCCGGCCGCCCGGCCGAGACCGATCTCGTGCAAGCCAGCCTCGGCCTCGACTGGCGCATCACCCAGCACCTCGGCTTCTCCCTCAATGCCGGTCTCGCCCGCGGCCAGAACTCCCGCACCACTTCCGACCTCTCGGCCGGTTTCCGCTGGGAGTTCTGATCACCGCATTTCTGCCTTTGCCATGGCCGGCCCGGTTGCTTTGCTCCGGGCCGTGTCTGTTGTCCCGATTCCCTCCCCTGCCCCGCTTGAACTCACGGTGGTGATGCCGTGCCTCAACGAGGCGCTCACCATCACCGGTTGCGTGCGCGAGGCGATGGACGCCCTCGCCGCCTCCGGCATCGCCGGCGAGGTGGTCGTCGCCGACAACGGCAGCACGGACGGCTCGCAGGATCTCGCGACCAAGGCCGGGGCCCGCGTGGTGCCCATCGCGATCAAGGGCTACGGCAACGCCCTGCGCGGCGGCATCGCGGCGGCGCGCGGGCGCTTCATCCTCATGGGCGATGCCGACGGCAGCTACGATTTCTCCCATCTGCCCCGCTTCGTCGCACGCCTCCGCGCCGGGGCCGACCTCGTCATGGGCAACCGTTTTCTCGGCGGCATCCAGCCCGGCGCGATGCCGTGGAAGAACCGCCACATCGGCAATCCCATCCTCTCCTTCATCGGCCGGCTGTTCTTCCGCACCGGCATCGGCGACTTCCACTGCGGCCTGCGCGCCTTCACCGCCGACGCCTACCGCCGGATGGATCTGCGCACCACCGGCATGGAACTGGCCTCGGAAATCGTCATCAAGTCCGTGCTCTTCGGCCTGCGCGTCGAGGAAGTCCCCACCGTGCTGCGCAAGGACGGCCGCGACCGTCCGCCGCACCTCCGCCCCTGGCGCGACGGCTGGCGGCATCTGCGCTTCATGCTGCTGTTCAGCCCGCGCTGGCTGTTCTGGTATCCGGGCATCTGCCTCATGGCGGCCGGCATCATCACCGGCAGCGTCCTGGCGCGCGGCCCGCTGCCTCTCGGGCGCATCACGCTCGACGTGCATACGCTGCTCTTCGCCGCCGTCGCCGTGCTCATCGGCTTTCAAGCCACCTCCTTCGCCGTGCTCAGCAAATTCGTCGCGACCCGCGCCGGCCTGCGCCGGCCCGAGGCGGGCTTCGATGACTGGTTCCGCCATCTCACCCTCGAGTCCGGTCTCGTCTCGGGCACCGTGCTCGTCGCAACCGGCCTCGCGCTGTCCCTCAGCGCCGTGGGCATCTGGGGCGGCCACGGCTTCGGAGCTTTGCAACCAGCCGAGACCCTTCGCTGGGTGATCCCCGGCGCCCTCTGCCTCGTGCTCGGCTGCCAGATGATCCTCACCAGTTTTTTCCTCGGCGTGCTGCGGCTCGATACACGCACTGACGCCGCATGACGACCGCTTATCGGAACCGGCTCTGGCTGGCGGTCGCCCTGGCCCTCACCGCGCTCAAGCTCTGGCTCACTCGCGGCCAGGGCGTGTATGCGATTGGCAGCGCCGGCCACGACGACCGCCTGTTCATCGAGCTCGCGCAGCACCTCGTCCGCGGCGAGTGGCTCGGCCCCTACAATGAACTCACGCTCGCCAAGGGCCCGTTCTATCCCCTGTTCATCGCCGCGAGTTTCTCGCTCGGCGTGCCGCTTTTCCTGGCGCAACACCTGTTCTACATCGCCGCCTGCGCGCTGTTCGTCCGGGCCGTGCGGCCTGCAGTGATCTGGTCCGGCGCGCGGCTGGCGATCTACTCACTGTTGCTCTGGAATCCCATGACCTTCGACGGTCCGAGCATGGGCCGCGTGCTCCGGCAGCATGTCTATGGTCCACTCGGTCTGATGATTTTCGCCGGTCTCATCGCGCTGTATCTGCGCCGGACGGAGCCCGGCCGCCGCCAGGCTCCGTGGGTGCTGCTGCTCGGGTTGGCGGGTGCCGCTTTTTATCTCACCCGCGAGGAAGTGCTGTGGTTCGCCCCGAGCGTGCTGCTGCTGGCCGGCGCGTATCTGCTCGGCTCGTGGCGAATCTCCCGGGCCACCGCTCAGCGCGCCGCCGGCTGGCTGGGCGTGTCGCTGGTCGTCGCCGCGATTCCCGTGCTGCTCGTCTGCGCCAAGAACAAGCGCCACTACGACTGGTTTGGCACCTGCGAGTTTCGCGCGGGCAGCTTTCAGGACGCCTACGGTGCCATGCTGCGCGTGCGCGTGGGACCGGAGTTGCCCTACGTGCCCGTCACCCGCGAGGCGCGGGAGGCGATGGCGGCGGTGAGCCCGGCCTTTGCGGAACTGCAGAAACAATTCGAGGCCGGCGTCGCGCAAGGTTGGGCCGGTTCGTCTGAATTTCTCACCCACCTGCCGCCCGACCAGCAGCAGATCGGCGGGGGCTGGATGATGTGGGCCTTCCGTGAAGCCGCCGCCAAGGCCGGTCATCACGGTAACGCGCACCAAGCCCTTGCCTTCTACCGCCAGCTCGCCCGCGAACTTAACCAAGCCTGCGACACCGGCCGCTTGCCGGCGGGCGAAGCTCGCAGCGGTTTCCTGCCGCCGTGGCGGCCGGAGCAGACCGGCCCGTTCATGCAAGCGGTGCGCGACTTCACGGATTTCGTGGTGCGGTTCAGCCGCTTCAGCGCCCGGGTTCCCGCCAGTTCCGGTTCCCCGGAGGAGCTGCAGTTGTTCCGCGATCTCACGCACGAACGCCTGTCTCCGCCTGAGGGCGAACTCGATACGGTCGGCGGCGCCCAATACACCCTCAATGGCCGGAAAACCAACTGGCTGCACGCTCTGGGCAAGGCGCTGCGCCCGGTCCTGCTGGGATTGTTCGGCCTCGCCCAGATCGTCGCGTTAGTGCGCGTCGGGCAGGCCGCCGGGCGGCGCTCATGGACTTTCCCGCTGACGGTAACAGCGGCGGCGTGGGGTGCGTGTGCCGCCTCGGTGCTGATGCACGCGATGATCGAGGCCACTTCCTTCCCCGTCTTCACCATCTCTTCCTTCGCGCCGATTTACCCGCTGCTCCTCGTCTTCATCAGCGCGGCACTGTGGGATGCCATCACCGCGTGGACTACCCCGCAGGTCGCAACGGTGAACCCGGCGACTGCTCCCGCACCGACGGTGGCTCCGACCGCACCGGCCACGCCCCTGCCACGCGCGCTGCCCTGGCTCGCGGGCCTGGCCGCCCTCGCGCCCTTCCTGATCTGGCACCGCGCCTTCGGGGAGCTCTTCTGGTTTGCAGATGATATTTTCCTGCTCGATCAACTGGCCCAGATGGGCCTCGGCGAGTGGTCCTCCAGGGTTTTCTCCGAGAACTTCGTGCCGCTGTTCAAGGTGCTCTGGGGCACGGCGGTCACTACCTTCGACGGCAGCTACACCGCCATGCTCTGGCTGCTGTGGCTCACGCACGCCCTGAACACCGTCGTGCTCGGCCGGCTCCTGCTGCGCGCCGGCTTTTCATGGTTCGCGTGCCTCGCCACCCAGCTCATCTTCGCCCTCAGCCCGGGTAATCTCGAGACTCTCGGCTGGTCGGTGCAATGGTCCGCCGTGCTAGCCACGAGTTTCCTGCTGCTGGCCCTGGGGTGGCACGAACAACATCGCGATGAGTCCCGCGCTTTTTCGTGGCGCCTGCACGTGCCGCTCTTTCTCTTCGCCGCAGCCAGCGCGTGCTCGTTCTCCCGCGGCGTGCTCACCGGCGCGGTGCTGGCGCTCGGCCTGCTGCTACCCACGCTCGTCGCGCGCGACTGGCGCGCCGCGCTGAAACAGATCCCGGGCGCTGGCCTCTGCCTGGTGCCCGCGCTGGCGGTCGCCGGGATGATCATGGTTTATTCCAGCGGCAATCATCAGCAGCTGGCCGGCCATTGGGGTGACGTGCTGCAATTCGGCGCGAGTTATTTCCTGCTGAATCCCGCCCACGTCCTGCTCGGCGGCACCTCGCTGCATCCCGCGATGCTGCTGGGCCTCGCCCTCACCAAGCTCGGCGTGATCGCGGCCGCGCTCTTTCTCTCCCGCGGCCGGGTGCGCCACCTCCTCCTGCTTTTGCTGGCCTATGATCTGGGCAATGCCGGGTTGATCGGCGTCGGCCGCTACCACACCGGCTTTCTCGCCGCGCTGAGTTCGCGCTACCAATACAGCTCGCTGCTCGCCACCCTGCCCTTTCTGGCGC
>JAHFTH010000168.1 GCA_023269445.1 Lacunisphaera sp.
CCATCTTCTTTGCCATCGATTACGAGGCGCTCCAGTCCGCCGGCACCCGCCGCATCCCCTTGGGCGAGGCCCTTAGCGACGATGCCGACCTGATCTCCGACTTGCTCGCCGCCGCCGACGCCGAGACCGCCCGCGACCTCGGCAACAGCCTCCTGCTCAACCAAGGGTTCGAGGAACTCACCAAGAAGTCCCTCCTCGCCCGCTTCATCAAGCTCTTCCCCTCCCTCCAAACCCTCGTCTCCGGCGAGGCCGAGACCAAGGACGAGCAGTTCTTCGTCTCCCGCGAGAGCTATGAACGGAAGCGCATCGAATACGAGGAAATCGTCTCCAAGCGCATCCCCGACAACTCCAAGGCCATCTCCGTCGCCCGCGAACACGGCGACCTCAAGGAGAACTCCGAGTTCAAGATGGCCAAGCAGGACCAATCCGTCCTCATGGGCCAGAAGGCGCAGCTCGAGCGCGACCTCGCCCGGGCGCGCATCACCGATTTCGCCGAGGCCTCGACCGACCAGGTCAGCGTCGGCACCATCGTCGATCTCCGCGATGTCGCCAGCGGCAAGGCCGTCCGCTACACCGTCCTCGGCGCGTGGGACAGCGATCCCGACAAACACATCCTCGCCTACAAGACCCCGCTCGGCCAGGCCATCATGGGCAAGAAGGTCGGCGAACACGTGAAACTCAAGATCGGCACCAACCATCAGGAGTTCCAGATCGCCGGCATCACCCGCTACGTCGACGCCAAGAAGTAAGTATTGTTGTGGGCGGGGTGCCCTCACCCCGCTTTCTCTCAGGCCGCACCCCAAGTGCGGCCTTTTTTATTTCCCCAGACTGGAATTGTGGAGGGCCCGCGTCCCTGCGGGCCGTTCTTGTAATACCGGTCATTTCTCCCCATAGGTCGTGGGCCGCATGACCGACATTTGGGACAGCCTCAAAGTTCTCTCCGACCCGACCCGGCTGCGCCTGCTCGCCCTGTTGCTGAAGGAAGAGCTCTCCGTCGCCGAACTGCAGGAAATCCTCGGCATGGGCCAGTCCCGCATCTCGTCCCAGCTCGCCCTGCTCCGCCAAGCCGGCTTCGTCACCGACCGTCGTGACGGCAAGAAGGCCTTCTATTCCCTCCGCGCCGGCCTGCCGGCCAAGCAAGTCACGCTGCTCCGCGCCGCCTGCGATTCCGTCGCCGACCTTCCCGAGTCCGCCGAGGACCTCGCCAGTCTCGACCGCACGCTCCACAAGCGCCGCCAGCACTCGGAACAGTATTTCAACCTCATCGCCGGCAAGCTCGGGAAAAATTACTGCCCCGGCCGCTCTTGGGAAGCCCTCGGCCATCTCGCGCTCCGCCTCGTGCCCGCCATCACTGTCGCCGACCTCGGTGCCGGCGAGGGCCTCGTCTCGCAATTGCTCGCCCGCCGCGCGGAGCGCGTCTGGTGCATCGACAACTCGCCCAAGATGGTCGAGGTCGGCACCGAACTGGCAAAGAAGAACGGCCTCGCCAATCTCACCTACAAGCTCGGCGACATCGAGTCGGTGCCGCTGCCCGACAAGTCCGTCGATCTCGCCATCCTCTCGCAGGCCCTGCACCACGCCAGCCACCCGCAGTCCGCCGTCACCGAAGCCCATCGCATCCTCAAGCCCGGCGGCCAGCTCCTCGTCCTCGACCTCAAGGAGCACGACTACGAAAAAGCGCACGAACAATTCGGCGACCTCTGGCTCGGTTTCAAAGAGAGTGCACTACACAGCTTCCTGAAATCCGCCGGCTTTTTGAAAGTGGACGTCACGACCGTCTCGCGCGAAGCCAACGAACCGTGTTTCGAGACCCTTCTCGCCAGCGGCGTGAAGGGCGGAAAGTAATACTCAAGGCACAGTCAGGGATAGCTCTCGATGATCTCGCGCTGGCCGACCTCCGCGTTGCCAGAGCCCCCTTCCGCGACATCCTGCCAACGATGCGACAGGTCGTGATCTATCCGGGCGAAGACGGCTATTGGGTGGCCGAATGCCCCAGCCTGCCCGGCTGCATCTCCCAAGGCCGCACTAAGGAGGAAGCTGTGACGAACATCCGCGACGCCGTCGCCGCCTTCATTGAGACCTTGGAGGAGGACAAGCCCCCGGTTCCGCCCGAAAAATTCGAGACCTACGTCGTGGCGGTATGAGCGGGTTGCCACGGGTTTCGGGACGCGAAGCCATGGCGGCACTGACCAAGGCCGGTCTTGAGTCCGCCGCCAGAAGGGCAGCCATATTATCCTCCGGCGCGACCAGCCTTTTGCCCAAACGGTCGTGCCTGACCACCCCGAGTTGGACCGCGGAACTCTCCGGGCCATCATTCGCCAGTCGGATCTATCCGTGGAGTAATTCACCGCATTGCTGCGCTGAAGGCCGACGAGCGGCGCTTACTTCTCCTTTGACACAACTGTCAGTCGCCATTGACTGACAGCCATGAAAACTACCATCCGCGTCTTCCAACGGGAGTTCCCCCGTATGCGCAAGCTTGCCGCCGCTGGTAAGACCGTAGTGATCGAGGCCGAGGGCCAGACCTTCGAGTTCCGCGCTCGCAACGAGCCCAAAGGCATCCTCGGCTTCATGGTCGGTCGCACCAAAATCATCCGCTTGCGTGACGGCCCCGTCATTCCGCTCGAAGAATGGGGCGATCTGGCCAAGTGAAATACCTGCTCGATACGCACACGCTGATTTGGATCGCCGCCAGTTCGGCGCGGTTGAGTGATAATGTCCGGCAATTGGCTACTCGGCATCCGGCGACCGACTTCGCCCTAGCCGCAATCACCCTGCTCGAAGTCGCCCGGCTCGCCCAAAGCGGCGATGTATATCTCGGTGACCAACCCGAGCAATGGCTCGAAGACACCTCTCACCGGTTCACCGTTCTGCCGCTGACACCGGCCATCGCCTGGCGCTCAGTCACCTTGGACTGGGCACACAAAGACCCGGCCGACCGCCTGATTTGCGCCACGGCGCTGGAGCACAAGCTCACCCTCGTCACCCACGACAAGGAAATCACCCGCTGGGGCAGCGTGCCCGTCCTCTGGTGATCGCCAACCTAGCGGCGTCGCTTGCCGCCTACTTGGAGCCGACCGGCCCGAGCTCGTAGCTGATCCGACCCTCGATGATCTCGCGCAAGGCGACATCCTCGGGGGCGAGCTTCTCGAGCGACTCCACCAACGGCCGGCTGCCGCGGCGCAACTGCTTCACGCGGCGCGACACCACATTCACGAGAATGTAGGGATCAGTGATGATTTTGGCGGCGGCGTAGAGGTATTCGTCTCTCATGAGTGTGTCAGGAAACAATCTGTCCGCCCGAAACACGACGCTTTTTTTTCTGCCACCGCCCCGCACGGCCAACTGGTTCGCCCGCCACCGGCTTAGGTCGATAATAACCCGAGCGCTCTACGCGATCTTCATCCGCTCATTATAGAAAGCCTCCGCTAGGGCATGGGTCTTCTTGGCGTCGGTCTGCTTCAGCGCCTCGACGGCCAGGGCGCGGGCGTCGCTCATTTTCATCACGCGGACGAGATAGCGCACCGAGGGCACGAGCGTGGGCGTCATGCTTAGTTCATCCACGCCGAGCCCGAGCAGCAGCGGGGCGTAGAGCGCGTCGCCCGCCATCTCGCCGCATACGCTGACCTTGAGCCCGCGCGCGTGGCCGGTGTCCACGATCAGCTTGAGGGTGCGCAGGACCGCCGGGTGCGTGGGATCGTAGAGGTGGGCGATGCGGCTGTTGCCGCGGTCGATGGCCAGCAGGTATTGGATGAGATCGTTGGTGCCGATGCTGAAGAAATCGCTCTTCTCCGCCAGCACATCGCCGGCGATGGCGGCGCTGGGGATCTCGATCATCGTGCCGACCCGCATCTTCTCGTCGTAGGCTTGACCGCGTTCCTTCAACTCGGCCCGGGCCTCCGTGAGCAGGAGGTTGGCGCGGTCCAGTTCCTCCGGACCGCTGATCATCGGATACATCAGCTCGACCGTGCCGTGGGCGCTGGCCCGCAGGATCGCCCGCAACTGGTTCTTGAACAGCTCCGGGTTTTCCAGGCACATACGGATGGCGCGGAAGCCTAGGAAGGGATTCGCCTCCGGGCCGATCAGCTCTGGGTCGCCGGGCAGCGGCTTGTCGCCGCCCACGTCGAGCGTGCGGATGGTCACGGGCGCGGGCGCCAGTCCGGCCACAATCTCCCGGTAGGCGGCATACTGTTGTTCCTCGGTCGGGACCTTGGCCGCGCTCAGGAAGAGAAACTCCGTGCGGTAGAGGCCGACGCCCGACGCCCGGTAATGTTTCACGAGGGCGACCTCGTCGGGCTTCTCGATGTTCGCGCGGAGCGTGACTGCGACACCGTCGAGCGTCTCAGCCGGCAGCTCGTTGGCCGTCATCAACTGCGACTCGAACGACTGCTTTATCTTCTGAATCTTGCCGTAGCGGAAAAGCGTCTGCTCGGTCGGATTGACGATGACGACCCCGTCGTAACCATCGACCATCAGCCAGTCGCCGTCCTTCAACTTGGTGGTCAGATCCTCGACGCCGACGACCGCAGGGATCTTCATCGAGCGCGCCACGATGACGGCGTGGCTCGTGCGACTGCCGGCATCGGTCACGATGCCCAGCGCGGCGCTGCGGTCGATGCCGGCTGCCTCGGAGGGCGAAATGTCATTGGCGACGATGATCCGCTTGTCCACCAGCTCGGTCAGGCTGCCGGCGGTCTGCCCCATCAGGACATGCAACACGCGCTTGGCCACATCCTTGATGTCGGCGGCGCGCTCGCGCAGGTATTCGTCGTCGATCTCGGCAAACGCCTGGATGTAGCGCTGCGCGACGGCGTTGAAGCACGTCTCGATGTTCAGGCCGGACTTTTCAAAATCACGGATGGTCTCGCCGATGAGCGCCTGGTCCTCGAGCACCATCTGGTGCGCGTCGAAGATCAACGCCTCGGCCTCGCCCAGGTTTTTCGTCACCTGCTCCTGGATGCGGGCAATCTGTTGCCGGGTGACGATCAGCGCCTGCTCGAACCGCGCGATCTCCGCCACGCGCTTGTCCGGCTCGACGATATAGCGCGGCACCTCCAGTTCGCTCTGCAGGTAGAGAAACACCTGTCCGTAAGCTATGCCCTTGGAAGCGGCTATGCCTTGGACGGTGAATTCACTTTTGGGGGTGGTGCTCATGCGCAGCGGCGCGGCGCGATTAACAAACCACGGCGCGACCCGGTCAATGCGGAACTAGGCAGGCGCGAACTGAATGGCACCATGACCGTTGATGTCCGGACCCAGCGCGCACAGAGGGTGTCACCAAAATAGCCGGGCCTCCTGCACAAACGCGCCCGCCCCCCAGCACTCGCGAATCCGCGCCACCAGCGGGGCCGCCACCAGATCGTCACCGAGCAGGACGTAGCAGGCGCTGCCGCTACCGCTCATCCGCGCCACGACGCCAAATTCTCCACGCAATTTCTCCAGCAGCACCGGCAGGGCCAGATATTTTCCAAAGACCGCCGGCTCCATGTTGTTGGCCAGAAGCGCCTCGACCGGGGCGTCCCCTTGCAGCCAGTCCGCCAGCTTCTTTTCCGCCTCCGCCGCCGGCACATAGTCCGTCCCCCGTGCGATCATCCGCTGATACGCCCACGGGGTGCTGATACCGAACGAAGGTTTGAAGATCAGCACGCGTCGCCCGCGCAACCGCGCCGCCGCTCGGGCCGGCAGCAGCTCCACCTGTTCGCCCCGGCCGCGCATGACGATGGGCGCATGGGCGAGGAAAAGCGCGCAATCCGACCCCAGCTTCGCCGCCACGCCGGCCAGCTGCGCCTCGTCGAGCAAACCACCGGCCAGTTGGTTCAATGCCCGCAACGCCGCGACCGCGTTGCTGCTGCCCCCGCCCAACCCCGCGCCGCGCTGGCGGCGCTTGCCCAGATGGAAATGCACGGCGCCCTTCCAACCGGTCGCTGCGACAAAGGCCGCCGCCGCCTTCAGCACCAGGTTGCTGCCGTCCACCGGCACCTCCGGGTAGTTGCAGGCCAGGGTATAATCCCTCCCCGCGCCCGGCTCCTTGCTCGTTGCTGCCAGCTGGTCGCCAAAGTCCAGCGGCGCCACCACCGACACCAGATCATGGAAGCCATCCGCCCGCCGGCCGGTGACGGCGAGGAAGAGATTGATCTTCGCAGGGCTGAAAAGGGAAACATCCATGAACCTTTGCTCACTAATGCACACTAATGGTCCTCAATCCTAGTCCAAAAGGCCCACCACCTTGCTCCGTGTAGGTCGGGCTTTATGCCCGACACATGACCGCTCCCTGTCGGGGATAAACCCCGACCTACAAAGCAGCCCTGTCGTGATTTCTCTCTTTGATTCGTCCCCATTAGTGTCCATTAGTGATTACCCCCAATGCCCTGCGACCTGATCCTCGCCCTCGATGTCCCCACGCGCGAAGCCGCCGCGCCCATCCTCCGCCAGTTGCGCGGCCAGCTCCGCTGGGTGAAGCTCGGCCTGCAGATGTTCACCGCCTACGGCCCCGACTATGTGCGCGAGGTTGCCGGGATGGGCTTCAATGTCTTTCTCGACCTGAAGCTGCACGACATCCCCAACACCGTGGCCAAGGCCGTCGAGTCGCTCGGCCCGCTGCCCATCAAGATGCTCACGCTCCACACCTCCGGCGGCGGCGAGATGATGCGCGCCGCGGTGGCCGCCCAGCAGAAATCCAATCCCAACCTCCTCCTCCTCGGCGTCACCGTGCTCACCTCGACCGATGCCGCCGGCCTCAATGAAGTCGGCATCACCGCCTCCCCCGCCGACCAAGTCGCCCGCCTCGGTAAACTCGCCATCGACTCCGGCCTGAGCGGCCTCGTCTGCTCACCCCTCGAGGTCGAAATGCTTCGTGGCACTCTGCCGGCTTGGACCCGGCTCATCACCCCCGGCATACGGCCCGCCAGTGAGGCCGGCTCCGACGACCAGAAGCGCGTCATGACCCCCGCCGATGCCGCTCGTGCCGGCTCCAGCTACATCGTCGTCGGCCGCCCGATCCTCCAGGCGGTCGATCCCGCCGCCGCCGCCCGCGCGATCCTCGCCGAGCTCTCCAGCGCATGAGATTTCCGGCTCTCAACTCTCAACTCTTTTGCCGCAGAATGGCGACGAATGGCGCGCCAGTTCTGCGGACAAATCCCGGCCGCACAGCAGTGCGGAACGGGACAACTCTCAACTCGCCTTCATGAGCCGCACCGCCGCCATCCTTCTCGCCGCTGGTAGCAGCCGCCGCATGGATGGCACTTTGGCCGACAAGATCCTTGCGCCGCTCGGCGGCAAACCCGTCTTCGCCCACTCTGCGGCCACCTTCTT
>JAHFTH010000169.1 GCA_023269445.1 Lacunisphaera sp.
GTCCGGATTTCTGCAGGTAGCAGATCGCTGTCCAGGTTTTGCCGTCGTCCATCGAATACTCGGCCTGCAGGAAACCGACCTGCTCACCCTGACCGGCATCGGTGATCGCATAGACCGCGGCCATCAGCGGCTGGCCCGCCACCGTGGTGGCCGGGGCCTCGATCAGCAGCTTGCGCTCGACCGCACCGGCCCGGCCCACCGCCATGAGCAGCGCGCCCAGCAGCAGGCCACGCTTGATCCAGATCATCCCGGTCAGGTTGTTTGAATTCATGTCTTCCATGACGCCCGCCGCCGCGGCCTTGGCAAGCCGGATATCTTTGTGTCAAAATCGGCTGGAAACAGTCCCCACCGTCTGTCTGGGTAGCCGCTCCTCTTTCCCTCATGGCCAAGACTCTTCTCGTCACCGGTTCCTCGGGCCTCATCGGCTCGGAAGTCTGCGTTTATTTCGCCTCGCTCGGCTACACGATCCACGGCGTGGACAACAACCAGCGCGCCGTCTTCTTCGGCCCGCAGGGTGACACCCGCTGGAACCAGCAGCGCCTCGCGCAGGATCTGAAGGGCTTCGTCCACCACGAGCTCGACATCCGCGACCGCGCCGGCGTGCTCGCCCTCGTCAAGACGGTGAAGCCCTCCGTCATCGTCCACACCGCCGCCCAGCCCTCGCACGACCGGGCCGCTGCGATTCCGTTCGACGACTTCGACACCAACGCCGTCGGCACGCTCAACTTCCTCGAGGCCGCGCGGCAGGCCTGCCCCGAATCGCCCTTCGTGCACATGAGCACGAACAAGGTCTACGGCGACGCGCCCAACTCCATCAAACTGACCGAGCTCGCCACGCGTTGGGATTACGCCGACCCGGTCTACGCCCACGGCATTCCCGAGACATTCACCATCGACCAGTCGAAGCATTCGCTCTTCGGCGCGTCCAAGGTCGCGGCCGACGTCATGGTGCAGGAATACGGCCGTTACTTCAACCTGCCCACCTGCGCGCTGCGCGGCGGCTGCCTCACCGGCCCCAACCACACCGGCGTCGAACTCCACGGTTTCCTCTCCTACCTCGTGAAGTGCAATCTCGAGGGCAAGGAATATCGCGTGTTCGGCTACAAGGGGAAACAGGTGCGCGACAACATCCACTCGCTCGACGTCGCGCGCTTCATGGCGGCGTTCGTCGAGGCCCCGCGCGCCGGTGAGGTCTACAATCTCGGCGGCGGCAAGGCCAACAGCACGTCCATCCTCGAGGCCTTCAAGATCGTGGAGAAATTCTCAGGCAAAGCGCAGGTTCACACTTACGTGGATCAGAACCGCGCCGGCGACCACATCTGCTACTACTCCGACCTGCGGAAGATGCGCGCCCACTACCCCAAGTGGGACATCACGCAGTCCCTCGAGGAAACCATCCGCCAAATCGTCGAGGCGTGGAAGGTGCGCCGCAGCTAGACTGCTACACGGCCGGCCTATCGCCGGCTGAGTCGATTGCGTGGACTTTCCTCCCTCACAATGGCGCCTGACCCAGCAACCCCTTCCATCCCGCGTCCGCCGCGACTCTGGGCGCTATCCTTTCTCGCGCCGGCGGCCGTGGTGTTGCTGCCGGTGTTCACGCTGGCTCTGATCACGGCCTATCAGAACGAGGCCTATGAGTGGACCCAGCACCGTCTGGCTGGCGTGGGCTTCGCCGCCGCCTTCGCCGCTGCTTTTCTCTTCGGGCGCTGGCATCAGGGTTGGACCGCCGCGCTAGCCGCGCTGCTCGCGCTGCTCGCGCTGGCGGCGACGGGGGCGATGGTGCTGGCCGAGGGCGGTCTGCCCGGATTTCACCCGTTGTTCGCGGTGGCAGGGGTCATGGTCGCCGCGGGCTACCGGTGGGCCCGGCGCGCGGAGCAGCCGGCCGGGTTGGAAATCATCGCGGTGGGTTTCTGCTCGATGCTCTCCTTCTGGGCGGTCGCCCGGCTCTCCTGGTGGCAGCCGTTCGCCGGCACCCTGGCCGCGTGGCCGAACCAGTTTCTGTTTCTTGGCATCACCGCGCTACTGGTCTGGCTGCAGAGCCAGATGGAACGCAGCGCGGCGCAGGATCGAAACAGTCGCCGCTGGCCGGGCCTCGTGATTGATACCGTGACGCTCGGAGTGCTCGCCGCCGTGTTGCTCCGCACCACTTACCTGAAGGGCGATGCCTTTTTCCCCCACCACTGGAGCGTTTATACCGCCCCGGCGGACATGGTGCGCGAAGGCCGGGTCCTCCTCGGCGAGGTGCCCAGTCAATATGGCTTCCTGTCCACCCTGCTGATCGCTGCGCTACCGACCGATGATCGTTTCACCGCGCTCTTCTGGCTGAATGTCACCACGGTCTGGCTTTCCGGACTGATCGTGTATCTCGCCTTGCGCACTTGGCTGGCCCGCTGGTGGTGGCAGTTGGCGGCCGGGCTCATCAGCGTGTGCGCGGTGGCTTTCCTGTGCGGCGATGCCCCGACGCAGTCCGGGCCGATGATATATCCCAGCGTGGGTGCGGTGCGTTTCATTTGGGTGCATGCCCTGCTCGGCTTCCTCCTCTGGCGGCACCGGCGGCGTGGCGCTACGCCGGACCAGAGCTCGCGCTGGGTGCTGTGGTGCGGCAGCACACTATGGCTACTGGGCGTGCTGTGGTCCGTCGAGAGCGCGGTCTATGTAACGGCTGCGTGGCTTCCGGCGGCCTCGCTGCTGGCCATGCGTCCGGCGGTGGAGGGGCTGGCCCCCCCGGCTCGCCTCCGCGCGCTGTTCGCCGGCATCGCCCGCGCCCTCGGTGTCACGGGGCTACTGCTCGCGGCCGCAGTCGCGATAATCGCTGCTTATTACCATTTCGGATTGTCGCGTGCACCCGACTGGCGGGCCTATGCGGAGTATGCGACCGCGTTTTCCGCCGGCTTCGGCATGCTGCCCATCGAGCCGCAAGGCGGCGTGTGGGTCCTGCTTCTGCTGCACACCGCACTGCTGGCGCTGATGGTCAGCCTGGAGACCGACCGGCAGCGTTCTGCGCTCTCGCTCGTCTGGGCGGCCTGGGGCGCGCTCTGGGCGGTCTCGACGTATTTTATTTCCCGCAGCCACGCCAACAACATCATCAACCTGAGCCCCGTCCTGCTGCTCATCGTCGGCCTGATGGGGCACGCCATGGGCCCGGCCGACCGGCGCAGCTTCGCGCGGCCTTGGATCTGGCTGACCGTGCCCTCTTTCGTTGGTGCCACGCTGTGGCTGGTGTTGACTAATCCCGGTGCCCTGCGGCGCCAACTGACCGGCTATTCCGTGGAGCCGCATACTTCCCGCCTGCTGGCTCCGACCCCGCCCCAGCTGGCCGAATTGATCAGCCACTGCCAACAGGTGGAGGCCGGGCCCTACTCCGTGATCGGCAAATCGATCAATGAGGTGATCAAGGCTGAAACCGTGTCGAACCACGCGCACTGGCTGCCGGTCCGCTCGATGCCGCTTTTCGGTCCGCTCCCACGGCCACGCCGCGACTACTATCTGGACGCCTATCATCACCGGCGGATCTCCGGCTGGCTCATCGCCCCTGTCGATCGGGATGAACCTGATCTCGCCTGGTTCTTCGACTACGTGGACACCCGCTACATGGTCCTAGTCAGCCTCGAGCACAAGGGCTGGCAGGCTTGGTATTATTTCCCCCGGCCGGACTGGCCCGACGCCACCCTGCCAAAATAAACCCGACGCAACGACCGGTGTTTCCCGCTTCACCCGGTCCGCCACCTCTGCTCTCATCCGCCATGCGCATCCTCATCACCGGTATCTGTGGCTTTGCCGGCAGCACCCTGGCCCGGGAGTTGCTTGCGTCCGGACACTCGGTCACCGGCTTCGACAATTTCATCCGGCCCGGCAGCGAGACCAACCGCGCGCCACTGGAAAAGCTCGGCGCGAAGATCATCACCGCCGACCTGCGCGATGCCCGCGCCATGGACGCCCTGCCCGCCGCTGACTTCGTCATCGATGCCGCCGCCAACGCCAGCGTGCTGGCCGGCGTGGACGGTCAGACGAGTTCGCGCGAACTCGTGGACCACAATCTCACCGGCACGATCAACATCCTCGAATACTGCAAGGCGCACAAGGCGGGATTCATTCTCCTCTCCACCAGCCGCGTGTATTCCATCGCGCCACTAGCCGCTCTGCCGGTCGTAGCCGTTAACGGCGGTTTTCAACTCTCAGCTCTCAACTCTCAACTCTCAACTCGCCTCACCCCCGCCGGTCTCACCGAAACCTTCGCCACCACCGCACCCATCTCACTCTACGGCGCGACCAAACTCGCATCCGAGGCGATGGCGCTGGAATACGGCGAGACCTTCGGCTTCCCCGTGTTCATCAACCGCTGCGGCGTGCTGGCCGGCGCGGGCCAGTTTGGCCGGGCCGACCAGGGCATCTTCGCCTTTTGGATCAACGCATGGCTGCGGAAACGTCCGCTCAAGTATCTCGGCTTCGGCGGCCTCGGCCACCAAGTGCGCGATTGCCTGCACCCGCGTGATCTCGTGCCGGTGCTGGAGAAACAATTCACCGCGCCCAAGCTCGCGGTGTCCGACCGGATCGCCAACTTCTCGGGCGGTGCGGCGTCAGCGATGTCCCTTAAGCAACTGAGCGACTGGTGCGCGACACGCTTGGGCCCACATAACGTCGTAGCCGACGGCACACCCCGGCCCTTCGATATTCCGTGGATCGTGCTCGACCACGCCAAGGCGACGACCATCTGGGGTTGGAAACCCGCTACTCCCACGCCTGTCATTCTGGAGGAAATCGCCTCGCACGCGGAGAAGAACCCCGGTTGGCTGGAACTGTCCGCGCCACGCTGATTCTTCGCCGCCATGCCCACCGCCCCACTCACGCTTTTCTCCATCGTCATCCCCGCCCACAACGAGGAGGAATCCCTTCCGCCTACGGTGCGGGATCTTTATGCGGTCCTGGCCCGGGAACAGATTCCCCACGAGATCGTGGTGGTGGACGACGGCAGCAAGGACGGCACCTGGCAGGTCCTCCAAGACTTGCGCGCCACCATTCCCACCCTCGCCCCGGTGCAGAACAAAGGCCCCAACGGCTTCGGTCGCGCCGTGATCTACGGCCTCAACCACATGAAGGGTGACGCCTGCACCATCATGATGGCCGATGCCTCGGATTCGCCCGATGACGCGGTGAAATACTGGCGCCTACTCAACGAGGGCTGGGATTGCGCCTTTGGCAGTCGCTTCGTCAAGGGCGGCAAAGTGGTCGATTACCCGCGCGTCAAACTCTGGGTCAACCGCCTCGCCAATTTTCTCGTGCGGATCGGCTTCGCGATCCCGCTCAACGATACGACCAACGCCTTCAAGGCCTACCGCCGCACGGTCATCGAGGGCTGCCGGCCTTATCTCGCGCCGCATTTCAACCTCACGGTCGAGCTCCCGCTCAAGGCCATCGTGCGCGGTTACACCTGGACCGTGATCCCCATCTCGTGGCAAAACCGCAAATACGGCGAGGCCAAGCTCAAGATCAAGGAAATGGGCAGTCGCTACTTCTTCATCTGTGCTTACGTGTGGCTGGAAAAATATTTCAGCCGCGGCGACTACAAGAAAAAGTAGACCCTAATTGCGAACCACAGGCTCTTCGCAGAAATGCGCTTGTTACCCGCGCCTGTCTTCACTTTCACTCTCCCTTTCACTTTCACTCTGTATGATCTATCTCCTCGGTGGTTCCGGTTACGTCGGCTCAGCCTATCAGGCGCTGTTGCAGCGCAAGGGCCTGGCTTTTCGCAATATCCGGCGCGCCGACTTTGACTACACCGACCGCACCGCGCTGACCGAACTGCTCCGGCGCGAGCAGCCGGCCTTTCTGATCAACGCCGCCGGCTACACCGGCAAGCCCAACGTCGATGCCTGCGAACTGCACAAGTCCGAGTGCGTCATGGGCAACGCCGTCCTCCCCGGCACCATCGCCCAGGCCTGCACCGACGCCGGCGTGCCGTGGGGCCACGTTTCCTCCGGATGCATCTACACCGGCGCGCGGCCCGACGGCACCGGTTTCACCGAGACCGACACGCCGAATTTCACCTTCCGCACGAACAACTGCAGCTTCTACTCCGGCACCAAGGCCCTCGGCGAGGAAGTGCTGGCCGGCGTGCCCAACGTCTTCGTCTGGCGCCTGCGCATTCCTTTCAACCAGATCGACAATCCGCGCAACTACCTGACCAAGCTCCTGCGCTACTCCACCCTGCTGGAAGCCGAGAATTCCATCTCGCAGCTCGAGGAGTTCGTCGCCGCCACCTTCGCCTGCTGGGAAAAACGCGTGCCCTTCGGCATCTACAACGTGACCAACCCCGGCCACGTCACCACCCGCGAGGTCGTCGGCCTCATCAAGAAGTCCGGCGTGTCGGACAAGGAATTCAAGTTCTTCACCGACGAAGCCGAGTTCATGCGCACCGCCGCCAAGACCCCGCGCTCCAACTGCGTCATGAACTCCACCAAGCTCGCCGCCACGGGCATCAAGCTGACCGAGGTCCACGAGGCCGTCGAACGCGACCTCCGCCGCTGGGTCAAAGCCACCAACTGATTTTCCCATGAACTTACTCGTCACCGGCGGCTGCGGTTTTATCGGCTCCAATTTTATCCGGCAGCGTCTCACCGAAAAAGGCTCGGCCCTGACCAAACTCGTCAACCTCGACGCCCTCACCTACGCGGGCAACCCGGCCAACCTCGCCGACCTCGCGGGCGACCCGCGCTACGTTTTTTCCCACGGCGACATCGGCGACCCGGCGCTCGTCACCAAGCTCCTCGCCGATCACGCCATCGACGCTGTCGTGAACTTCGCCGCCGAGTCGCACGTCGACCGCTCCATCGATTCACCCGAGCCCTTCATCCAGACCAACGTCACCGGCACGCTGCGCCTCCTCAACTGCGCCAAGCAATACTGGACCAAGCTGCCGGAGCCGAAGAAGGCCGCCTTCCGTTTCCTGCACGTCTCGACCGACGAGGTCTACGGCTCGCTCGCGCCCGGCGCACCCGCCTTCACCGAGGCCCACTGCTTCGAGCCGAACTCGCCTTACGCCGCCTCCAAGGCCGCAAGCGACCACCTCGTCCGCGCCTACCAGCACACCTATGGCCTGCCCACGCTGACGACCAACTGCTCGAACAACTACGGCCCGTATCAGTTCCCCGAGAAGCTGATTCCGCTGATGATCCTCAACGCCCTCGAGGGTAAACCGCTCCCGGTCTACGGCGACGGCATGCAGATCCGCGACTGGCTCTACGTCGAGGATCACGCCCGCGCCATCTGGCTCGTGTTG
>JAHFTH010000170.1 GCA_023269445.1 Lacunisphaera sp.
GACTGGGACCGCGTCATCCGCACCAATTTGAAAGGTTGTTTCCTCAACACGCAGCGGGCCGCGCAGCTGATGGTCGAGCACGGCATTCGCGGCTCGATCGTCAACCTCGGCTCCGCGTGCAACAAGGTGCCGTTCCCGCGACTGGTTGATTACACGGCGTCCAAGGGTGGCATCGAGCAGTTCACCAAGGTGTCGGCGACGGAACTCGGGCCGCATGGCATCCGGGTCAACTGCGTGGCGCCGGGCGCGATCGAACACGAGCGCACCAAGCTGGAGGCGCCGGACTACGCCGCCACGTGGGCCCCGCTTACGCCGCTCGGGCGGGTGGGACAGACAGCCGACGTGGCCAAAGTCGTGCACTTTCTGGCGACAGATGCGGCGAGTTTTGTCACCGGCCAGACGATCTATGTGGACGGCGGGACCTTCACGATCCCGAACTGGCCTTATCCTCCTCAAGGGAAGAAATGAGCTGAACTCGCCGCTTACTTCGCCGGAAAGGCGTAGAGCGCGTAGAAGGCGTCGAAGCCCGGGCCATCCTCGTTCCACACTTTCTGGCCGGAGAGCGGGAGCTGGTAAACCCGCGCGGTCTGCTGCGGGTGCACTTTCGGCTGTTCGGTTTTCTCGAGGGTCACGTGCAGGGAGGTGCGGTCCGCTCTGAGCGTCACCGACGTGACGGCCTCGGCGTGTTCGTCGAGCGTTACTTAATGAATTGGGCTCAGCCGATAAAGACCGGCGCCGTGCCAGTTGATCAGCGGGGCGAATTCGCCCTTCACTTCGCCGAGTTCCTCGTGGGTCCAGAGGTCGCGAATCTTCACGGCCCCGGTGAAACCGAGATCAGCCAGCGAGACCGCCACCGGCAGGCCGGGCGCGGGGTTTTCGTTTTGCGGCGTGGCGACGACGACCAAGAAGCGCACGGGGCCGGGCACGTTTCCGCGGCCGTTGCTCTCGACGAGGCCGGTGGCCTTGAAGCGGACGGCCCCAGCGGGCAGCGCATATTCGACGACGGCGGGAATCTCGGCGGCGATACCGAGGATCTGGCCGGCCGGGTCTTTCTTCACCGCGGTGCTATCCCAGCAGGCGTCGGCGTGGGTCCATTTCAAATCAGTGAGAGGGCGTTCGGTGCCGTCGGCGAAGACGAGACGCGGCTCGCGCCAGAGGATGCGGTTCCACTCGCCGCTGGCGTCCACGGGCATGACGGCGAGGAACAGCTTGGTGCCGCCGCTGATGTCCGCGTCGACCGTGACGGTGGTGGCGGGCGGGCTGGCGAAACGGGCATTCTCCGGCGTGAGGCGGACGCGGTCCCGGATGTTGAAGACCGCGAGATATTTGTCGGGCGAGCCGGGCACGTCGGCCGTCCACGCGATGAGGTCGTCGCGCTGGAAGAGCGGGCGGTTGTTCGTGCTCTGCTGGTTGATGGCGAGCACCTCGTCGTTGGTCAGGAGGGCGAGCGTGGCGTCGTCGGTCTTCGTCAGGTCGCCGCCGTGCATGAGCGGGGAGCGGGCGATGGACCACAGGCTCATCATCGTGCGCTGTTCATCGGGGGTGAAGCGCGTCGCGCGTTCGCCGAGGTTGAGCCGGCCGAGGGGGAGCATGTCGGCATCGGGCCACGCACCCGGGCGGCGGTGTGCGTTCCAATCGCGGAGGCGGGCAAACTGGTCGTGCAGCGCGAGCCAGCGGTCCCAGAAATCATCGCTGATGCGCCAGAGGTTGGCGTGCTGGCCGACATGGTCGGCGGCGGTCAGCGCGGTCTCGCCCGGGGAGAGGCTGAGGACGATCGACCGGCCGCTGTGGTCGATGGCGGCGCGGATGGCCTCGATTTCCTTTTCGTTTTGGTGATAAGGCCGGGCGATATCATCGACCTTCACGTAATCCACGCCCCATGAGGCGAGGAGTGCGAAGACCGAGTCGTAGTAGGCTTGCGCGCCGGGCTTGGTCAGATCCACGCCGAACATGTCGGGATTCCACGGACAGGTGCTGGTGGTATTGGCGATGTCCTGGGCGTGGTAGGTCGTGCCGAGGACTGGCAGGTTGGCTTTGACGGCGTTGCGCGGGATGCCGCGCATGAGGTGGAGGCCGAACTTCAGGCCGAGCGAATGGACGTGGTCGGCGAGCGGCTTGAAGCCCATGCCGTCGGTGGCGGAGGGGAACTTGTTGGGCGCGGGTTGCAGCCGGCCATAGCCGTCCATCGTCAGCGGCGCACCTTCCCGGTAGCTGTGACCGGAGGAGCCGGGCTCATACCACTGGATGTCCACGACGATGTATTCCCAGCCGTGAGACTTGAGATGCTGGGCCATGTAACCGGCCTGCGCTTTCGTCAGGTCCTCTGTCACCGTCGTGCCGAAACAATCCCAGCTATTCCAACCCATCGGCGGGCGCGGCGCCCATTGGAGGAAGGACGGCTCGGCGGCGCTGACTTGACCGAGCGAAGCCAGCAGACTGGCGGCGATTACGATGAGGCGAAGTGAACGGACGGGGTGGAGCATGAAGTTAGGGGTGGTATCGCCAAGGCTGAGAAATCAGCCGCGACTGTCACGCCCCGACTAACGTTACCTGCACTACAATCCCGCCGGCGCGGCGCGACGGGCGGACAATACGCGGAGGAACAGCCGGCGATCAGTAGCTGTCGGATGCTCGGCGCAAACGGCGAGGATGCCGGCGCTGGCCTCGAGCGGCGGGCGCGGGACGGTGACGGCCAGGGTGGCTTTCACCGCAGGGGTGTTGTTCAGCGCAACCCGGAGTGGCAGCAGATAGACGGGTTGGTCCAGCGCGACTTTTCCGTCCGGGGCGACCTGCACCTCCTGCCACCCGTATTTGAAATTGCTGCTGACGCCGAGCTGACCGAGCACCGACCAGACCGAGGGTTTTTGAATCACCTGCTCCAGCACATCCTGGCAAGCGGGTATCTCCATGGCGGCGCTGAAAAAGGTCCGCAGCGCGAAATACACGCTGAAGGCCAGTCGCTCCTCCTCCGGTGCCAAGCCGAACGCAGCGGCGGCCTGTTTCCCTTTGGCGATGGCCTCCGCCGATAGAACGCCGGAACCGCCATAGTAGGAAGGTTGGGCGATCCCGGCGGCTTGCAGGCGCGGCATGATTTGGAGCGCTGACTGGCAATACCGCGCGATCCCAAGGTCGAGGTATTCGCGGCTAACGAGGGTCCGGGTCTGCCTAGTCGCGACGGGTTCCCCCGTGGAGCCGGCACTGAAGGGACCGAAGAATTCCACGCGCAGGGCGGTCGGCGTGTTGGCGTAGTGCAAGTCGAGGCCGGTCGAGGTGTGCATGACATCCTCGGGCAACGGTTTCTTTTTCCAATCCTGGTCTGTCAGGTCGTCGGTCTCAAGCCGCACCAGCCACTGCCGGGTCGTGCCGGCTTTTTCGAGTGTGAGGAGCAGCACCACCTGATCGCCCTTTTGGGCCACCGCGCCGGCTGCGGCGATGGCGATACCCTCAATCGGAAGGTGGTGACTGGCGGCGAACGCGACCAGCAACGGCAACGGCGCGGCGGCGGCGAAGGGATTTTGCGTGAGGGGAGTGGCTTCCGCCGCCGGCAGCCGGCCCGCTAAGCCGGTCAGCAAAACCAGAGAAGCGGAAACGCAGCGGTGAAGTCTCATTCGTCCCTTAATACCCAGGAACCGGCCGTGGGTTGCATCAGGTTGGGCCGGTGACGCGGATTTCCTCAGCTCCGGAGTGGGATCAGGGCGCGCACGCGCGGGTCGCGCAGGTAGAGTCCGCCCCAGAGCAGGACGCCGAACGCGACCGGCATCAAAACCATGACACCCGCTCCGATCTGCATCGAAAAAGCGGTGGCGCCTCCGAGGTAACCGGTAAGGAGGATCGCGCCGAGGACAGAGGTGCGGGGGATCAGGTAGATAATGGTGCAAGCCAACTCCAGCAGGCCGATCGTAGTCGCGCTGCCGGCGGGCCACTTGGCGAAGCCTTCCACCACTTGGGGGTCATTGGAAAGTTTCATCACGCCGCTCATGAGCAGCATGAGCACAGGCAGGGTGGTCAGGACGTAGCCGGTCCAGCGGGCGGCTTTGGAGACACTGGCGGGAGAGTCGGCGGTTTGCATGGAGGTGGTCTGCGGTATTTTCGTTTTCAGGTCAACCGAGCTGTGCCGTGTTGTTCACTTGCCGGCGTGGGCGCGTTGCAGGGCCTTGATGTTGATCTTGGACATTTTAAGCATGGCCTGCATCACGCGGTCGGCCTTGGCCGGGTCCTTGTCCCCGAGCAGATCCATCAGCTGGTCGGGGACGATCTGCCAGGAGAGACCGAACTTGTCCTTCAGCCACGCGCACTGGCTCGGTTTCCCGCCGCCGGCGGTCAGTCTCCGCCAGTAGTAATCCACTTCCTGCTGGGTCTTGCAGCTCACGACAAAGGACACGGCCTCGGTGAACTTGAAGTGCGGGCCGCCGTTGAGGCCGATGAACTCCTGGCCGGCGAGACGGAATCGGGCGGTCATGATCTTGGTTTTCCCATCGGGGCCGCTCTCGTCGTAGCGGCGGACGTCGAGCACCTTCGAGTCCTTGAAGATGGCGGTGTAGAACTTGATGGCCTCCTCGACATTGTTGTCGAACCAGAGGAACGGGGTGATTTTTTTCATGGGATGATCGGAGGGTGGGTGAGGGCTAGGGCGGCCTACGCGGGGATCTCCGCCTCGACCAGTTTGGCGAGCAATTCGAGCGACTCACGCCAGCCGAGATGACACATCTCCGCGGGGATCATCTCAGGGATACCTTCCTGCACCACGGTCAGCTCGGTGCCGCACAGGACTTTTTTCAGCGTGACGGTCGTCGTCATCACGCCGGACATGTTGGGGTCGTCGAACTTGGCCGTGTAGCGGAGGCGCTCATACGGCACGAGTTCGAGATACTCGCCGGTCCACCCGTGGCTGTGACCGTTGGCGAGATTGGTGAAGGACATCCGGTAGGCGCCGCCGCCGCGCGCATCCTGCGCATGCACGGTGCCCGTGAAACCGTGCGGCGGCAGCCATTTCACCAGCGCGCCCGGTTCGAGGAAGGCGCGATAAACGAGCTCAGGCGGTGCGCGCAGGATGCGGTGCAGACGGATGGTGTGGGTGGGCATGGGTATTGTGGTGTGAATGTTCGGCTTAGGTGTGAGATTGGGTTTCCGCGAGGTGGGCGGCTAGTTTCTCGCAAGTCCCGTCCCAACCACTGCTCATGCCGGCGCGGCTGGCGTTGAAGGCGGCGATCTCGGCCGCGGTTGCGTCGAGCGGAACCCACATCACGGCGACGGTGGTCTTGCCGGCGTTTTCAGCGAGGGTCACGACCGTGAGCCTTTCGCGCGGCCACATCGGATGCGTGGTATCACCGCCGTCTTTGTCGGACAAGGAAGTGACCCAGACGAGCTTAGTCGGCGGTGTGATCTCACGATAGACGGCCTTGACCCACATCTCCTGGCCGTCGGGCATGGGCATGCTGATGAGCGTCAAGCCGCCGCGCTTCAGCTCGAATTTCGCGAGGCGGGTCTGGACGCCCTGGGGTCCCCACCAGCGGGCGAAGTGTTCGGGATCCGTCCAGGCGTGCCACACGAGATCGAGCGGCGCGTCGAAATCGCGGGAGACGATGAAGGGTTCGCAGCGCAGCCCCGCCACGTATTCGGAGGCGCGCTCCAGCGTACCCTTGCCGCCCTCGATGGCCCCGTAGTCGCGCACGACGCGGTCGCGCGCCTCCTTCGACGGGAAGACCATGCGCCCGGTCAGGCGCGTCCGCTCGGCGTCCACGACCTCGAAGGTCCAGGTGGCCCGGAAAGTCGCGCCGCGGCGTTCGTCGTCCTCGAGGTCGCTGCCGCCGCCGAGCAGGAAAGTGATGCGCTCCGACGGCACGATCTCGAGAAACTTGGCCTTGTTGGGGTAGTCCGTGCCGTCGGGCCCGTGCATCGTGTGCTCCCAATAGCCGCCGACGCGGAACTCGTGGCGCTTGGTCGTGTTGGTGAAGCCGCGCGGGCCCCACCAGTTCACGACGTGCTTGGGATTCGTCCATGCCTCCCAGACGAGCGCGCGCGGGGCGTGCAGGATGCGGCTGATGACGATTTCTGTATCGGTGGGCAGGTGCGGGTCGGTCATGGCGTGGAGGAAGTTGAAAGGATAGACGGGCGAACCGGCTTGTGCCGGAGCCCGGGCCCGGGGAAGTCAGGGCGCTGGTTTCTACGGGGCATACTTGTCGAAACGCGGCAGGCCCGGCAGAGGCAGGTCCCACGGCTGCGCGTCGCAGAGCCAGGTTTCCGCCGCCGGCTTGAACAGGGCGGGATCGTCGAGGCTCGCGGCCGTGACGGCGATACCGTTGGTGGACTCGCCACCCGTGAGGCGCGAACCGCAGTCGGCGCAGAAGCCGCGTTTGTGCCGGCCGGCCATCTCACTGGGCGTGAAATGATGCATCACTTGACCGCGCACAATGTTCAGGCGGCCGGCGGTGACGGGAATATACACCACCGGGGTATATGGTCCGCCACTGAGGCGCTGGCAGTCGCGACAATGGCATTTGAGCATCACTAGTTCATCCCGCTTCACAGTGAACTCGTAACGAATGGCACCGCAACAGCAGCCGCCGGAGAAGATTTGTTTCGTGGTCATGTTACGTGCTTCAACGAATGGCCGGCTTGGTTCCGGACAGGCAGGCCGCGAGGCGGTCAAGGTTCTGCTCGTTGGCCGGGACAACAAAGGGCCGCACCCGCGTTGCCTCCGCAGGATCATCGAAACACATGTGCCAGGCGATCTCCGTGCCGCCGGCGCGTCCGGCCAGACTCACGGTCAGGGTGAAATCGTGCCCCGGCTGGAGGTGACGCACGACGATCCGCTCCGGGGTGACGATCTCCTGGAACCGGTGGTCCATCGCGTAGACGGTGCCGTCCGGCCCGTGCATGGTAAACCGCCAAGCGCCATCCGTCCGAAACTCGAATTGCTGGAAATGATTTGTGAACCCCTTTGGCCCCCACCATTCCGCCAGCCGGACCGGATCACTGAAGGCCCGGAAAACATCCTCCCGATTTGCGGCCAAAACCCGCGAACTCACTATTTCCCGATCCGTCGTGTCTGCGGCGGCTTTATTTAGCTTTGTCATGACGCGCTGTTATTGACGCTTCTGTTTAAATTGTTCCTTCAGGCGTTCCAGGCACTCGGACCAGCCGCCCTCGTGTCCCACCGCCGATTCCGCTGAGGCGAAGCCCGTTTGCTCCAGGATCAGCTTGGTCTTGGTGCCATGTTCGCTGAACCGGACGG
>JAHFTH010000171.1 GCA_023269445.1 Lacunisphaera sp.
GCGTGGGCGCCAAGTGGCTGACCAGATTTTGCGCCTGCTGCGCGAGGCCATCGAGAGCGCCTTTGACCGTCGGATGGTCGAGGTAAGGCCGGATGACGGCCAGCCACTCGGGGAAATGCTCATGGCCCCAAGCCGCAGTCGTGCGCCACAAGGTCGGCAAGTAGGCGAAGAAGTCGAGGATTTGGGAAATGACGGCGGGCGCAAAGGTGAAGAGCAGCGCCGTGATCGCCAGCGCGACGGCGACATAGAGCAGTAGGACCGCGACAGGACGTTTCATTTTCAGCCGTTGCTCAAAGAGTGTGACCACGGGGCGCAGAATCAGGGCCAGAATACCGGCGACCGCCAGCGGCCAGATGACGCTGGAGAATGCGCTGATGAACCGGGCCATGCCCGACAGTAGCACGTAAATTAGCCAGCCGATGGTGCCCAAGGCGGCGAACCCGAGGGCAAAGCCCACGAGCTTGCGCTGGGCGGGGGTCAGGAGCGGGGTGGACTCGGCGGACACAGAGATTTGATGGTCAACGCGCGGGCTAGGCGCCGGCCTTGGCATTCTGTTGGTTTGAAGCGGGCACGGCCTCAACTGCACTATCGCCGAGACCTAGCCATTGCCGGGCTTCGTTTAAGTCCAGAAAGATTTTGATTTTGCAGGGGGCGTTCCGGCCAAACTGGCTTTCGTAGGTCCGGGCCATGCCAAACTCGGTCATGCTCGCCACCAAGATGGCTGAGTGACACTTGCCGCTGCGTTGCCAGTTGCTCACCACCACGTGCATGAGGGCGCGCACGTCCTCGGGTGTGATGCCGGAGAAATCGGCCAGCCGCAGATCCCAGAGGGAATTCATGTCGGGGTTGAATTGCTTTGAAGCGTAGAGTCCCTCAAGGATGCCGCAGAACGCAGGCAGGCTGGCGTTGCCCGTCACTTGATGGGTCCGGACCATGCGAGCCGGGTCGAACACCGTTACGACATTCATTTTCCGACTGAGCGGGGCAGGAGTCACGGGTTGTTCAGGAGACGGCTGGTTCATGGTCGGCCTAGTTTTGCTACCCGGACTGGCTGAATAGTCGAGTTTGGACTGCGGATGGACCGACAGGCAGTTTACTGCGGATTTCGCGGATCCAACAGATGTGATAGCAGCAAGATGAGCTCGGTATCCTGAATGCAGGAGCCTGCTTGCAGGCGATTTGAGACGAACGCCAATTCACAGAGCCGGGATGATGCAGGTGGGTCGGCGTCGGTTTCGGCACCCACGCCTGTCGGCGATGTGGAAACCGGCGACCACCTTTTATATCCGGTATTGATCCGCGCAATCAGCGGGAAATGTATTTAGCGGTTCTCTCACATTGACATTCTAGGGGAGAGACGCCTCTCTCCTAGACAATCTAGACATAACCATGGCTTCCAACAAAGCCGATCTCCTGCAGGGCACGCTCGACCTGCTTATTTTAAAATCGCTCCAGAACGAGCCCATGCACGGTTTCGGCATCGCCGTCCGGATCGGGCAGATGTCGAAGGACATGCTGACCGTCGAGCAAGGCTCGCTCTATCCCGCGCTCTATCGCCTCGAAGAGCAGGGCTGGATTAAGGCGGAGTGGGGCGTCTCGGAGAACAACCGGAAGGCAAAGTTCTACACGCTGACGCCCACCGGCCGGAAGCAGCTCACGACCGAGGAGCAAAGCTGGGCCAAGCTCTCCACCGCCATCAACCTTGTCCTCGGGAATGCGTGAACGTGATCAAGGCTGCACCATCATCTTCAAGGCGGCGCGAGCTTCGGCCATTATGCGGGGCGACACCCAGAGCGAGGTGCCGGCTAGTTTTTCCAGATAATTTTCCGCTTCAGCCTGCGGGATTTGTTTCTGGCCGGTCAGCCACAAGACCACTCCAAGCGATCCACGGGCGCGAAGTCCGAGTGTCGTGGCCAGAAGCCGGGCGGCCGCATCATCGGTCAGAAAATAGTCGGCGCCCGTTTGCCTGGCCAGTGCGATGGCCTGGGCTTCACCGCGATCAACCAAGCCCGCCTTGCACCAGTCGTCCGCTTGCGTCGTGGAGAAAGGCGTCAATGGTCGGACGTTTAGCGCATCAGGCGGCCCTGCTTGCAGCCTCAGCAATTCCTCCTGCACGGCCGGTGGCAGCACAACTTCTCCCAGGAGGGGGAGCAGATGCAGCGCACCCGCTTCGGCGAGGTGCAGAACCGGTCCGGTATCTGCGACCCACAGCATCACTTCACGTTCGGTTTGGTCTCGCCCACCGCCCAAGCAATGTCCTCGCGTTGAAACCGCTCCTGCAACTCGGCCTGCCGGGTGCGCAGAAATTCAACGAGCGCCGCCCGCACCAATTCGCTTTCCGAGTGAAACCAACCATCGCGCACCAGCAGGGCAATGTCGTCCGCGACCTTGTCCGGCAGTTCGACGTTCAGCGATTTCATGGCGGCAAAGTAGTTCATTCCGGACGCAATCCAACCCTTATTTTCTCCTGCCCGTGAACCTCCTGCACAAACACCGCTCGCTGTTCCGGAAGGAGAACCTCGACGCCGAGATGGCCGAGGAAATGCGGCATCATGTCGAGTTGCAGGCGGAGCTGAACTTGAAAGCCGGCATGAATCCTGACGAGGCGCGCTATGCCGCGCTGCGGCAGTTTGGCAACGTGGCGAGCATCCAGGAGCAGGCGAGGGAAGGACGTGGCTGGGTGTGGCTGGAGCAGTGGGGCAAGGATCTGGGTTTTGCGCTGCGGGCGCTGCGGCACTCTCCGGGGTTTTCCAGTGTCGCGGTGTTTACGCTGGCACTCGGCATCGGGGCAGGCACGGCAGTCTTCTCGCTGGCCAATGGCATTTTGCTTCGTTCGTTGCCAGTGCCCAATCCGCACGAATTGCGGGTGCTGGAATGGACCGGCCGGGACCGGACGATGCCGCTGTCTGGCAACTACGAGCCGATAGGACGAGCCTTGAGGCAGGGTGCGTCCACTTTATCCAACGCGGAGCCGATCCGGGCCGACGCTCTTTCCCAAGTGGTTTTTGCCCGGTTGCGCGATGCGGCGAAAGAGGTGGCGGATCTCGTGGCGTTCGGGACGATCAAAAACCTAAATGCCCTCGCGGGCAGCGAGCCGCTTACCACGCAAGGGCTGTTCGTTTCGGGAAATTTCTTCCCGGCGCTCCAAGTGCAGATGGCGCTCGGTCGGGGTTTGGAGCCGGCCGACGACACGCCGGGGACTGCGCCAGTCGTCGTGATCAGCCATGCTTGGTGGAAGCGGTTTTACGGCGGAGAGACGGCGGTGCTCGGTCGGACGCTGACCGTAAACGAAACGGTATTCACGATCGTCGGAGTCGCGCCACCGGCGTTCAAGGGCGCACACCCCGGCGCGGAGACGGACTTCTTTGCGCCTTTGGCGGCAGCGCCCTTGGTGGACCGGATCTATGTGGGGCCGGTCAATGGACAGGACTACTGGTGGGTGCAAACGATTGCGCGGCTCAAGCCAGCCGCGTCCTCGGAGGCGCTGCTGGCCGCCACGTCGGGAGTCTTTGCGGCTGCGGCGGCCCCGGTGATGAAGGAAGCCACGTTGCTCGTTCGGGACGGGCGCGCGGGGCCGGATTGGTTCCGTGCGGATTATCGCTATCCGCTGCTTCTTTTGCTGGCGGTGGTGGGAGTCGTGATGCTCGTGACCTGCGCGAACCTGGCGGGTGTATGTCTGGCCCGCGGCGAGGCGCGCCGGCACGAATTCGCGGTGCGCGCGGCACTGGGAGCCGGACGCGGTCGGTTGGTGCGGGTGGCCCTGCTGGAGAATCTGGTGCTGGCGTTGGTCGGGGCGGGGCTCGGCATCGGATTGGCCGTGCTCGGGAGAGATCCGCTGTCGGCGCTGACTGCCGGCACCGAAGAAGGGCTGCGCTACGACACGGCGGTCGATCTGCGTGTGTTGGGCTTTTCCGTGGCCGTAGCCTTGTTGACCGCGATATTGTCCGGTTTGTTGCCGGGATTACGGGCGGCCCGGGTCGATCCGCTGGACGCACTGAAGCGCGGCGGCGGTGCTGGCGGTCGCTCCATGATCGCACGTTTGCTCGTGGTGCTACAAATCTCCCTCGCGTTGACCGTGCTGGTGGGTGCCGGACTTTATGGACGGTCGTTGCTCGGGCTGCTGCACACAGATCCCGGCTACCGGTTGGACAACCGGCTGGTGTTTCGCGTCAAGACCGCGAACAACGCCAACAGTGCGCAGCGGAATGATTTTCACCGCCGGATACAGGAAGCGCTACTCCAGACGCCTGGTATCGAGGCGGCGGCAGTGGCTTCTTTCAAACCGATGCTGTCCAGCAGCGCCCGCCAACCACTCTTTCTCCTTCCAGGTGAGACCGGAACCGGTGAAGTGACTGCGGTGCGTTGTTCGGTGGGGGAGAGCTTCTTTGCGGTAATGGACACTCCCATTGTCGACGGTCGCGGCTTTAGCGCTGCTGATCGGAAGATCAGCGACAGAATACTCTCGCTGGTGGTCAACGAGGCGTTCGTGCGCGACTATTTTCACGGAAGGCAGGCCGTCGGGCAGCAACTCCTCCGAATTCAGGAAGGCAGAATGAGTGGGCAGATCATTGGAGTCTGTCGCGATGGCCGTTTGGCGACGGTCACGGAGGCAGCGCAGCCGACGATATTTTTCTTCGCGGATCAAAGTCCTTCCGCATCGGCTTTCCACATCATCCGCAGTTCTCTGCCCAAGGTGCCGCTGTTGGCGGCGGCGCGGGCGGCGGTGGCGTCGGTCGATCCCAAGGCGCCGCTGGGCGGGCCCGCTATGCTGGATGAAGTGCGAGACAAGAGTCTTCGGATGGAGCGACTGATGGCCACGCTGGTGGGCTCGCTCGGCGTCCTGGTCCTGGGGCTGGCCTGCCTAGGGGTTTATGGATTGATGGCCTTCGTGGTGACGCGGCGCACGAGGGACATCGGGGTGCGCATGGCCCTGGGCGCGCGATCTCTGGCCGTGGCCCGGGCGGTGCTGTGGGACGCGCTGAGGCTCGCGGTCGCGGGGGCCCTGTTGGGCGGGATTGCGGCACTGACGCTCGGCCGCCTGATCGAAAGCCACCTTTACGGGATATCGGCGCGCGATCCATGGACCCTGACGCTGTCTGTCGGTGTGCTGCTTCTCGGAATTCTTGCCGCCACGCTTTGGCCGGCTTGGCGCGCGATGCGCGTGAATCCTCTGGTTGCCTTGCGGGCGGAGTGAGGGCTTGATCGGAGCGTGAGCAATCGAGACAAAGGATTCGTCGCGCTGGTGCTGTTGGGACTGGCGGGCTGCCGGCATGTGCCGTCGCCAACCGGGACGAGTTCATTCAGGGTGATTGAGCCGCCGCCGGACCGGAGGCCACCGGCGAAGTCCGACGCCAAGGTGGTCGAGCCCACGAGCGTTGACCAATACCGGGAGGCGTCCGTGCAGGAGAAGACCATCGTGCTGCCGGTTTATCCTGCCCGCGCGCTGGCCGCCAAGGCCGGGGCCGCGCAGGTCGGGGTGCGCGTCACCGTGGACAGCGGAGGACGGGTGACAAACGTGCGCCCAAGCCCGCTGGCGATCACGATCGGGCCGCCGAGATTCCGGGAGGATTTCGAGCGGGCGGCGGATGTGGCGGTCCGCCAATGGAAATTCCACCCGGCGAAAATCCAGCACGTCGAGATCGTCACTGAGAAGGGCTTCACCTACAGCCGGGTCACCGGCACGGAGGTGATCGAGGCGGAGTTTGACCTGGCGTTCACCTTCACGAGCGACGGCCGCGTGGAACGAGGCAAGTAGCGGCGGGGCGCTATTGGTCCACTCCGGGGGGGTAGGGGCAGTTTTCCACCGGCGTGATCCTTCCGGCCAGCTTACTCCGAAAGAGATGTGCAGCGAGGGCGGGCATCAGCAGCATCGCACCGAGCATGTTGAAGAGAAACATGAAGGCGAGGAGGATGCCCATGTCGGCTTGGAACTTGAGGGCGGAGAACGCCCAGGTGCCGACACCAATCGAGAGCGCGAAGCCGGTGAACACGACGGAGGTGCCCATCGTGGCGAAAGCCCAGCAGATGGAATCCTCCAGTGATTTCCCCTCGCGGAGTTTCTCCAGCAGCGCAGAGCAGAGGTAGATGCCGTAATCCACACCGATGCCGACGCCGAGGGCGATGACGGGCAGGGTGGAGGTCTTCAGGCCGATCTCCAGGTGGACCATGAGGGTTTCGACCAGCTCGGTGACGATCATCAGCGGCAGGACGACGCAAATGGTGGCGCGCCAGGAGCGGAAAGAAATCAAGCAGAGCACGATGATGGCCGAATACAGCCATACCTCCATGGGAATCCGAGCCGCTTCGACGACCTCATTGGTGGCGGCCATGACCCCGACGTTGCCGGTGGCGAGTTGGAATTTCACGCGCTCGGCCGGGTGGGTCGTGCGGAATTCCTTCACGGCGGCGACCACGCGTTTGATGGTCTCGGCCTTGTGGTCTTTCAGGTAGATCATCACGGGGATGACGCTGCCGTCGTTGTTGAGGAGACCGGAGGAAGTCTCGACCGGCGAGACGGACTGCGCGAGGGCCTGAGGGTTGCGGGCAATGACCCGCCACTTGAGGCTGCCTTCGTTCCACCCGGCGTTGATGGTGCGGGCGTAGTCGGTGAGGGCGAGAGTGGACTGGACGCCCTCGACGTTGCGCATGCGCCAGGCGAAGTTGTCGATCAGCGCCATGACCTCGTGATCGATGACGCCGTTAGGAATCGTCTCCGTGAGGGTGGTGATGGTGTCGGCGCCGATGCTGAACTTGGAGGTGATGACAGCCGTGTCGCGATTGTATCGGGAATCCTGCCGTAGCTCGGGCACGCCGGCGTGCATATCGCCGATTTTGATTCGCAGGGCCATGATGGCCCCGAAGACCCCAAGGCAGAGAGCACCGACAATAAGCAGCAGCGCATACCGCCCGGTGGTGAAATTCACCAGCCGGCGCCACGTCGGTTGAAGGGCAAAGCGACGGAAATTCACCCGGCGGCGGAATTCGGCCGACATTTTCGTATAGGAAAGGAGAACCGGCAGCAGGAACCGGTCGGTCAAGATGATAAGGCTGACGCCGAGGCTGGCGGTGATGGCGAGTTCCTGGATCACCGGGACCTTGACCAGGTAGATGGTGAGGAAGCCCACGGTGTCGGTGAGGATCGCGACCGTGCCGGGGATGAAAAGGTTGCTGAAGGATTCGCGCGCGGCTGTGAGCTCGCTGCCACCGACATTCAG
>JAHFTH010000172.1 GCA_023269445.1 Lacunisphaera sp.
GGAGCACGGGCGACGAGGCGATGGAATACAACCGCGGCATCAAACGGCGCAGGTGGTCGACCAATTCCTGCGGCGCCAACTTTACCCCGGGAAATTCCTCCAGCAGGTCGAGATATTCCCGCTGTCCGAGAAAGTTCTCGCATCCTTCCTCTCCGCCGGGGGCAAGCAGCTCCGCCAGCCGGGCTTGCTCCACCAGGTCGGTAGTTTTGGCGGCAAAGGTCCCGAGAATTTTCTTGGTCGGCCCGGCCAGGGACAGCTTGCTAGTCAGGGCCTCATGCAGGCTGATGGCGACCGTCATGCGCGCGGGCAACACCGGTTCATTGCCCGTGGCGCCCAGCAAGGCGATGATCTCCTCGACCAGCTGCGGCCGGTTGGAAGCGTAGACGCCGAGCGAATCGCCCACCTTGTAGGTCAGGCCGCTGCCCGCGATGTCGACTACCAGATGCCGCGTATCCTTGCTCGAGCCGTCCTTGTTGAGCACGCGATTTTCCAGCAATTTAGCCGGAAGCGGATTGTCCTTGGTGTAGGGGCTGAACGGCGGAGCGGAAAGATGCATGGGCTGGGGAATCTTAGTTCGGCAGCAAGCTGACATGGCAAGCCCGGTTTCGCCATCGTGAATCTCGTTGCGCCCCCCTCCGGCGCGTGCCATTCAGCCGACACTCATGGAGCCCGTCCGTATTCAGAAATTTATCGCCGAAGCCGGCCTGTGCTCACGCCGCGCCGCCGAGGCCCTGATCACCGCCGGCGAGGTCTATGTAAACGGCCAGCCGGCCACCCTTGGCCAGAAAATCGAGGCCGGCGTCGACAAGGTCTCCGTCCGTGGCAAAGCCGTGAAAGCGCAGGCCCAGCCCAAGCTCGCCCTCGTGATGCACAAGCCCCGCGGGGTCGTCTGCAGCAACAGCGATCCCCACGCCGACCACACCATCTTCGACCTGCTCCCCCGCGAGTGGGCCCGCCTCCGTCTCTTCTGCGCCGGTCGGCTCGACAAGGACAGCGAGGGCCTCGTCATCCTCACCTCCGACGGCGACCTCGCGCACAAGCTCATGCATCCGTCCAACCTCGTCGTGAAGCGCTACTACGTTTCGCTCAAGGAACCCTTCCCCCAGTCCCGCCTCCGCCAGCTCATGCGCGGTGTCGTCATCGAGGGCGAACAGTTGAAGGTCGAGCGCGCCCACCTCGTCAACCCCAAGGCCGACCACGCCTCGACCGAGCTCGATGTGCACATGCACCACGGCAAGAAACGCGAGATCCGCCAGCTCTTCACCGCCCTCGGCTTCGAAGTCCGCCGCCTGCGCCGCTACCAGATCGGCGCCCTCCGCCTGAAAGGAATTCCTTTGCGCGGCGTGAAACAACTTTCTACCAAGGAAATTGCCTCCCTCTTCGCCGTCCCCCGCCCGCCGCCCCGCGACGGGCCAGCCCATGCCTTCGATGAAAATTAAAATCGCCCTCCTCTCCTCCCTCGTCGTTTTCGCCCGGCTCGCCGCCGCCGACATTCTCTCGGCCGACACCGCCGTGTTCATGCAGCCCGACCCAAAGTCCCACGTGCTTACCCGCCTCAAGAGCGGCAACACCATCATCTACACCGGCGACGCCCCGGCCGGCTGGCGCCGCGTCGAGATCTCCGGCTCCTTCGAAGCCTACGCCCAGAATCGCGACATCACCAAGGGCCTTGAGGTCCAGGAAGGCGCCAGCATCCACACCGCCCCCAAGAAAGATTCCCCCGTCCTCACGGTCGCCCAGCCCGGCGACAAGACCGAGGTCATCGGCCTCGCCACCGGCGACTGGTGCCAGATCAAGCTCGATAAAAAACTCCAGGGTTTCATCGCCACCAGCGCCAACGCCAACACGCCCGGCGAGACCAAGCCCGCTTTCGCCGTCACCGCCCCCGCGGCACCCGCCGGCCCGGTCACCACGATCGGCCGCGCCGTGCCGCTCACCGGCAACACCGCCGACATGCCCCGCCTCTTCGCCGGCCGGCTCGTCCTCGCCCGCCGCCCCATCCTCAATCCCAATCCTCCCTACGATTACCAGCTCACCGACACCTCTGGCCGTCGCTTCGCCTACGTGGACACTAAACGGCTCCTGCTCACCGACAAGATCGAGACCTACCTCGACAGCCAGATCTCCATCTCCGGCACCGTCCGCAACACCGTTGACGGCAAGGATCTCGTCATCGCCGCCGAGTCGATGTCGTTGAAATAATTTCACCTTCCCCGCCGGCCCGCCGCGGCCGGCTTTTTCTTTCCCCCATGGAACTCATCGACGGCAACCAGATCGCCGCAGACATCATTGCCGAGCTGAAGGCCTCGGTCGCCGCCCTCCCCGGCCGCAAGCCCTGCATCGCCCTCGTGCGCGTCGGCGAGGATCCTGCCTCGATCTCCTACGTCACGAAGAAGCAGAAGACCTCCGCCGAGATCGGCATCGAAAGCCGCCTCATTCTGCCGCCGGTCACGATTACGCAGGACGCACTCTTCGCGCTCATCGACGGGCTCAACACCGATCCCACGGTCGATGGCATCCTCGTCCAGTCGCCGCTGCCCAAGGGCATGAACGAGGTCGCCGTCTTCCGCCGCATCGCCGCGCACAAGGATGTCGACGGTTTCCACGTCCTCAACCTCGGCAAGCTCGCGCAGGAAGATACCACCGGCTTCACCGCCTGCACGCCCGCCGGCATCATGGAGCTCCTCAAGCGTTCCGGCGTGAAACTCGCCGGCAAGCACGTCGTCGTTCTCGGCCGCAGCCTCATCGTCGGCAAACCCGTCGCCCTGCTCGCTATGGCGCGCACCGAGTGGGCCAACGCCACGGTCACCGTCTGCCATTCGCAGACCGCCAACCTCCCGGCCATCACGCGCCAAGCCGACGTCCTCATTGCCGCGATTGGCAAGGCCGAGTTCGTCACCGCCGACATGGTCAAGCCCGGCGCCGTCGTCATCGACGTCGGCATGAACCGCGTGCCCGACGCCTCGAAAAAGTCCGGCTTCCGCCTCACCGGCGATGTGCATTTTCCGACCGTGTCCCCGCTTTGCTCCAAGATTACGCCCGTCCCCGGCGGCGTCGGCCCGATGACCGTCGCCCTGTTGATGACCAACACGGTCAAGGCCCACCGTCAGAACTCCGCTTCCGCCCGGTAATTCAGGGGATATTTAGGTCACAACGGAATCTTGCCAGTCATTGGCAAACTGGTTTCCTTGTTTATATCCCCATGGCGACGTCCAAGATCCTCGTAGTTGATGACCAGCCAATCAACGTCCAGTTGCTCAAACGTAAACTGGAACGCGAAGGCATGATCGTGGCCGCCGCTTACTCCGGACAGGAAGCCCTCAACCTCGTCGCCGCCGACAAGCCCGACCTCATTTTGCTCGACGTCATGATGCCCGACATGGACGGAATCGAAGTCTGCTCGCGCCTGCAGGCCGACCATGAGACCAAGTCCATTCCGATCATCTTCATCACCGCCCGCACCTCCAAGGAAGGCAAGATCGAGGGCCTCGGCGTCGGTGCTGTGGACTATATCACGAAGCCCATCGACCTCGACGAGACCCTCGCCCGCGTGCAGACGCAGCTGCGTTTCGTCGCCATCAACCGCGAACTCGTCGACCTCCAGCGCCGGCTCGGCGACTCGCGCCGCGCCGCCACCATCGGCGCCGTCACCCAGGGCATCGCGCACAATCTCAACAACCTCCTCGGCGTCGTCATCGGCTATGTGGACCTCATCAAGGCCTACAACGAGAAACCCGAGCTGGTGAAGAAAAACGCCGGGCATCTCGAGGATGCCGTCAACCGGATCGTCGTCATCATCAAACAGCTCACCACGCTTGTGGTGAAGAACCGCCCGCCGCTCATCCGCGCCAGCCTCGCGCGCATGGTCGACAGCGGCATCCGCCGCTACCAGATTGAGTTCAAGATCGACCAGCCCATCACCGTCACCCACGGCCCCGGCGACGTGCTGATCGACACCAACGTCGAGGTGCTCGAGGACGTGATTGCCAAGCTGATCATCAACGCTTGGGAAAGTTACGGCGACGCCCCCGACGACAAGCGCACTATCAACATCCGCACCGAGATGGTGGATAAGCCCGAGGAAGGTCGCTTCGCCCTCATCCACATCGAGGACCGCGGCCGTGGCATCGATCCCGAGATCCGCGACCACGCCTTCGAGCCCTTTACCAGCACCAAGCACACGGTCGGAGTCGGCATGGGCCTCACCGTGGCCCGCCATTCCATCCGCAATCTCGGCGGCGAAGTCTCGCTCGCCGACCGGCCCGGTGGCGGCGCGATCTGCACCGTCCGGCATCCGCTGGAACGTCGGAACAAGTAAGTCCGCCCGCCATGGCCAGCATCGCATTTCTCGGCGCGGGAAATCTCGCCTCCGCTATCGTCCGCGGCCTGCTCGATGAGAAGGTCTGTGCACCCGCCGACCTCGCCTGCACCAGCAAAGGCGGTATATCGGCCGGCAAACTCGCGGCCGAGACCGGCATCACGCATGAGGCCGACCTCGTCCGCCTCCTCGGTGCCGCCGACCTCGTCATCGTTGCCTTCAAACCCCAGTCGCTCACCACGGCCGACCCGCGCCTCGCCGAGCTGACCCGCGGCAAGCTTGTCCTCTCCGTCCTCGCCGGCAAGACGCTCGCCACCCTCGCGAAAACTTTCCCGCACGCCCGCAACCTCGTGCGCACGATGCCCAACACTCCTGCCGCCATCGGCGCGAGCTTCACGCCTTATTGCTCCTTGACCCCGCTCACCCTCGCCGACCGCACCTTGGTCGGCCGGTTGCTCGACGCGCTCGGGGAGTATATCGCGCTGGACGAGAAATATTTCGACGCCCTCACCGCCGTGGGCGGCAGCGGCCCGGCCTTCCTGTTTGAATTTGTCTCCGGCCTGCGCGATGCCGGCATCGCCGCCGGTCTGCCCGACGACGTCGCCTACCACGCCGCCCTCGAGACCACGCTCGGCGCCGCGCGCCTGCTCGCCCGCGGCGACCAGTCACCCGAGACGCTGCGCGACAAGGTCACCTCGCCCAACGGCACCACCGCCGCCGGCCTGCAAGTGCTGGCCACCCGACAGTTCCGCGCAACGCTCAAGGAAACCATCCTCGCCGCCACCAAGCGCGCCGGGGAATTGTCGCGCGACGCTTAACCACCGCTCTCATGGAATTTGGCTGGCAAGACCGGGATGAAGACGGAACGAAGTGGCAGATCTGCGCACGCTTTCACGCGGGGCACGTCACCTTCAGCCGCCGCACCGGACACAACAACGGCTGGGTGGATTACACCACGCCCACCGACGCCCAGTGGGACCGGCTCATCAGCGAAGCCGAGCGCCGCCTCCCCCGCCGCTTGATGACCACGAAGGATTTCGAGCGCCTCAAAGCGCAGCGGCCCAGCTAAGCGATAAGCCGTAAGCTTTAAGCCATAAGCTCAGGATCCGGTCACGCTTTCCAGATGTATTCTGTCGAGCTTCCTCGATTGATGCTCGGAGCTTTAGGCTTAGAGCTTATCGCTTACACTCTCCCAGATCAGCCGAAACGCCGGACAATAATCCTGCGGCCGCGCCGCGATGCGGCGAATAAGTTCGTCGGGCGCCAGCCACTCTCCGCGTTCAATCTCGACCGGACACAGCGTGAACGGCCCCTCGGCCGCCACGCGATACACCCAGACAAATTCCTGGCCGGTCTCCTCGCACGCCTCCACCCGCAGCCAGCGTTGGAGGCGGGGTGCCCCCACCCCGCGATTGCTGCCGATCGGTTCAACCAACAGCCCGATCTCCTCCTGCAATTCCCGCCACGCCGCCGCATCGTAGTCCTCGCCCGCGTCGAGATGCCCCGAGCAGGAAGAATCCCACAGGCCGGGCGACATGTCCTTGGTCATCGAGCGCTTTTGCAGGAACACCTGCCCGGCCCGGTTTAACACGAGCACATGCACCGCGCGGTGCAGCCAGCCGTGCGCATGCACGTCGCGTCGCAGTGCCTGCCGCACGACACGATCCTGCGCATCGACCACGTCAAAATATTCCGCGGGTTTTTGCGCCATGGCGGACCCCATCCGCGGCTCAGCTGACGAAGGAATAGTCGTAGGGCGCGCGCATCTCGCGGGCGAGATACTTGTTCGCCTCTGCGGCGTGGTCGCCCGTGAATTTCTCGGCGGTGTAATCCCAGGTCAGGTTGTGCCCGGAGCGCAGCGAGATGGCCCCGAGGTGGCACATCGTGGCCGAGCGGTGCCCGGTCTCGACGTCGCAGATCGGCAGCTGCCGGGAGCGCACGCAGTCCATGAAATTCAGCATGTGGTCCTTGCTCGCGTAGAGGCGCGCGGCGTTTTCCGGGAGCGGCTTGCGCAGCAGCTCGGGATCGCTGGCCTTGATGTCGTCGCGGTTGACCCAGATCCAGCCGTCGGGGCCCTCGAAGCGAACGCCGTTGGGCTGGCCGGCCTTGTTGAGGTGCTCGCCGTAGATCGAGTCGTCCCGGGTGGTGGCGATGTGCAGGCCGGTGCCGTCGGCATAGGTGTAGTCCACCTCGTATTCCGGGTAGGCGTTGTAGCCGCCGGCCACGGGCTCGGCGAGCCGCTTGGACGCGACCTTGGTCGGCGCGATCTGGCCGATGGCCCAGTAGGCGATGTCGTTGTGGTGCGCACCCCAGTCGGTCATCGTGCCGCCGGAGTATTCATACCAGAACCTGAAATTGGCGTGGCAGCGCTCCTTCACATAGCTCACGGCCGGGGTCTGGCCCTGCCAGAAATCCCAGTTGAGGGAGTCAGGCGCCGGCGAGGCGGCGAACGGACCGGCGCGCAGACCGGCCGGCAGCCAGACCTTGGCCTGCTGCAGCTTGCCGAGGCGGTTGTTGCGCACGAGTTCGCAGGCGAGTCGGAAACGCTGCATGCTGCGCTGCTGCGTGCCAGTCTGCAGCACCACGCCGTTCTCCCGCACCGCCTTGATGACATGCCGGCCCTCGTCGATCGTGAGGGTCAGCGGCTTCTGGGCGTAGATGTCCTTCTTGGCCTTGGCGGCCGCGATGTTGATGAGGGTGTGCCAGTGGTCCGGGGTGGAGTTGACGACCACATGGACGTCCTTGCGTTCGAGCACCCGGCGAAAATCGGAATAGATCTCGGGCTTGTGGCCCAGCTCGCGGTATTTCGCGGCGGCGGCGGCGCTGTGCGTCGAGTCGACATCGCAGACCGCGACAATGTTGCCATGGGTCCCGGCGTTCTGGCCGTCCC
>JAHFTH010000173.1:0-744 GCA_023269445.1 Lacunisphaera sp.
CCGATGGCCTGCGACAGTTCGCCGAGCGTGGCGGGGACGACCTTGAGCTTCGCCCGCTGCTGCGGCCAGAGGTAGGGCAGGGCGGACTCGCGGATGATGCGCAGGTAGCGTTCGCGGAATTCCGGGGTGGTGGCCTCGGGGTCGATCAGGCCGCCGCCGATGACGACGTATTCGGCGTCCACCGCGACGAGCAGCGAGGCCATGTGCAGGCCGAGGGCCTTCGCTTGAAAGTTGAAAATGTCCACGGCGAGCGGGTCGCCTTTCTGCGCCAGCGTGCGCAGGGAGAAGGCCTTCTCCTTGATCGGGGCGGGCGAAGTATGAAAGGGATGCGTGGGGTGCTTTGGCAGGAACTCCTCCAGCAACTGCGGCAGGCCGGAGATGGTGGTGTAGGGCTCGATGCAGCCCCAGTCGCGACCGCAACCGCACTTGAGCGGCTTGATGCCGCCGAGGAGCTGCAGGATCGCAGGCATGTGGCCGCCTTCCATGCCGTTGAGGGTGTCGCCGTCGAGCGGGAGGCCGTTGGCGTCCACGTAGGCGACGCCGAGGCCGGAGCCGGGGGCGAGCATGAGGACGGTGGCGCGGCTGTTGCCGCGCACGCGCTGGGCCTCGCCCACGCCGCCGTAGTTGCCGTCGTTGCCGACGACGAGGGGCAGGGGCCGGCCGGCGGCGGCCGCGAGGGCCGCGCTGTATTCGGCCTGAAAATTCCAGCCCTCAAAAGTCTTCGGCAAATTGGCCGCGCGACCG
>JAHFTH010000173.1:754-7176 GCA_023269445.1 Lacunisphaera sp.
TGGTCCCAGGTGAGCTTGTTGTCGGTGAGGAAGCCCACGACACCGTCCACCCAGCCCTTGATCACGGCGGCGGTGCCGGCCTGCGAATTGGTCGAGCTCTGCCGGAGCTTCGTCGAGATGATGGTGCCGTCGGCCCAGATGCCGCCGGTCTTGGAAGTGGTGGCGCCGCTGTCGGTGCCAAGGTAGATGCCGTGATGAGAAGTGCTCATGGAAAGAAGGAGAAAGATTCGCGCTCCGTCGTGCCGGGTCAAATCATCATCATGTCACTGGCGTGTTCTACTTGAGGCCGGCGTATTGGCAGAGACGCTCCGTCAAGTAGCCGAGCAGGCCGCACACCGGCAGGGTGAAGACCCAGGCCCAGAGGATGCGTTCGACGATGCCCCACTTGACGGCGCCGAAGCGCTTGAACGCGCCCACGCCCATGATGGAGGTGGAGATGGCGTGCGTGGTGGAAAGGGGGATGCCCGCGATTGAGGCGGAATGCAGGATCAGGGCGGCGGTCGTTTCGGCCGCGAAGCCATGCACCGGCTGCATCTTGACCATCTTGTGACCCAGCGTGCGGATGATGCGCCAGCCGCCACCGGTGGTGCCCGCTGCCATGGTGAGTGCGCAGACCACGACCACCCACTTATCCACGACAAAGTCAGGCGTGCGCAGAAAAGCCAGCCACTCGGGCAGATCCTTGAACGCGCCGGACTTGGTCCCGGTGAACAGGGCCAGCGCGATGATGCCCATGGTTTTCTGGGCATCATTGGAACCGTGGCTGTGGGCCATGAATCCGGCGCTCACTAACTGGAGCTTGCCGAACACGCCGTTGACGACGCGCGGAGTCAGCCGGTGGATGAAAATCGTCAGGAGAAACATCAGGAACGCACCGCCGAAGAAACCGAGCAACGGCGAGGTGATCATCGGCAGGACGACCTTGGGCCAGAGGCCCTTGCCCCAGACTAAAACTTCCCAGTTGCCATTGGCCGTGGCGAAGGCCGCACCGCAAAGACCGCCGATCAAGGCGTGACTGGAACTGGAGGGCAGGCCGAGCCACCACGTGAGCAGGTTCCAGATGATTCCGCCCATCAGTCCGGAGAAGATCGTGGTCATCGTGACGTATTGGGTATCAACGATACCGGACCCGATGGTTTTGGCGACGGCGGTGCCCATGAGTGCGCCGATCAGGTTGAAGACGGCGGCGAGGGCGATGGCTTGGCGCGGCGTGAGGACCTTGGTCGAGACGACGGTCGCGATGGCGTTGGCGGCGTCGTGAAAGCCGTTGATATACTCAAAAATCAACGCCGTCAGGAGGACGATCAGAAAAATTGTCATGGGGCTCGGCGGCGTGGGGCGTCGTCGGTCGGGCTCAGGAGTATTTCAGCATGATCTGGAAGACCACCTGGCCGGCGTCGCGGGCGCGGTCCACCGCCGTCTCGACCAGATCGTAGAGTTCCATGAGAATGACGACTTCCTTGGCGTCGTAGGGGCCGTTGTAGAGGTCCTTGACGAGCGCGAGCATGACCTTGTCGGCTTCACCTTCGGCGAACTGCAGGCGGTTGTTGGCGTCCTTGATGCGGTCCACCTGTGTGCCCTTGCGGAGCTGCTTGACCATGAAATCGACGGCGTCGACGGCCTCCACGAGCAGCACGATCTGGCGCTGCATGCTCTCACGTGGGATGCGGGCGGGACAGATGGCCAGGCGCTCGACGAGTTTCTCGACGGTCTTGGGGATGCGGTAGAGGGCGAGGGAGAGGGCCTCGATGTCTTCGCGTTCGAAGGGGGTGACGAAGGTCTTGCAGAGTTCCTCGGTGATTTGCTGGGTGATGCGCTTGTCCTTGCGCCGGGTGTGGACGATCCCGTGGACATTGGTGGAGCCGCCGGCGTTGTCGTCCTTGAGAATCTTGGCGAGCAACTCGGTGCTGAGCCGGGCCTCCTCCGCACTCGCTTCCAGCAGGTCGTAGAATTTCTCTTCTTTGCCCAGTAACTTCTTGAAGGAGATCATGGCCCCAGACCGAAGCCGGAAGGCGGCACTGAGGCGAGGCGATTTTTAACAAATGTTACGGCGATAAGTTAAATCCGGTTTCACCCATTTACTGATCAGGTAAATACCAGCCATGACTAAAAGTGCTTCGTATGCGCGACGCAGCCAGTTGCCCCAGTGTGCCATTCGGCCAGCTGGACGAGTGTTACCGCTTCACGAACATTTTTGGGTCTGATCGCTCATGGCGTGTCAGGGTTCAGTCGAGCAGCTTTTTCATGTCTTCAATGGCGGGCACCTTGCCGGCGAGCTTGACCACGCCGTCGACGACTAGCGCAGGGGTGGACATCACCCCGAAGCCCATGATACGGTCAATCTCGGTCACTTTCTCGATCTCGTAAGTGAGGCCGAGGGCCTTGGCGGTCTCATCGACTACTGCGGTTAGCTTCTGGCATTTGGCACAGCCGGTGCCGAGGATTTGTATCTTTTTCATGGGTGTGGTTGGTTTGAAATAATTAATAGCTAGAACAATGCGTTGAAGAGAAAGCCGACGACCATGATGCCAGCGGCCACCACGCTGAAGAAAGTGAAGATCAGCGGCAGCTTGAGCACCTTGCGGAGAATGATGGCCTCCGGAAGAGAGAGTCCGATGACCGCCATCATAAAGGCCAATACCGTGCCGAGTGCGGCGCCCTTGCCGAGGAGTGCCTGAACAATGGGAATGATGCCTGCGGCGTTGGAATACATCGGCACCCCAAGCAACACCGCCAGCGGCACCGACCACCAGGCACCTTTGCCCATGATAGCCGCCATCGCATTGGTCGGCACGTAGCCGTGGATGCCTGCACCCACTGCGATGCCCAGCACGACATAGATCCAGACGCGGCCTACGATGTCGCGCACTGCTTCGCGGCCGGCCGCCACGCGGGTGGTCAAAGCAGCTTTTTCATCGGCCAGTCCACTCGATCCGGTCTTGGTCGCATAAACCCAATCTTCGACATGTCGCTCAAGTTTGAGCCGGCCGATGATCCAGCCCGCAAGGATGGCGATCACTAGCCCCGTGCTCATATACAGGGCGGCCACTTTCCAGCCGAACAGGCCGAAGAGGAGGACGAGCGCGATTTCGTTCACCATCGGGGCGGAGATGAGAAACGAGAATGTGACACCCAAGGGCACGCCGGTCGTGACAAAGCCGATGAACAGCGGCACGGCAGAACAGGAGCAAAAGGGCGTGACGACCCCCAACAACGCCGCCAGCACATTGCCCACGGATTCACGTTTGCCGGCCAGGATCGCTCGCGTGCGGTCCGGGGTGAAATACGAGCGAATGATGCCTACGCCAAAAACGACCAGTCCGAGGAGCATCAACACCTTCGGCACCTCGAACACGAAGAACTCCACTGCACTCGCCAGTGGCGTGCCCTCTGTCAGGCCGAATATCCGATAGGTCAGCCAGCGGGCGGCAAGCGCTAGCTGCGAATACACGATCCACCAAGCAGCGGCGAGGACCAGCCCCGCTCCGATATATTTGATGACAGCGGGAGTCCCGGGCTTGTTGGGCAGCAGAGGATCGATCGAAGTGGTGGGCGCCAGGAGATTCATCTGGTTAAGACAGTCGCCATTGGGGCGGGAGCCTGAATATCCATTGAGATGAGCATGGAGCCGTTCCTGTGGATTCAGTCGCAGCAACGGCGAACCTCGACCGCTTCACCCTTTCGGGCGGCGTCAAGGCAGTTGGTAAACGAGGTGACGCATGGCAGCGCCACCCGATAGAAGACCTGTAGTCCGCGTTTCTCGTCCGCCACCACTCCCGCCGCCTTAAGCACGGACAGGTGACGGGACACCGTGGACCAGCTGGAGCCAACCGCATCCACAAGATCGCAAACGCAGCGTTCGCCGTCCGACAGTTCCTCCAGGATGCGGAGCCGGTCCGCATGCCCTAGTGCCTTGAAGACAGTAGCGCGGCGTTCGAGTTGTCGCAGGCTGGATTGGACTTTCATGCCGACACTATTATGCTAAAAAGCGAAATAGGCGACTGTGGAACCAGTGCCAGTGGACATTGGTAGTGGAACTCACCGGGGCAGCCAGACAGGCTAATGCTGCGGTCATCTCTGCCGATGGCAGGTGTCTTTGATGGATCTGGTGGCCAAATCCGCCTCGAAACCTGAAAATGGGGCGGCCAACGGGATTGACTCACTGCGTTCGGGGCTGCGCCCCACCGCCTGCGGCGGTGCCGCTCCGCTTTGCTCCGCAAACCCGCTTCGCAGGTTCTCATCCCTCGGCAGGTAGACGGCGATTTGAGGTGTGCGATAGCTGAAATCGTCGTCGCTGACTGAAAGTGGGGCGGCCAACGGGATTCGAACCCGCGACCCCAAGAATCACAATCTTGTGCTCTAACCAGCTGAGCTATGGCCGCCGTAAAAATGCGAGTGGCGAACATCCAATCGGGAGCAGCGGCTGTCAACTATTTCCCCCACCGGGTAGTGGGTCATGACCCCCCCTCCGCCTCCTCCGATTTGCCGTTGCCGGCCAGCCGGGCTGAGCCTTGCTGGGGGCATGCCCCGGCTGCGTCTGCTGACCTTCAATATTGCCCACGCCCGCGGGCCCTCGCCGATCCACCAGAGCCTGCGGTCGGCGGCCCGAATCCGGGCCAATCTGCTCAAGATTGCCGCGCTCATCAATAAATTGGGGGCCGATATCGTGGCCTTGCAGGAGATCGACGAGAATTCGCGCTGGTCCGGCAGCTTTGATCACCTCGCCTTGTTGCGTGAGCACACCGGTCTGACGCATGCGGTGCATGGCGTCACCAACCGCCGGCTCGGCCGCTATCACCTCAACTACGGCAACGCGCTCTTGTCGCGCTGGCCCATCCACCATCACGAGACCGTGCCTTTCGGCCGGGGCACGCTGGGGGAGAAGGGATTTCTCTTTGCTGAGATCGATGCGCCCCATGGCCGCCTGCCGCTCGTCAACATCCACCTCAATCACCGCTCCCGTCCGCTCCGGCTGAAGCAGGTCGCCCACCTGATCCGCCATCTCGATGAGCAGCGCCAGCACCGCGCGGCGCACTGGCACATGCCGCCGATGGTCTGCGGCGACTTCAACGCCCCCTCGCACCGGCCCGATGCCACCGCGACCCTGCTCGGCTACTTTGAGCAGACGAACAACTACACGCTCCTGCCCAAGAAGGGCCGCACCTTCCCTTCGGCTTGGCCCGCCCGGGCGCTGGACTACGTCTTTTTGCCCGAGGAATGCCGCGAACCGCAGGCCGAGATCGTGCGCTGCCTGCTCTCCGATCACCGGCCCGTGCTGGTGGAGTTTGCCTGCGACTGACCGGGCCGGCGCAGTTTGCGCTCGACCCCCGGCGGTAGGCTACTGACGCTTCCGCTTTCATGGACCGCATCGCCGAGACTTTTGCCCGCACCCGCCGTGAGAAGCGCGCCGCCTTCGTGGCCTACCTCTGCGCCGGAGATCCGGATTTCGATACCTCGCTGGCCGCCTGCCGGGCCGTGATCGAGGCCGGGGCCGATGTGCTCGAGCTGGGCGTGCCGTTCTCCGATCCGCTGGCTGATGGTCTGACCAATCAACTCGCGGCGCAGCGCGCGCTCGATGGCGGCATGACGGCTGCCCGGGTGTTCGAGCTGGTCCATCGGATTCGCGAGACGAGCCAGGTGCCGATTGTTTTCTACACTTACTATAACTTGGTTTTTTCGAACGGCGTTGATGCTTACATCCGCACGGCCAAGGCCGCCGGCGTGGACGGCATGCTCACGCTTGACCTGCCGCCCGAGGAAGCCGGCGAGGTTCTGGCCGCCTGTGCCAAGCACGACGTGAAGACCGTTTTCATCGTCGCGCCCACGACGCCCGCCGCCCGTCTGCCCGTGATCGGGGCCGCGGCGACGGGGTTCATCTATTATGTCTCCCGCGAGGGCGTCACCGGCGTGCGCGACCAGGTCGCGACCAACATTCCCGAGGCGGTCGCGGCCATCAAGAAACACACGGCCCTGCCCGTGGTAGTCGGCTTTGGCATTTCGACCCGGGAGCAGGTGCGGCAGGTGGCCAAGGCCGCCGACGGGGTCGTCGTGGGCAGTGCGCTGGTGAACGTCATCAAGGCCGGCCTGCTTGACCGCGCCAAAGTGCCCGCTCAACTTCGGGCCGTCGCAGCCGATTTGACAGCTGGCGTGCGCTGATTTCTCCCTTGTGAAAAAAATTCTTCTCATCGACGACAACCCGACGGCGAACGACATGCTCTCGCGCATGATCGTGCGGTTTGGCGATGGTCCGTGGGAACTGGACTGGGCGGACACCTATGCGGCGGGGGTGAAGAAATTGTGCGAGGGCAACTATGCGGTCTGTCTGCTCGACTACCGGCTCAATGACGGGCTCGACGGATTGAACCTGTTGCGCGAGGCGCGGGCCGCCGGCAACACCACGCCGACCATTTTCCTGACCGCGG
>JAHFTH010000174.1 GCA_023269445.1 Lacunisphaera sp.
GAACACCAAGATCCGGCTCGGCAACCTTTCCCAATTGAGCTCCCAGCCCTCGGGCGACGATGAAGCCTACCGCGCAATCCCCTTTTCCCTCCGCCTGACCGGGAGCTACCCCCAAGTCCTCGCCTATCTCCACGAGCTCGAGACCGGCCCGCGCCTGCTCCGGGTGAAAAACTACCGCTTCTCCCAGACTGACGCTTCCGCCGTGGACGGCCTGTCGCTGGATCTCACGGTCGAACTGCTCGGACGCCCATGAAAAACTCCCGCTCCACTTTTATTGCCCTCCTCGTGCTGGCCAGTCTGTTGCCCGCACTGCAGGCCGCAGCAGATCGGTTCGACCGCACCAAGGCCCACCTTGATGCGCTGCTCAACCACCGCCTGAAACCCGAGGCCCTCCCGGCCAAACCCGCCAACCCGTTTCTCTTCACCGGCGGATCCGGCGGCACCGCGATCCTGACCCCCGTCGAGCGCGGCGGCCCGGTCGCTCCCGTCATCCCCGAGCCCACCGCCAACAGCTTGTCGGATGATGATCAGATTCTCGCGTTCTGTGTCTCCAAGCTCCGGATCGGCGGCCAAGTGCAGCGCGGCGGTCGCGCCCATCTCCTGATCAACTCGGCCACCTACAAGGAAGCCGACCTGATCCCCGTGCGCGCCAACGCCGAGACGGTTTACTACGTCAAGATCGTGCGCATCGCCCCCGGCGAGGTCGTGTTCGGCTACAACGACGTTGTCGTCACGCTCCCGCTCAAGGGCACCTGAGTGGGCCGTCCGATTTACTGTAGCGGCGCTCTATGAGCGCCGGTTTTCGGAGTCGGCGGTCATAGACCGCCGCTACAATTTTCTGAAACGCCCCCGCCCCCGCCCGCAATTCCTGCTCGCGCTCCGGCCCCGCGCACCTTCACTTCGCGGCCTCGATGTCCCGCGTTACCCCAACTGAAGAAGCCCCCTGGGCCGCCGGCCGCCACAGCCTCCGCGCTCTGCTCATTCCCGGTCTCGTGCTGCAAGCCGTCGCGCTCAGCCTGGTGCTCGCATATTATTTCGTGCCGGCCACCGGCAGCCTGTTCGCCACGCTCGCCCGTTGGCAATCCGCCGGCGGCTTTGCCTTCTCCGCCGCCACCACCGCGCTGTGCGGTGGCCTGCTGCCTTTCTTTTTTCTCCGGCTGCATCCCGACACACGCGACGCCCATCCCTGGCCGCATCTGGTTTTCTTCCTGCTCTACTGGATCTGGAAAGGCGCCGAGGTCGACCTGTGGTATCGCACCCTGGCCTGGCTGCATGGCGACGGCCACGATGCGGTCACCATCGTGCGCAAGGTCCTCACCGACCAGTTCGGCTACAATCCCCTCTATGCCACCCCGGTGGGCAACCTTTGCTTCGCGTGGAAAGATGCCGGTTTCCGCTGGGGCACCGTCGCAGCGGATCTGCGCGCGGGCCGGTGGTATTACCGGCGCGTGCTGCCCGTGCTGCTGACGATGTGGTTCATCTGGATCCCCGTGGTGAGCTGCGTGTATGCCCTGCCTTCGCCGCTGCAAATGCCGCTCTTCAACATCGTGCTCTGTTTTTGGTCGATCCTCTTTGCTCATCTCACCGGCCGCCAAAAGCAGGCCCGGGCGGACTGATCTTCGGCCTTTGAAATAATCCCCGCCTCGTTTACTCTCACCCCGGATGAAGCTCCCCCGTCTGCCCCTGTTCGTCGGTCTCCTGCTGCTGCCCCTCTGGCTGGCCGCCGCGCCCGGCGCGGTGCGGAAAGGCGCGGTCACGGCCGAACTGGTCGCCGCGCAATCTTCGATCCAACCGGGTAAGAGCTTTCTCGTCGCGCTCAAGCTCACCCACGACACGCACTGGCATTCCTACTGGATCAACCCCGGCACGGGCTATCCGACTTCACTCAAGTGGAAACTTCCCGCCGGCTTCACCGCCGGTCCCATCCTCTGGCCCACCCCGCACGTCGTGCAGGACAAGCGCGGCCGCATCACCGGCCACGGCTACGAGGGCGAGGTCTTCCTCTTCGTCGAGCTCACTGCGCCCGCTTCGCTCAAGCCGGGTGAAGACGTAACCCTCCGCGCCACGGCCGACTGGCTCATGTGCGAAGATGTCTGCATGCCGGGCAGAGCTGAGCTCGAACTCACGTTGCCCGTCGGCGCAGGATCGGCGGCTACGAACCCGGCCCTTGTCCAAGCCTACGCCAACCTGCCTCTCCGATCGAAAGGCTGGACCGCCACGGCGAGCCGCACCGACAAAATCTTCACCCTGCGCCTCACACCCGTCAGCGGCACCACCCATCGCCCGCAAGCGCTTCACTTCTTTGATACCGCCGGCCTCATCGACTACGCCGCCGCGCAGACCGTCACCGAGGAGAACGGTTCATCTGTGCTGACCATGGCGGTTTCGAAAGAGGCCCCCGCCGACGCCACCTCGCTGACCGGCGTGCTCGCGTCCACCAACGGCTGGGCCGCAGGCCACGGCTACCGCGGCCTCATTATTGACGGCGCGCGCCCCGCCCCGGCCGCAACCCCGCTGCTCGGCACCCTGCTGCTCGCGCTGGTCGGCGGTCTGATTCTTAACCTCATGCCCTGCGTCTTCCCTGTGCTCGGCATCAAGGTGCTCGGTTTCGTCAACCAGTCCGGCAGTGATCGCCGCAAGGTCATCACCCACGGCCTGACGTTCACGTTCGGGGTGTTGCTGTCGTTCTGGGTGCTCGCCGCCGTGCTCCTCCTGCTGCGGGCTGGGGGCGAAAAACTCGGCTGGGGCGCGCAATTGCAATACGCGGGTTTTGATTTCGGCCTTGCCGCCTTCCTGCTCATCTTTGCACTCAATCTCAGCGGACTGTTCGAGGTCGGGCTCTCCGCCACCGGGGTCGGCGGCAAGCTGCAAATGCGGCAGGGCTATGCCGGCTCGTTCTTTACCGGCGCCCTGGCTGTGCTGGTGGCAACGCCGTGCAGTGCCCCGTTCCTGGCCCCCGCGTTGGGCGTGGCGTTCTCGAGCTCGTTATCTCCGCTTGAATCGATGCTCATCTTCACCTGCATCGGCGCCGGGCTTTCGGCCCCATACCTTTTGCTTTCGATTTTCCCCGGGGCGGTGAAAATGCTGCCGCGGCCCGGTGCGTGGATGGAAACGTTCAAGCAATTCATGGCATTCCTGCTCTACGCCACGGTGGGCTGGCTGCTGTGGGTGCTGGCGGGGTTGCTCAAGGCCAATTACTACGGTCTCCTTTTCGTGCTCTTCGGCCTCACGCTGATTGCGATGGCCACGTGGGTCTATGGCCGGTTCCACCAGGCCTTGGGCCGGATCACGGCGGTGCTGCTCCTTGTCGGCGGACTCGCCCTTGGCTGGCCGAAGACGGAAGAGAAAGCCCCTGTCACCGCGTCCGGCTATGCCGTGAAGTGGGAGGAATGGAGTCCATCTGCCGTCGAGGCCGCGCGCGCCGCCGGCCGCACGATCTACGTGGATTTCACCGCCCGCTGGTGTTTCACCTGCCAGACCAACAAGGTCGCGGTGTTTTCGTCGGATGCCGTGCTCGCTGAATTCGGCCGGCGCAATGTTCTCCTCCTCCGCGGCGACTGGACCGGCCGCGATCCCCGCATCACCGAGGAGCTCGAGAAGTGGCAGCGTTCCGCCGTGCCCTTCAATTTGATCTACGCCCCGGGCCGGACCGAGCCCGTCGTCCTCCCCGAGCTGCTCACCCCCGGCCGCGTGCTTGAAGCCCTCGCCACCGCCCCGGCGAAATGATCCCCGGCTTGCTCTCCTGTTGGTTGCATGGGGTTCAAGTATACTATTAGTTGACAATGTGAATCGCCCCGCGACGGGCCATTTTCGGATTCCCTTCCGAGAGCTTTCGTTCATCCGTGGCAGTTCCATGCGCGATCCCGCCCACACTAGATCCGTCGGCCTGCTGCTCGGCGGCGCGCTGTGCTGGAGCCTCGCGGGCGTGCTGTTCAAGCACGTCGAGTGGCCCGGCCTCGCCGCCGCCGGCGGACGCGGCCTGATCGCCGCGATATTTTTGCTCATAGTCAGTTGGCGCTCGCTGCGTTTCACGTGGTCACCGCTGCAACTCGGTGCCGCCGTCGCCTACGCCGCCTGCACCATACTATTTACCCTGGCCAACAAGATGACCACGGCCGCCAACGCCATCCTCCTCCAATACACCGCGCCGGTCTGGATCGCCCTGCTTGGCGCGTGGCTGCTCGGCGAACGCACCACCCGCGCTGACTGGCTCACCATCGCCGCCGTGCTCGGCGGCCTCGCGGTATTTTTTTACGAGGGCCTGCAACTCGGTAACATCGCCGGACTCATGGTCGCGCTCGCCAGCGGCTTGGGCTTTGCGATCATGACAATTTTGCTGCGCAAGCAGAAGGATACTTCCGCTCTCGAGTCTATCATCCTCGGCAACCTGCTCGGCTTGCTCATCGGCGCACCCGCGTTGTGGACCGCGCCCGCGCTGCCGGCCGCCGGCTGGATCGCACTCGGCTTGCTCGGCGTGGTGCAACTCGGACTCGCCTATCTGTTCTACGCGAAAGCCATCAAGCACGTGACCGCGTTGGAGGCGGTCCTGATTCCCGTGATCGAGCCGATCCTCAATCCGGTGTGGGTGATGCTCGACATGGGCGAGCGCCCCAGCCGGTTCGCCCTCCTCGGCGGGGCCATCGTGCTCGGCGCCGTCACCCTCCGCGCCGTGGTCGCACTCCGTCAACGTCCCCGAGCTTAAGTATTCTATTAGTTGACATGGCTCCGACGACGTTTCCTGCTCAGGTATGAACTCTCGCCTGATCGCTCTTGGCAGTTTCGTTGAACTGTTTTCCCCCGAGGCCCGGGCCTCCGCCCGTCGGTGCCTCGCCTACCGACGCAAGTCCGGTGGCACCATGCGGCCGGGCCGCGACACCCCGCTCTGGAACAAGTTGGCGGCTGAGGTGCGGCCCTTGCTCAAGAAACGCGGCGAGCAGGCGCAGCTCGCCCGCCTGCTCGGCCTGCACCGCCAAGCGGTAAACGAGTTCTTCGCCAGAGGCAGTCGGATGCCCGATGCTGAGCGCACGCTGTTGTTGCTCGAGTGGGTCCGGGTTCGCCGGGCCGGCAAGAAGCCGGCCTGGTAAGTTGTCAACTAATAGTATACTTGTGCTCGGGAAGCGACGGGCGATAAAAGCCGAAGGCTCAGCTCTTCGGTGGCCGGCCTTCAGTCCTGTCCGCCATAGGCCCAGCGACGGCGGAAGGCTTGGCGGAGGCGGGTGGCTTTAACTGGAGCAGGATATTGGCGAAGGTGATCAACCCGCCGCCGGCGAGAAGCTGCCAGGTCAGCGTCTCATTGGCGTAGTCGAACCCCACCCAACGCGAAAAAAGCGCGGGCAAAAACAACGCCATCACCGAGGCAAACACCGGTTCAAAGCAGTAGATCAAGCCCGCCTCGATCGCCGTGATCTTAGGCTGCCACTTCACCATCAGCATGAACGCCCCGAGGGTGCAGAACAGCGTGAGCAACCCGGTGAAGCCGAGCCACGGCGCCGAGCTCCAAGGCACGAGGCAGTCGGCCAGGGCCGGCGTGGTGCCCAGCGCCATGGCGGAGAAGATGACCGCCTCGGTGGCGAACATCACGGCGGTGACCGCCAGCGCCCGGTTCGCGGCGCAACGCTTGTCCTCCAGCGCAAAGATCTGCCACATGAAGAACACGGAGCTGAGCAGGGTTTCAATTTCGCCCCGACCGAGGTGGAGCGTGCGAAAATCAAAGCGCCCAAGGATCGCCACGCCGGCCAATACCAGACCCGCGCACACCCAGACCATGACCGGTGGCGACCGCCGGATTCGCAGGGCCACGACCACCGGGATCATGATGGCGGAGAACTGGGTGAGGAACGCCGAGACCGACGCCGAGGTGAACTGCAGTCCGTCCACCTGCAGCACCATGCCCAGGGCGTTGGAAACACCGAGCAACAGGCCCTGCCGCAATTCCAGTCCGGTCAGGTTGCGCCAGTGCGCCCGCGCGAACACGAGCAGGACGACAGCCGAGAGCAGGAAACGCGGGGCCAGGGTCAGCGCAGTGATGAACCAGTTACCGCTGCCGGGGAGCAGTTGCGCGTGCGTGAAAACCACCGCCTTGATCAGCGGAAAACTCAGGCCCCAGAAAAGATTGGCGACCAGCAGCCCGATCAGGGCCCGCTGGTGTTCGGAGCGTGGAGGGGTCGTCAAGCGCTGCGACGCTACCCGGCGCCCGGGCCACGCCAAAACAAAACCGCCGCGGATTGCTCCGCGGCGGTCGAAAGTGCGATTCAGCTTGTGGCTGAAATCAGGAGACGTGCTTGCTGACCAGCTTGGTCATGTCGAACATGCTGACCTGACCCTTGCCATTGAAGACGGCCTTGAGGGCGTCGTCGGCATTGATCATGCGGCGGTTCTTTTTGTCCTGCAGGCCATTCTTTTTAATGTAGGCCCAGAGTTTCTTTGTCATTTCCGTGCGGGGCAGCGGAGTTGAACCAACGACAAGAGCGAGCTTGGCGTCAGGGGTGACCGGCTTCATGAAAGCGGCGTTAGGTTTACGGGAGGATTTAGCCATAGTGCTATTCGTCATAGAACTCGTCGGATGCAATGCAACGATTTTCTAGAGGGAGAATTCATTTTTTCAGAGGGGGAATCTTCCGCCGCCCCGACTCCCCGCTCTTTTCCGGTCCCAATAATCGCTTGCTAAGACCGTCCGCCGGGCCAGCCTGACCGGCGTTGGGTTGGTTGTTTGTTAGTTTCTACCGCCACGGAGAATTGTCAGGTGAGCGTTAGTGTTCAGTGATGATTTGAAATCCGACAGCCGGGGACGGGCGGCAAGGCAGCAGCATCAGCTCTCATCATCACATGTCAGAAAACAACAAGCTCTACGTGGGGAATCTTCCCTTCGCCAGCACCGCCCAGGACCTTGAGGCCCTGTTCGGCCAGATCGGAACCGTCAGCGTCGTCGAGATCATCTTCGACAAATTCACCGGTCGTTCCCGTGGATTCGCCTTCGTGACGATGGCGAGCGGTGACGAAGCCCAGCAATGCGTGGATAAGTTCCACGGCCACGAGATCGAAGGCCGCGCCTTGGCGGTCAATATCGCGCGTCCGCGCGAGGAGCGCCCGCCCGGTGGCGGCGGCTTTGGCGGCGGTGGTGGTGGTGGTCGCGGCGGACACGGTGGTC
>JAHFTH010000175.1 GCA_023269445.1 Lacunisphaera sp.
ACGCGCGCCGGACAGGCGCGCGTGTGGTGGGAAAAATCAATCGATGCTTACTCGTCGCTATCGGCCGTCACCGATTCGCCGCCCTTCACAGTCACTTTCTCGAGAATGCCGGCCTTCACATTCGAGGCGAGGACCGCATTGGTGCGGAGCGCCTCCTTGGCGGCCTCGCGGCCTTGACCAACAAGTTCACCGTTGAAGGCGATCCACGCGCCCTTTTTCTCGAGCACCTTGTGGTCAAGGCCGAGGTCGATCAGTGAGCCCATGGCAGAAATGCCCTCGTCATACATGATGTCGAACTCGCATTCGGTGAACGGCGGTGCGACTTTGTTCTTCACGATCTTGATCTTGGTGCGATTGCCGATAACCTTGCCGTCGGGCGTCTTGAGTTGGTCCTTGCGGCGGATATCGATGCGGACCGACGAGAAGAACTTCAGCGCGCGGCCGCCGGGCGTGGTCTCGGGGTTACCGAACATCACGCCGATTTTCTCGCGAATCTGATTCGTGAAAATGCAGACGCAGTTCGTCTTGCTGACGACCGAGGTGAGGCGGCGCATCGCTTGGCTCATGAGGCGGGCCTGGCTGCCCATCGTCATGTCGCCCATCTGGCCGTCGAGCTCAGCCTTGGTGATGAGAGCGGCGACGGAATCAAGGACGATGAGGTCGATGCTGTTGGAGCGGATGAGCGTCTCCATGATGTTGAGCGCGTCCTCGCCGGAATCCGGCTGGGAAACGAGGAGGTCGTCGAGACTAACGCCGACAACGCGGGCATATTTCGGGTCGAGGGCGTGCTCGACATCAATAAATGCGGCTAAACCGCCTTGGCGCTGAGCCTCGGCAATGGCGCTCAAGCAGAAAGTTGTCTTTCCGGAGGACTCTGGCCCGTAGATCTCGATGATGCGACCGCGCGGCAGGCCACCGACACCGAGCGCGAGGTCGATGGCGAGCGAGCCGGTGGAAAGCGTCTCGACCTTCATCTTGGTGTTACTGCCAAGACGCATGATGGAGCCTTCGCCGAATTGCTTGGTGATGCTGGAGACGGCGAGTTCGATGTTTTTTTCGCGGGCAGGATTAGCGGATTTCTCGGCAGGGGCGACGCGGGATTCAGATTTGGCGGCTTTGGACATGGGAATCGTGTTTGGGTGGTTAAAGAGACAGCATAAGGGATGACGCTGACAACAGTATGTCAGGAGACTTTCTTTGGCCTGTCCGCCCGGCAAGTGCGGAGTGGACCAAAAACAGCCTAAACTCAGGCGGAGCGCCTCAGATAACGGGAGGTGCCGACTTGTTGAAACCGAAGGCGAACCACACCGCCAGCGCGAGGCAGAACAGGCTCACGGCGTAGTTCCACTTGAGTTTCTCCCCGAGCACGAACCACGCAAACCCGACGAAAAGCACCAGCGTGATGACCTCTTGGATAATCTTCAGCTCATAGCCCGTGAACTTCCCGTAGCCGAGGCGGTTGGCAGGCACCATGAGGCAGTATTCAAAAAATGCGATGCCCCAGGAAATGAGAATCGCGGCCCAGAGGGGCTTGTCGCCGTGGTATTTTAGGTGTCCATACCAGGCATAGGTCATGAAGATATTCGAGAGGGCGAGGAGAAGGATCGTGCTCATGGCCCGGCAGCATGGACACGACCCATGGCGGCGCTACCCAAAATATTTATTCGGTCAACGCATACACGGCGAAGGACGCCAGCCAGTGCGCGCGGTTGAAGTCATTCACGTCGATCATGGGGAGGGCCGCCTCCAGATGGCGCACCGCAGCTTCGCGAGCGCGATCCTGCCGAGGGTCGGACTGCGCCAGTGAGAGCGAGAGCCGCCGCCAACACCAGGCGCGGTTCAGATTGAGTCCGATAAGATGGGCGATCTTGGGATCGGAGGGATTGCTGACGCGGACGGGGGTGAAGAGCTTCACCGGTTCGCCGGTGTGGAGATTTGGCAGGAAACGGCTCAGCCAGCGGCTGAAATTATCGGGCGGCAGCACGGCCGCCATCACCTCGGCTTCGGTCAGGGCGGGCGACAGGAAATCTTCCCCCGAAGGTTCCCAGCGCGCCCCGTAGTCGGTATCATGGCCGAACCAGTAGGCCATGCGGCTGGTGCAGAAAAGTTTTAATTCCTGATCATCGGCGACGCGGGCGTAGTCGAGGGCCAGCTTGACGGCAAAAGCGGTGTTGTTGTGCACACCGTGGCGGATCGGGTGGGTGAGGGCGGGCAGATAGGCGAGCAGGCCCTCCCGCACGACCGCGACCAAGGGCGCCAGATTCCGCGCCAGCTCCTTGTCGTAGCGGAACAGTTCCTCCGCCAGCTTGAGCAGCCACGCCCAGCCGTAGGGCCGCTCGAAAAACCCCCGGCCCGGCTCCAGGAAGTAGGCGGTCTCCACCGCGATTTTATCGACCGACAGGTTCTCTCGGAGCAGGCGGTCGATCTCGGCGCGTTCCGGCAGGTCAGGAAAAAGCCGGGCCAGCCGGGCCAGCATACAGTGTTGGTGCACGCAGGAATGCCAGTCATAGCTGCCGTAAAACGCCGGGTGCAGCTCGCGCGGGGTGCGGGCATCATCCGCCGAGTTCAACACATGTTGCAGCAAGTGGGGATGTTCACGGCGGACATTCGCCAGGCCCAGCCGGGCGAATTCGGAGGCTTGGCTGGGCGAAAGGATGGGAAAGGTGGTGGACACGGACGGGCAGACTAAACGAATTGAAAGTTTAAGTTGAAGAAGAAACCCTACCGCATAAGTTGTGCCGAACTTAACTTTCTGCCCACCATGAAAATCAAAGCCTATCTCAAGCCGTCTTGCGGCTGGTCCAACGGCGTCCGTGCCATCATGCGCAAGCATGGCCTCGCCTTCGAGGACATCGACATCATCAACAACCGCGCTAACTACGAGGAGATGGTGCGCAAATCCGCCCAACCCCTCTCGCCGTGCGTCGAGATTGACGGGGTAATGCTCGCCGATATTTCGGGCGAAGAGGTCGAGAACTACATGCTCGCCAACAACCTGGTGAAGGCCAGCGGTGCGGTCGTGGCGGTCGCCACCAACGCCGGCTGTTCCGATGCGGAGCACGCCCAGATGCAGGCCAAGCCGGTGCGGTTTTTCTGATACTCTACCTGTGGGCGGGGTGCCCTCACCCCGCGAGGCGTGGATTTGCCGGATGGCAACATGCGGGGTGAGGGCACCCCCACAATAATCTTCCCCATGCCATCGAAACCCATTCCCGGTTCCTCTGGTGAAGTGCTGACGAGCCTGCCGTCGGCCTACCAGCCCCACGCTGCCACGGGACTGTTACACCTGCCCCGGTTTCTGGCGAAGTGCCACTATGTGAAGACGCACGGCGCGCTCCCGGCGAGCTACGCCAAGAACTACAAGCGCGGCATGGATCGCTTCCTCTGCCTGCATCTCGGCCTCGATCCGGCCGCCGTGGAAAAAATCGTGTTCGAGTCCGTCACCGATGAGGAAATCGACGCGAAACTGAAGGCCCTTTTTCCAGCCGACGTGCGTGCGGCCAAATGGAACCGCGACTATGTGCAGAAAGGCATGACGCCGAGCGGCCGCGAGTTCCTGAAGGAGGCGTTGACCAACATGGGTTGCGCCGACCGGGTGGACCAAATCGCCAGCGTGGTGGATCTAATCGAGTTTGACGAAGGGCGGATCGAGTAGGGCGCGTCAGTGCCGGATATCGAATGGCGCGACGGTTTGCAGGATCGGCCTCGGCTTACGCGGCAGCCAGCGGGGGACGGCGCGCTTGTAGTCCTCATACATGGCGCCGAAATTCCCGCGTAGCGCGCCTTCCTCGTAGCCCAGCACCACCAGATGCACGACGCAGGCGAGGCAGATCAGGTAAACCAAGATATGCCGAGAGTGCAAAAACAGCGCCTCGCCCGCGACCAGCGCGAGGAGGCCGAGATACAAGGGATTGCGCACCCATTTATAGAGGCCGCGCCAGACCAGTCTCCGCGGCGGGTCGAAGGGCGCGGGTGTGCCGTGGCCGCGGGTGGCGAACAACCAGACGCAATGGATATAAGTCACCACGCCGAGCGCGAACAGCCCACTGCCCCCCCAGTGGTGCCACGTCCAGCCCTCCGGCCACTGCGGCCGGCGTTCAAACCACCGCAATGGCACCCAGCCGACGACAAAGCCGGGCCCGAGCAGCGTGAAGAGCGCGTTCTTGAGCAGGAGCCAGAAGGTTTTCATGGCGCAGGTGGAGCGCGCAGAATCAGCTCGGCTCCGAGCGAGCCGAGCCCGACGCCGTGGTGGTGACGGAGCATTTCGATATTCTCGCGCACCAAGGCGCCCATGCTGGCGCAACGCAGGTAGCGGGGGGATTTAAAGTGTTCGGCGAGGCCTTCCCGCAGGCTTTGCACATTTTCCTCCGGGGCGATGGGGTCGTGCTCCATCGCGTGCAGCAGGGCGCCGAGGCGTGGGGCCGTGATCTCGGCCCGGGCCAGGATCAGGGTTTGCTCCTCGCGTTGATATTGGAGCGCGGTTTGCGGATGAAGGTGCTTGGCGCAGAACTGGGCGAGCGCGGAGTTCTCCTTGAAGAATTGCGGCAGGTAGAAATTTTTCCGGCCGTGGTGTGACTGCTGGTCGAAATCCATCGCGCGGATGCGCACCTGCCAGCCCTCGAAGTCGGGCGTGAGCACGACGACGTAGTTGTAGCTGCGCATGTCGCCGAGCAGGCGCACGAAGCAGCGCTCATTGAATTTCACCAGCTCCTTGGCGATGCGGATGGGCTTGAGTTCGCGGTTGTCGAGCCAGCGGGCGCTGAAGATGTCGCCGGGCACGCCCGCGATGTGTTCCTCGACGAGGGTGTTGCCGTGAGTGATGAAATTGAGGCGGTTCGGGGAAAGCAGGTGCTCCAGCTCGAGGCCGTAGATGCGCGAGGCGTCGGCTTTCTTGATGTAGAAGTAGTCGGGATTGTCGTTGAAGGCGTTGACGATCCGGATGCGGAACGGCGTCGAGTTGCCGAAGCTGCAGAAATCGATCCGATCGATATAGAGATGCTGCATCACGGAGAAGTCGCCGTCCACCCGCAGCAGGGCGTAGATGCGCTTGAGGTCTTCGTTCAGCGCGGGAATGTCCTCCGCCTGGTAGGCGACTGATTCCCACAGGGTGTTGCGGCCCTCGCTGTCCATCAGTGGATGAGCCTCGTGAAAGTGCCGCAGCCGCTCGTAGGTGACGGGCAGGTCGCGCTCACGGCGGAATTTCCGCAAGTAGGCGCGCAAGTCGTCGCCGATCGGGTAGCTCGGTTTTTTTCGCGTGCGAAAAGGGGCCTGCGAGGCAGTGGTCTCTTCCATCCGCCGGAACTGTAGCCGGGCCAGGTAGCCGTGGCAATCCCGAGTGCTAGGGCAATTCGAGTAAATTGTAGCGGCGGTCTATGACCGCCGACTCTGAAAACGGCGCTCATAGAGCGCCGCTACAGTAAACTGACCCGCTACTTATTCCCGGTGTCAGCCCCGGGTGCTCCGATGTTGCTTCGATGACGGCTCCGGGTTGTCGTCGAGGTCATGTCTGCGCGATTCAAACCCCTCTCGTTGTCCCCGGTCGCGAGGTGGCGCGGGGTGCGGATCGCCGTGCTGGCCGGCTTTGTCCTGCTGGTCGGCCGCTACTGGAATCCCTTTTATGGGTTCACCAGTTTTCTGCAGGCCGACCAAGTGACGGAGGCCAACCTGCCGGAAAGTCTGCGCGACACGCCGATCTTCATCCACCGTGATGTGGGTCGCTACGATGGAGCCTATTATGCGCAGATCGCCACCAGCCCAGCGTTGCGCGATCCAGCTTTAAACACGGCCATCGATGATGTGGGTTACCGCGCCCGGCGTATTTTGCTGAGTGCGGTCGCATGGGCGGTGGCGGGCGGAGAACCCGTGGCAGCCGTGCATGTGTATGCGTGGCTGAATGTCATTCTCTGGTTTGTGCTCGCCGGGCTCACCTGGCGGTTGCTGCCCGTCGATGAGGGTTGGCGGGCTACGCTGGCGTGGACGGGATTGCTGCTGGCCAGCGGCACGCTGGCGAGTGTGCGGCTGGCGCTGACGGATCTGGCCGCAATGACTTTGCTGGCGGCAGCGTTGTCGTTGGCGGAGCGAGGCCGCACCGTCGTCTCGGCTGTGCTGCTGGGTCTGGCCGGACTGGCACGGGAGACGGCGCTGCTCGGAGTGAGTTCAATGCTGCCTGAGCAAGGGATGGACCTCCGCGGGCTCTTGCGCCGGAGCGGGCTGATCCTGCTGGCTGTGCTGCCGTTGGCTGGCTGGTGGTGGTATCTCTGGACAGCGGCGGGATCGTCCAGTGCGGGGAGCGAGAATTTCGCGTGGCCGCTGACCGGCTGGTTCGGTCGGTGGAGCGAACTCGCGCAACTGACCCGCACTGAATCGAACCGCTGGCTCGTAGCGGGGGCGTGGCTCGACGGCATCGCGTTGAGCGCGCAGATACTTTACCTGCTGACCCATCCGCAATGGCGCAGCGGCTGGTGGCGGCTGGGATTGCTCTTCGCTTTGCTGGGTTTGTGCCTCGGTCCGGCGGTCTGGGAGGGTCTGCCGGGGGCGGCTGCGCGCGTGCTGTTGCCGCTGACACTGGCGTTCAACATTCTCGCGGTCCGTCGTCGCGCGGCGCGGCTCTGGTTATTGTTGGGCAATCTGTCGGTGCTGGGCGGGGTCTGGTCGCTTGGGGCGCCACCAGGAGAGCCCCACACCTTGGCCGCCCGCGCTACCTGGAATCACAGTTGCGTTCTGGATACCGATGATCGCTGGTCGGTGGCAGAGTGGAATAGCAAGTGGCGTTGGTCGTGGTGTGGTGGGGCCGGGGGTTTGAATTTTCGGATCTGGCCCTGGACATCGCGCGCGCAGGTGGAATTGCAGGTGCGCGGAGTCACGCCGCGCGGGTTGGAAGTGTGGCACGGTCAAACCCGGGTGTGGCAGGGGCAGATCGGAGACCGGCCCCAGTGGATTCGTTTGCCCGAACTCCCGGTGGAACGCGGCAATTTGCTGCTCGAATTACGCAGTGTCGCCCCGCCGACGGCGGAGGGCGTGGACAACACCGCCCGGGGTATCAGCTTCGCCTGTTTCGGCGCGCGGTTGGTGGAGTGATCGTCAGCCGGCGAGCAACCGCTCGCACAGGGCAATGAGCCGGGCGCGCAGCGGCTGGCT
>JAHFTH010000176.1 GCA_023269445.1 Lacunisphaera sp.
TCTCCCCGGAATTGAGGAACGGCTGCCCCGCCATCAGCACCAGCAACACGGCGGCGAAGCACCAGCGCACGCGGTTCACCGGCCCGTGCCGGAAACGATAGGCCAAGCCGGCGATGAAAAACGCCGTCAGCATCAGCCCCCCGCCCGACCAGATACGCTCCTTCAGGTTGAGCTCCATACCGGTCAGACCCTTGTTGCCGAGTTTGTTCAGACTTAACCCCGGCGCTTCAGTGGCCGCCAAGTTGCGCTGCGCGGCGGGTTCCGCCGTGCTGTCCCCGGCTTTCAGCGCTAGGTTCTGCCAGGCCAAGGCGAGCGGATGGCCCGCGACGACGGTGTTGCGTGCCAGCCAGGGCGACACCAGCAAGACGAACGTCGCAGCGAAAACCCCGAGCACCGGCCAGCGCGCCGAACCCTGCAACCGCCAGACGAGATAACCGCCGATCACCACGGCCACGAGCCCGCCGGAATATTCCGTGAGAAAAAGGAGCGCGGACCACACACCAAGCAGGGCGACACGGAAAGCGATGCCTTGGCCGAAATGCGGAACGTCAGGCAGGTGCTCCTCCAGTCCGGCGAGTCCGTTGAACAGCGCCAGCAGCAGCACCATGAACACCGGCAGTCCGGTCAGCGCCACCGTCTGCTGCCACAGCGTCACCGATAAAACGGTGCCGATCACAGCAAGCCACGCGACGCGTTCGTCGAACAATCTCTTGGCCAGCCGCCAGACCAGCCACACCGCCACCCAGAAGAGCACCAAGTTAACCAACAGAATAACATAGTCCGGTCCCCAGCCATCGGGCGGCACCGGCCGATGATCCCAGATTGATTCCGGCAGCAGCTTGAACGCCACGGCCAGCGTCAGCGCATAGAGCGGCGCATTGTGCAGCTCGGGATAGACCTGTTTCAGGTCGAAGCGCTGCCCGCGCGCATCGAGCACGGCGTAGGTCTGCGGATAGTTGACCAAGGTGGTGAAGCCCTGCCCTTGCGCGAGCTGCCGGCCGAGCACGGCCTGCTGCATCACAAACTCCGTCGGCACCCCATGGAACTGCTTCCACGAGTAAATCATCGTCAGCAACAGCGCCGCCAAGATGACCACCGCCCGCCGGACCCAGTGCGCCCCGCGACCCTGCTCCAGCCAGTGGATGAGTTCCTGCGAGGATTTCATGGGTGGAGGCGGGGTGCCCCCACCCCGCGACGATTGACCCGCGCTGCGGGGTGCGGGGTGAGGGCACCCCGCCTCCAGGAAATGGACAACTCGCCCTTCATCCGCGGTCCACCACGTCGAGCTCGGGCCATTGGGCGATCTTGCGGTGCAAGGTGCGACGGCTGATGCCGAGCAGCGTCGCCGCCCGCGTGCGGTTGCCGCGGGCTTTCATCAGCGCCTCCTTGAGCAGGCGCTTTTCATTGTCCTCGACCGAATACGGGTTGGTCGGCGTCGGCGTCTGCATCGACGGCGGTGGCGCCACCTCCCCGCGGAACTTGGGCTCGAGGTCGAACTCGGTCAGCTTGCCGCCGCGACGCAGCACGACGGCATTCTCGGCGAAATTGCGGAGCTCGCGGATGTTGCCCGGCCACGGATAAGCCTGCAGGTGCTTCATCGCGCCGGGCTCGACGGTCACGGGCTCGTAGTTGTTCTCCTTGGAGTAAACCTGGATGAAATGCTCCAGCAGCACGGGGATGTCCTCGGTGCGCTCGCGCAGCGGCGGCGTGGTGATGCGCACGACGTTGAGCCGGAAGAAGAGGTCCTCGCGGAACTTCCCCTCCTTGACCATTTGCTCGAGGTTGCGGTTGGTCGCGGCCACAAGGCGCACGTCCACCGTCATGGTCTTGGTGCTGCCGATGCGCTCGAAGCTCCGGGTCTCGATGAAACGCAGGAGCTTCACCTGGATTTCCGGCCCGATCTCGCCGATCTCGTCGAGAAAAACCGTGCCGCCGTCAGCCACTTCGAAGCGCCCTTCGCGCTTCTCGGTCGCACCGGTGAATGAGCCGCGCTCGTGGCCGAAGAGTTCGCTCTCGAGCAGTTGCGCCGGCAGCGCCGCGCAGTGCACGGGCACGAACGGTGCGCGGGCCCGCAGGCTGGCCTGATGGATGGCCTGCGCGATCAATTCCTTGCCGGTGCCGGTCTCGCCCTCGATGAGGATGGTTGCCTTGGAAGGCGCCACGAGCTTCACGCGCTCGATGACCTCGGCCAGCTTGGTCGAGTGGCCCACGATGCCCTCGACGTTGAACTTCTCGTCCAACCGCTCGTGCAATTGCTTCACCTCCACCTCGAGGGTCTTCGTTTTCAACGCCCGCTGGATGAGGATTTCGAGGCGCTCGATCTGGACCGGCTTGGTCAGGAAATCCACGGCGCCGCGCTTCATCGCCTCGACGGCCGAATCGATGCTGCCGTAGGCGGTCATCATGATCACGGCGGGCTTGTTGGGCAGGGCGAGGGCCTTGTCGATGACCTTGAAACCGCTTTTGCCGGGCATCCGCAGGTCGGTGATGATCACCTCAAACGCCGATGCATCCATCAGGTTGAAGGCCTCGTCGGCATTGGCCGCGACGGAAACATCGTAGTGTTCCTGCAAGGCCTGCTGGAGGCCCTCGCGGGTGTGCTTCTCATCATCTACTATCAATACGCTCGGCACCATCCGGCCATGAAGCCTTTACCTTTCGACCCGGTCAACGGGAAATGAGACGAGGTGGCACAGACCAATTCTATTGTTGAAGCCCTGATGGCGAGGCTGCTTCTTACGGCACGTCTCTCTCCGCCCCAAGTCCAAGCATCCTATGAAGCGTCTCATCCTTGCTGTATTTTTCCTGACCACCCTGATTCTGCCCGCGAGCGCGGCAGACAAGGCCAATGCCGTGCTCGTCCATCCGGGTGAGGTGGTCTATGCCCGCTTCGAGGCGAAGGGGAAAAAAATCAAGCTGGTCAGCTTTTCCAAGGAAAAGGATGAAGGCGCGCAGGTCGTTTTTTCCTTACAGCTGGATGCCAAAAAGCCCGTCCAAGTCCTCAAGGTGGAGAACAAATTCAATCGCGACCTAACCTACAAAGTGGAAATGCGGTCGCTGACCAGAAAGCAGCAATTCCCGGTGCCGGTGACCCCCGTGGTGGGAGGGAAAGTGGCCTTCGAAAACTTCCCCCTGCAGGCTGAAGAACTGGCGGCCTACGATTTTCAGCTGGAGAAATAAGCGGCCACGATCGGTATTCGCCAAGAATCCGGTGGTCGAAAGACCTAATGAAGGCAGCTTCCTCTCACCCTACCCTGTCATGAAAACCCTCCGTCTGTTTGTTTGCCTGCTTTGCCTGCTCCCCGTCCTGCGCGCCGCCTCAGCTGAACCGGTTCCGCCCATGGCCGCGCCCACCACCAACGTCAACGTGCCGACCACGGCATCCGAGCTCGCCGCCGGTTATGCCGCCGCCATCCAGCAGATGTCGCTCAAAAGCTTGATCATTTATCTGAAAAGCGAGGGAAAGACCGTGCCCCTCAAGGGTCTCCGCTCCGCCAAGGCAGTCAGCGCAGTGTTACTCATCACTTTTTCCGCCGGCGACATGATGGCGGTCAACGCCGAGAACATCGTCATGATTACCGACGGTTCGCGCACGCCGTAAGGGATACCGCGCTATCCACTAAGCTCGAAAAGTGGCCGGCCATCCGTAGCCTCAACCGGCTGCGTCTATTCCAGCCGTCCTTCGCCAAGCCTATGGACGGCATTTTTCTTTCTGGTTCAGAAAGAAAAATGGTGGCAAGTCCCGGAATCGAACCGGGGACACAAGGATTTTCAGTCCTCTGCTCTACCAACTGAGCTAACTTGCCCCAAACCAAAGAGCGCCGAGATAAAAGGCCGGCCTCCGGGCGCGTCAACGGGTAATTTTAAGGATCCGAAAAACGGCCCGACTCAGAGCCGCCGGAAGACGAGCGAGGCGTTGTGCCCGCCAAAGCCGAGGTTGTCGGTCAGCACGGCGTCGATCTTCGCGCTGCGCTTCACGTTCGGCGTGTAGTCGAGGTCGCAGTCGGGATCGGGCGTCTCGTAGTTGATGGTCGGCGGCACCTCGCCGGTCTCGATAGCCTTGACACTGATGACCGCCTCGATGCTGCCCGCCGCGCCGAGCAGGTGGCCGGTCATCGACTTGGTGGAGCTGATGTGGACCTTGCGCGCGTGGTCACCGAAGACCTTCTTGATGGCGAGGGTCTCGAACTTGTCGTTGTAGGGGGTCGAGGTGCCGTGGGCATTGATGTAGTCGATCTGCTCCGGCGCGAGGTTCGCATCCTGCAGCGACTTGATCATGGACTGCGACAGGCCCTTGCCGTCCGGATCCGGCGAGGTGATGTGGTAGGCGTCGCACGTGGCGGCGTAGCCGGCCAGTTCACAGTAAATATGGGCGCCGCGGGCCAGAGCGTGTTCCAGGCTCTCGATCACGAGGATGGCCGAGCCTTCGCCCATGATGAAACCGTCGCGGTTGAGGTCAAAGGGGCGGCTGGCCTTCTGTGGCTGATCGTTGTTCGTGCTCATCGCCTTCATCGAACAGAAGCCCGCGTAGGCGAGCGGCGTGATCGCAGCCTCTGCGCCACCGCAGACCATCACGTCGGCATCGCCGCGGCGGATCATGCGGAGCGACTCGCCAATCGCGTGCGTAGCGGTCGAACAGGCGCTGACCACGCCGAAATTCGGCCCGCGCGCACCCAGCTCGATCGCCACCAGGCCGCCGCACATGTTGCTGATGAGGGCGGGAATCATGAAGGGTGACACCCGGCGCGGTCCGCGCTCAAGGAGCACCTTGTGCTGGGTCTCGATGGTCCACATGCCGCCGATGCCGGAGCCGATAATGACGCCTACGCGATCGGCGTCCTCCTTGGTCATGTCGAGCTTGGCGTCGGCCACGGCCTGCTTGGCGGCGCAGAAACCGAAATGCGTGTAGCGGTCATTACGGCGGACCTCCTTGGCGTCCATGTGCTGGGTCGGATCCCAGCCGCGCACTTCGGCGCCGATCTGGCAGGCGTAGTCCTTGGGATCGAAGAGCGTGACGCGATCGATGCCGCACTTGCCGGCCAGCAGGGCCGCCCAGAAGTCGGCGACATTGTGGCCAAGCGAGGCGACGAGGCCCATGCCGGTAACTACGACGCGACGTGATGAAGTGGAGGTTTCCATCGGTGATGCAGGTGGAAAATAAAAACGCCCTACCGGGCCAGCACTGGGCCAGACGGTAGAGCGATCAGTGCAAAAGCCAAAATGATATTACTTACCGGCTTTCTGCTGGATGTAGGTGACGACGTCACCGACAGTCTGCAGCTTCTCGGCATCGGATTCAGGGATCTCGCCCTTGATCTCGTCCTTGAATTCTTCCTCAAAGGCCATGATGAGCTCGACAATATCGAGCGAGTCAGCCCCTAGGTCATCCAAGAAGGATGCCTGCGGAGTAATCTGTTCTTCGTTAACATTCAGCTGGTTAACGATAATTTCTTTGACGCGCTGATCGATGGTTTTCTGGTCGGCCATGTGGATAAAAAGAGATGAATTTTGCTAGGGATGAGGCATCACATCACCATCCCGCCGTCAACGGTAAAAACTTGCCCGGTAATGTAGCCGGCCTCTTCGGAGCACAGGTAGGCTGTCATATGGGCAATATCAGCGGCTTCACCCAAGCGCTTAAGCGGAATAACGGAGGTAATCTTCTCGGCCGCTTCGGGGGGCAACGATGCCGTCATGTCGGTCTTGATGAAACCGGGTGCCACGGCGTTGGAGGTGACCCCACGCGCAGCGAACTCCTTCGCAATGGCCTTGGTGAAGCCGATCAGGCCGGCCTTGGCGGCGCAATAGTTGGCCTGTCCGGCGTTGCCCATGATGCCGACCACGGAGGTGATGTTCACGATGCGGCCCCAGCGCTTCTGGGTCATCGAGCGGCCGATGTGCTTCGTCCAGTGGTAGCAACTGGTGAGATTGGTGGAGATGACACTGTTCCAGTCGTCTTCCGACATGCGGAACAGCAGCCCGTCTTTCGTGATGCCGGCGTTGTTGACCAGAATGTCGATCTGGCCGAACTCGGCCAGGAGGTCGGCGCTGGCCTTCGCGACGGCGGCCCCGTCGGCCACATCGACCGCGAGGGCCTTGGCCTTGCCGCCCGCGGCGATGATTGCCGCGGCGGTCGCGCCGCAGCTGTCGGCGGATTTGCTCACGCAGATGACGTTCACGCCATTCTTCGCGAGCAACTCGGCAATGGCCTTGCCGATGCCGCGACCGGCGCCGGTGACAAGGGCCACACGATTATTATAGGTGAGACTCATAGTAGGGGAAGCGACCATGGCACGCACACACTCCCCTCCCCGCAAGCGTGAAAATTCGCCTGCTGGGCCGCAGGCCGGTTTGCTGTAGGTCGGGCTTTATGCCCGACACGAAGCCTTCAGATGTCGGGGATAAATCCCGACCTACAAAACGCCCACCGACGGCGGGTCAATACACGTCGCGCTGGTAGCGCTTGTCCTTCTTCAGCTGCTTGACGTAGTCGGCCGCAGCGGCGGCGTCCAAGCCGCCCTGTTCGGCGATCACTTGGTGCAGCGCGGCGTCGACATCCTTGGCCATCCGGTGCGCGTCGCCGCACACGTAGAAGTGCGCCCCACTCTTGAGCCACGCCCACAACTCAGCAGCCGTTTCGCGGATGCGATCCTGCACATAGATTTTCTGCGGCTGGTCACGGGAGAAAGCCAGGTCGACCCGCGCCATCTTGCCTTCGGTCAGCAGCCGCTTCCACTCGTCACCATAAAGGTAATCCGTAGCCTGGTGCTGGTCGCCGAAAAACAGCCAGTTGCGGCCGGGTGCACTCGTCGCCACCCGCTCCTGCACGAAAGCGCGAAACGGCGCCACCCCGGTGCCCGGCCCGACCATGATGATGTCCTTGGTCAGATCCGCCGGCAGGCCGAAGTGAGATTCAGCGACAAAAACGGGGATGGGCGTCTTGCGGCGAGTCACGCGGTCCGACACGAAAGTTGAACAAACCCCGTAACGCCGGCGGCCGTTGGATTCATAGCGCACGGGCGCGACC
>JAHFTH010000177.1:0-768 GCA_023269445.1 Lacunisphaera sp.
TCTGCACCTCGCCCGGATAGGTGAGGTGGACGTTGTATTTACCGTGGACGTTCCAGATCTGGTTGGTCGGAAACTCACCCTGGCCTTCGATCTTCGTCGGGCCGCTGTGCTCCAGGTCCATGCCCCAATGCGCGATGTCGAAATGATGCGCGCCCCAGCCGGTGATCATACCCAGACAGGAGGACTCGTTGCGCAGCCAGCCCGGGCGCGACGCGACGTCGGTCTGCGAGTGGACGCGTTGCTCGGTGTAATAAACCTCGGGGGTCGGCCCGAGCCACAGGTCGTAGTTCAGGTTCGCTGGGACCGGCTGCACAGGATCGTCGGGTTTGGTCGGGTCGATCGGCAGGCCGATCTCGACGCCCTTGAGCCGGCCGACCCGGCCGCTGCGCACGAACTCGCAGGCCTTGCGGAATTGCTCATGCGGGCCCCACGAGCGTTGCTGGCTGCCGACCTGCAAAATCCGGCCGCTCTTCGCCACCGCATCGCGCAACAGCACGCTCTCGGCATGGGTCATCGTGAAGGGTTTCTGCAGATAAACATCCTTGCCCGCGAGAATGGCCAAGAGCGCAACCTCCGCGTGCTGGTGGTCGGGTAGACTGATGACCACGGCATCAATATCCTTTCGCGCCAGCAGCTCGTGGTAATTGCCGTAAATGGCGATGTCCGGTGCCACGCTACCGGCGTCGCGGTGAAATTTTTCGATGAGCGCCTTGCCCGCTGCCAGGCGTTTCGAATCGAGATCACACACGGCGACGATATCCGCTAGGC
>JAHFTH010000177.1:778-7022 GCA_023269445.1 Lacunisphaera sp.
GGCAATCCGCCCGCAGCCGATCTGGCCGACGCGGATGCGGTTGCTCGGAGCATCGGCCCCGAACAGGCGCGACGGCACGATCAGCGGAACAGCGAAGAGAGCGGTGGCACCAGCGGCGGTGCGGACGAAGTGGCGGCGGGAAACGGGGGTGGTGATTTTCATGGGGAAGGAGTCGGGCTAACCACGGATTACACAGATACCACGGATAAAAACTACGGACCAATACCTTGCACAGGAGGAAACTGAGGGAATAGAGAGGAAGGATATTTTCTCCGTTCTCTCCGTTACCTTCTGTAAGATTCTATCCGTGTCCATCCGTGAAATCTGTGGTTAAAAAGGATCCAGTTGAGGTCACTTCAGTCCGTCGGTATTACTCACGAAGGCGATGCGGGTGCTGTCCGGCGACCACGACGGCACGTTGATCGTGCCCTGCCCGCCGAAAACATACGCTACCACTCGCGGCTTGCCGCCGGTGATGGGCATGAGCCGCAGGTAGCAATGCTTGTAGTAGGGATGCTCGTCGGGCCGGATGTCCTGGCCGTAGGAAATGAAGACAATCCACTTCCCGTCGGGCGAGATGTGCGGGAACCAATTGTTGAACTCGTCGTTTGTCACCTGCTCCTGCTCCGAGCCGTCGGGCTTCATGCGCCAGAGCTGCATCAGGCCGGAGCGGGTCGAGTTGAAATAGATGTATTTCCCGTCCGGCGTGAACTCGGGGCCGTCGCTCAGGCCGGGCGTATTGGTCAGGCGCGTTTCCTCGCCGCCGGCGGCGGAGATTTTGTAGATGTCGTATTTGTCGGCCTTGTCGTCGGGCTGCTCCTTGCGCCCGCCGGTGTAGACCAGCCATTGGCCGTCGGGCGACCAGCCGTGGAAGTAGGAAGGCGACTTCGGCGTGACGCGCACGGGCGTGCCGCCGGTAGCGGACAACTTGTAGATGACCGAGCGACCGCCTTCGGACTCGGTGTGGATGCTGACGCCGAGCATCTTGCCGTCGAAGGTCAGGACGTGATCGTTGTTATTGCGCCCGATGGTGCCAGTGTCGAGCGGCGCAACGGCCTTGGTGACGAGATCGAAGGTCTTGAGCTGGCCCTTGTTCGGGCCGGGCCCGCTGACGTTCACGATGAGCGTGCGGCCGTTGCCGCCCGGCAGCCAGTTGGGCGCCTCGAACTGCTCGGGCGAACTGTAGACCGTTTCCAATTTGCCGGTGTGAACGTTGAGAACCTCGAGCAGCGCGCCGATGTAGTCGCGGTAGGGCACGTAGCCGGCCTTGGGCGGCTGGATGATGCGCACGTCCTTGAAGATCGCCTCTTCCTTCACCGTGGCATTGTGCGAACACATGAAGAGGCCGACGAAAACCTCCTCGCCGAGGTCGAGATCAGCGAGTGTGCCGGTCGTGAACGTCTCCCCGGAGCGGGCGGAGGAAAAGATGTAGGTGTTACCCCGACGCTCCAGCTGCACGACATCGCCGCCCTTGATCTCGAGCACGATCTGCTCGGTGACAGCTCCCTTGGTGCGGCGGTATTGGAGCGAAGTCAGGCCGTCGCCATGCACGCACGCGTCGGCGTAGGCCGAGTCATTGTCCAGCGTGGAGCGCACCATCCAGCCGAGCTTGCGGTGCGGATCCACGCCGTGGCCGACAAACTCGAACCGGGCGCGCACGATGAAGTCGCCCTTGATCTTGTTCCAGGCGAACTGGAACTGGTCGGATGCACCCCAGAGATTGATGCCGGCGGCGCTCATGCGGTAGTGCTGGAGGGAGGCGTCGTGGCTGCTGGAACCGGCGATGGCGGGCGCACCGATGTCAGCGTGATTGGCGAATTGTCCGACCGGAGAATCGGCGAACACCGTGAGGGCCAAGGCAAGGCAGCCGGCCAGCAAGCCGGTGAGACGGGGTGGTTTCATGGCGGGATTCCAAGGAGGTGACCAACGAGTTCATAGGCTAGTCACGTCGGAAGAATTTGCTACCTTTATGCCATGATCTTTGCGCCTAGAAGCCAATGCTGACCCCGCCATCGACCGGCAGCACGACCCCGGTGACAAACTTGGCCGCCGGCGACGCCAGATAGACCGCCGCCCAACCGACATCAGCCGGCTCACCCAGCCTAGCCATGGGCGTGCGGCTGAGAATCCGGGCCTTGCGGGCGGAGTCTCCCTTCAGCGCCTTGCGGGACATTTCTGTCTCAATCCAGCCCGGGGCGATGGCGTTTACGCGAATCCCATGCGGCGAGAGCTCGGTGGCGTAGCCTTTGACCATGCCGACGATGGCCGACTTGGCCGCCGTGTAAGCGATCACTTCCGGAATACCAAAGAGCGATGCCATCGACCCCGTGAATATGATGTTGCCGTGCTTGCGTTCGATCATGCCCGGGGCCACCGCGCAAGTCAGGGCATGGGCCGCGACGACATGCGTGTTGAGCACTTGTTGAAACTCCCCCGGCGTCGTCTCCACCGCCGGTTTCTTCAGGTGAATGCCAGCGTTGTTGACCAGACAAGTAATCGGGCCGGTCTCGCGAGTCATCCGTTCGACCAAGGCCGGAGCCGCTTCAAGCCGAGTGATGTCGTGCACCATGAAACTCGCGGCCTTGCCGAGATTCTGGGCGGCCGCTTTGAGTTCGGGCTCGCGCCGGCCCAGGAGCACGACGCGGGCACCCGCGCCATGCATGGCTTGGGCCATCGCCAGGCCGATGCCGGTGCCACCACCGGTAATCAACACCGTTTCACCACGAAGAGAAAAGACTGGGATTGCGCTCATTTGTTTTCGAAAGATTTGAGACCGGCCTTGATGAAGCCCAAGGCATAGGCCATGCCCGCGTGCCACGGTGCCGCGCAGCTCATCTGCGGAGCGTGATCAGGAATGATGACCCCGGTGAAACCATTGCGCTTGAGAATGCCGAGCACGCGCAGCACATCGACCTCACCATCGTCAATGAAGGTCTCCTTGTAATTCGGCACCTTGTCCCGGACGTTGCGCAGGTGGACATAGCCGAGCCGGTGCTGCCGGCTGTATTGGTCCACCACGTCGTAAATATCGCCCTCCGTCATCTCGGCCAACGAGCCGATGCAGAACTCCAGCTGGTTGGCGGGGCTCCGATTGAGCTCGATGACTTTCTGGTAGAGGTGCGGCTGATAGACGAGCCGCGGCTGGCTGCGGATGGTCGGCATCGGCGGATCATCGGGATGCAGCGCAAGGCGCACCCCCGCCTCCTCGGCGACGGGCAGAACCTCGTTGAGAAAACGGTCCAGCCGGCTCCATAACTGCTCGGGCGTGGCGACGGGAATCGTGCCGGCCGGGGCCTTGGGATCGTAGACCATGTTCCAAACCATGCCGTGTGGCATGGGTAGATCATAAGGGCCTTCCATGCCAACCGAGGGTGCACCGCCGCGCGCGTAGTTGCCCTTCGTGCGACCGGACACACCGGCAATGGAGAAATTATACCCCATGAGCGGGATTCCCGCCTGCCCCATCCGGCGGATGATCGTCTTCACGTTTTCGATGTGCAAAGCACGCTTCGGGCCATCCAGCAGAATGTCGTGCCAGTGCGCGGGATCAAAGTTCTCGATCGCCTCCAACTTCAGACCGGCGGCCTCGACGTTGCGGCGCAACTCCGTTAGTTCCGCCAGCGTCCAGAGCTGATCCGGATCGCCCGCCAGGCCCCAGCCCCAGTCCGTGCCCGTCGGTTGGTCGTCGGGACCGACGTGACTGCCGCCTTTGAAATAATCCACCAAGTGCGCGACGAGATGCGTCGCCCCGGCCTGCTTCGCAAAAGCGAAGTTCTCCGGGGTGAGCATATGCTTATAGAGACCGAGGCCGAGTTTCATGGGAAAATAATGCGGTTAGATATTTCTGGGCTTGGCGCTGGGATCGCCGGTCGGCGGCGGAGCGGTGTCGGTCGCCACCGGCGGGCCGAGCAGCTCGGTGAGGACCGGCTTCAAGGCGTCGGCCCAGACTTGGTAGCCCATCAGACTGAGGTGCAGTTGATCAACCGTCATTCCGTCGAACAGCTTGCCCGAGGCGTCGACGAGGCGATCGTTGATGTTCAGATAGCGGACCGTCTTGCCGTCGGCCAGCTTCGCCAAGTTGGCGTTGATGCGATTGATGGTGGGCACGACGGGACCGTCATTGCGCGGGAGAATTCCCATGAGAATGACCGTGGCAGCCGGCGCCTTCTCGCGGCAGAGGTTGACCAAGGCAGCGATGCCGCGCGTAACGTCGGCGACCTTGGCGTCATCGCCGGGCTCCTTGCCGACGTTGTTGGTGCCGGCGAGCAACACGATGACCTTGGGGTTCACGCCATCCAGTTCGCCCTGCTGGACCCGCCAGAGCATGTTCTGGGTGTTGTCCGCGCCCCAGCCGAAGTCGCCGGCATTCCAGCCGTGGAAATTCTTTTTCCAGTGCGCCAGGAAGTCGGGGTAGTCGGTCGCCCCCCAGCGCCGCGTGATCGAGTCGCCCAAGAAGTAGACCGAGATGCCGCCGGCCCTCGCCTTGGCGAGCAGCTCAATATGCGCGAGGTGAGAATTGCGGTCGCTGCGCATCACCGGCTGGTCGGCGGCAGGGCGGACGGAAACGAGGCCGCGAAAACTTTCCGGCGGCCCTAGGTAACTCGGCTTCAGGCCACCGAGATCGACGATGAGTTTCTGCATGACCACGGCCGGATCAACCATCCACACCCTGAGGGTGTGATAGCCGGGTTGCGCGATGGTGTGCTTCGAGCGCCCGTAGTGCGCGTTGTCGCCCACGGATTTTTCCCAAGCCGGGTTGCGATTCTGCGCCTGGTAGCCTTGCGGCACGAGCGTGACGACCTGCGGCGCCTCATCGTCAAACGACACGGCGTAGCGCACGCCGCGATCGGGCACGAAGTTGAGGGTCGGCGCGGTGATCGCCGTCACCTCCACCGGCCCGGTCGTGAAAAGATACATGCGATACTCAAGCGAGGGCGAATCCTTGCCGGGCGTCGCGCTGGGTGTGTCCACCGGGCCCACCGCTCGCATGCCGGACAAGGTGCGACCGTAGTCTTCAATCTTCATCCAGCGATTTGCGCCGGACTCAGTCCGCTTGCTGTAATGCTCGGGCTCGATGGAAACGACACCCTGCCCTTCCGAGAAACCAACCAGATTGTCGCGGGAAACCTCGGCGGGATTGAAAGCCTCGACCCGCACCGCCACGTCGCTGCCGGCACCGCGAATCGTGATCGTGCCGGTGGTCGTGCCAGTGGGCACCTTGCTCCAATCGATGTCTACCCAGAGTCGTTGGTCGTAGCGCAGTGAGCGCTCGGTCGCGCTTAGCTTAATCCACGGTGCGCTCGCCGTCGCCGTGAAATCGAACGGCGTCTTGCCGCGATTGAACACCTCGATGAACGAACGCTGCCGGTTGAGGGAGTCGAACTTCGGCAGGCTGACGCCGGTCGGCACGGCGGCTTCCGTGCCTTCGATCGCCACGCCCAGTGCGGCGCCTTCCGGCACGACCGGCTCCACCAGCTTCAAGTGGTCGAGATTGTTTTTCGGTGGGTCACGCCACGTCGTGTAACCCAACACGGGTTGATCCATGAAGTGCGCCCACTTTCCCCCGGCAAAGTCGCCGTTGTAGTGACCGGCCAGATCAAGATATTGCTGGAATAATTTCCGGGTTTCCACGGCCTGGCTCGCGGTGCTCGCCCGATCCTGCTTGGCATACAGCGCGTTCCGGCCCGCCGCGAGGTAGAGCTTGTTGACGAGCGCGCTGGCCTTGGCCGGGAAAAGCACGAGCTGGTGGAAGGCGGCTTGCTTTGCCGCGGGCAGAGCCTTGGCAATCTCCTCCGCCTTGGTGCCGATCACCTGGTAGTCGGCCACGACGGTCTCGGCCTCACGGTAATCGGTCAGGCTGTAGGTATCGGGCGCCAGCATCTCGGGTTTCCGCCGGCCGTTGTATTTGGAATATTTCGCCATGACGTCGGCGATGTCATTGGCCTGCTCCGCGCCGAATTCGCGGGTCGCCCACGCGCGCGTGAAGTCTCCGAGATTCTCGTTGGTCCAGCGGTTCGTGTCCCACGCCAGGCTCAGGAAATACTCGAGCGGGAACTCGTAGCCCTTGAAATGGCCGACGTTCACAATCCAGATGCGGTCGGCGCCGTATTGCTTGGCGAGCGACAGCTGATCCCAGATCTTCGGGATCGGGCTCGTGTTGAGCCACTGGTAGCTGCGCGGGCCGCCGTGGTAGTCGAAATGGTAGTAGATGCCGGCGCCGCCGGGACGCGAGCGCTCCGCCCCA
>JAHFTH010000178.1 GCA_023269445.1 Lacunisphaera sp.
TCGCGACCAAGGTCGCTCCCACAAAAGCCGGACAAGTGCTGTCTTGATCAAATGCCCCGGAGCTTGCTCCGGGGATCTTTACTTCTCCGCCACGCAGATGCCGCAGGTGTCGAAGAAGAAATCGTGGCCCTTGTCATCGACGAGAATGAACGCTGGAAAATCCTGCACCTCGATCCGCCACACCGCTTCCATGCCCAGCTCGGCATACTCCAACACCTCGACTTTCTTGATGTTGTCCTGCGCGAGAATGGCTGCGGGTCCGCCGATGCTGCCGAGATAAAATCCGCCGTGCTGTTTGCACGAGTCAGTCACGGCCTTGCTACGGTTGCCCTTGGCTAACATCACCATCGATCCGCCCTGCGCTTGGAATGGGGCCACGTAACTATCCATCCGGCCGGCGGTGGTCGGACCAAATGAGCCCGAGGCGTAGCCCGTCGGGGTCTTGGCCGGTCCGGCGTAATACACCGGGTGGTTCTTGAAATAATCCGGCAGCCCCTGGCCGGCATCGAGGCGCTCCTTGAGTTTGGCGTGGGCGCTGTCGCGGGCGACGATGACCGGACCGGTCAGCGAGACGCGCGTGGTGACCGGATACTTCGAGAGCTCGGCGAGGATGTCCTTCATCGGCCGGTTCAGGTCGATGCGAACGAAGTTGGTATCCTTGAACGTGCGCATCTCCGCCGGAATGAACCGGCCGGGATCCGGCTCCATCTTCTCCAGGAAGATACCATCCTTCGTGATCTTCGCCTTGATGTTGCGGTCGGCGCTGCACGACACACCCATGCCCACCGGGCAACTCGCGCCGTGCCGGGGCAACCGGATCACGCGGGCGTCGAGGGCGAAATACTTGCCGCCGAACTGCGCGCCCACCTTCGCGGCCTGCGCCAGTTTCAACACCTGGGCTTCCATCTCCAAGTCGCGGAACGCCCGGCCGTGCTCGTTGCCCGTCGTCGGCAGCGCGTCGAGATACTTGGTCGTGGCGAGCTTCAGCGTCTTCATGCACCCCTCGGCGCTGGTGCCGCCGATAACAAACACGAGGTGATAGGGCGGGCACGCCGAGGTGCCGAGCAGCAGCATTTTCTCCGCGAAGAACTTCGCCAGGTTCTTGGGATTGAGCAGCGCTTTGGTCTCTTGGAAGAGGAAAAGCTTGTTGGCCGAGCCGCCACCCTTGGCCACGAAGAGGAACTCATACTTTGCGCCTTCGGTGGCGTGCAGGTCGATCTGGGCGGGCAGGTTGGTGCCCGTGTTGGTCTCCCTGAACATGTCGGTCGGCGCCACCTGCGAGTAGCGCAGGTTTTCCTTCGTGTAGCATTCATAGACACCCTTCGAAAGCTGTTCGGCGTCATTGCTGCCGGTCCACACCTGCTGGCCCTTCTTGGCGAAGATGGAGCAGGTGCCCGTGTCCTGACACATGGGCAGTATCCCCCGCGCGGCGATCTCGGCGTTCTTCAGCAGCGTGAGCGCCACATAGCGGTCGTTGGCCGAAGCCTCCGGGTCCTTCAGGATCGCCGCCACCTGCTCAAGGTGCTTCGTGCGCAGGAAAAAATTCGTGTCGTGAAACGCCTCGCGCGCCACATAGGCGAGGGCCTCGGGTGCGACCTTCAGGATTTCCTTCCCCTCAAAGTTTGCCGTCGAGACGCCGTCCTTGGTGAGCAGGCGGTATTCGGTGTCATCAGCGCCGAGGGGCAGGGGATCCTGATAGACGAAAGGCGGCGTGGGCATGAGACCAAAGCTAGACGAATGCCCGGCCGGCGCAACACCGCCTTGCAGCTATTACCGTTTCCCCGGCCTCTATTATCCGCTCTACAGAATCCGCAGTTTCGGCAGATCCTGCACGTCGATGTAGCCCGCCGGACTGCCTTTCGCATCCACGGCGAACAGGTCGGAAATCTTCATCTGCTGAAAAATCTTCAGCGCCTCCACTGCCAGTGCGTCGACCGGCACGGTCTTGCCGCCCTTGGTCATGAATGCGCTCACTGGCTTCTTCAGAAAATCCGCGCCGCCGTTGAGTGCGCTGCGCCGGAAATCGCCGTCGGTGAAAATACCCGTCAGCCGGCCTTTCGCGTCCACCAACGCCACCGCACCAGCCTTGGCCTTGGTCATGGCAAAGATCGCCTGCTGCACGCTCGTCTTGGCTTCCTTCAGCACCGGACAGCCGTCGCCCGTGCGCATGATGTCCTTCACCCGGAGCAACAGCGTCATGCCCAGCGTGCCAGCGGGATGATACTTGGCGAAATCCTCACGGGTCAGTCCGCGACTTTCGAGCAGCACCATGGCCAGGGCGTCGCCGAGGGCGAGGGCCGCGGTCGTGCTGGCCGTCGGGGCGAGGGCGAGGGGGCAGGCCTCGCGTGGCGCGGAGTAGACCAGCCGGTAATCAGAGCCGCGCGCTAGTTCACTGGCCGCCGTGCCAGTGAGGGCCACCGTCTTGAGGCCGAATTTCTCAAACAGGGGCAGCAGGCGCAGCATCTCCTGGGTCGCTCCGCTGTTGCTGAGCAAAATCGCCAGATCACCTGCCGCGCAGAGTCCGAGGTCGCCGTGCAGTGCCTGGGTGGGGTCGAGATAGCACGCGGGCACGCCAATGCTGTTCAGGGTGCCGGTCAGCTTTTGGGCGATGTGGGCGTTCTTGCCCACGCCCGAGCAGATCACCTTGCTGCCGGCCTTGATCGTGGCCTCGACGGCCCGCACTACCGCGACGAAGTCCTGGTCCAGTCTCTTCGCCGTGGCGTCCAGCGCTTCCCGTTCAATGGCGAGGCAGAGGCGGGCTTTGGTAAGAATGGCGGTGTGGTCCAGTGGCATCAAAAACTTGTGTTGGGTAGGGGTGCGGGCAAACGTAGCTGGCGCTGGTCTTCGTTCAATTCATTTCCCTCTCGTGATGCGCCTCCTCCTCAATTTTCGCCACCTGCTGCTGGCTCTGGCCGCCCTTCTGGCGCTGGGCTTGGCCGGGTGCGGAGACAGTGACCGGCTATCCATTGCCAGCGAGCTGGATGAACCGAACTATCGCGAAGGTCAGTCGTTGCTGAAATCCGGCCGACGGCAGGAGGCGCTCTCGGCTTTCCTCAAGGTCATCGACAAACGCCGCGACGATGCACCCGAGTCGCACCTCGAGGTTGGATTGCTCTACGTGCAGCATATCAACGATCCGCTCTCGGCGATCTACCATTTCCGCAAATACCTCGCGATCCGGCCGAACAGTCCGCAGGCTCCGCTTGTGCGCCAGCGCATCAACGCCGCCATCCGCGAGTTCGCCCGCACGCTCCCGGCGCAGCCGCTGGACGGTCAGTCCCAGCGCGTCGATCTCGTCGCCACCCTCGACCGGCTCAAGCAGGAAAATGAAGCACTCAAGCTGCAGCTCGCTGATGCCAAAACCGGTCGCGGATTGGCGACTCAGTCCGGGTCTGGCGAAACCACTCTCGTTTCCACCGCGGCTCCGGCAAACACGATAAATTTCAGCGTCGAAACAGTGCCTACCGTGCGCACCCGCTCTTCGCCGGTCGTGTCTCAGCCCACCGTGCACACCCAGACGGTCAAACCGCCTGCTCCCCGTCAGACAGCTCCCGCGTCGGCTCCGACCACTCCCACCACCGGTCCGCGCAAGCACATCGTCCGCGCCGGTGACACTCTCTCCAAGCTGGCCCAGCAGTATTATAACAATCGCGCCAAGTGGCGCGACATCTACGCGGCCAATCGCAACGTCATGAAGAGCGAGTCCGACATGAAAGTCGGCACGGAGCTGAAGATTCCCTGAGGAGATCAAACCACTTTGGAAAAGCCCCGGCCCTGATGTTTGGCCAGGTAGGCGTCGAAGCGCATCGCGATCACGCGGCGGAAGACTTCGCCCAGAGGCGTGATGGCGAAACCATCGGAATGTCGGCGGAGCAAGCCGTCGGCTTCCAAGTCGGTGAGTGAAGCGATCTCGGCGGCGTAGGCTTGCCGCACGTCCAGCGCCAGCCGTTGGGAAATATCCGCATAGTTCACTTGTTTCCGGCACATGATGTCCATGATCACGGCCCGGCGATTCCGATCATCTGTTTTCAATTGAAAACCACGCTCGATGGGCAGCTCTCCGCGGTTCACGGCGACGGCATAGTCGTCGAGCTCCTTGTGATTCTGCCGGAACGAACCGTCGGTCTGCGAAATCGAGGACATCCCGAAGCCATAAAGCGAAGCCCCGGCGCGGGTGGTGTAGCCTTGGAAGTTACGTTGCAGCGAGCCCTCGTCGTGGGCGCGGGCCAGTTCATCGTCCGGTTTGGCAAAGTGATCCATGCCGATGTTCACATAGCCCGCCTCATTGAGTTGCCGCGAAGTCGCCATGATCATGGCGAGTTTCGCCTCGGTCGTGGGCAATTGGTCGCGTTGATCGAAGATTTTTTGCGCGGGCTTCAGCCAGGGCACATGGGCATAGCTGAAGACGGAAAGCCGATCGGGATCCAGGCCGATGACGTCTTCCATTGAGCGCTCGAACGACTCGGGGGTCTGCACCGGCAGACCGTAGATCAGATCCACGCTGACCGATGCATAACCGGCATCTCGCAACCACTCGATGGCTTGGCGGGTCTGGGCCAGCGGTTGCCAGCGGTGGATGGCGAGTTGCACCGCCGGGTTGCTGTCCTGCACGCCCAGCGACGCGCGGTTGCAACCCAGCTTGCGGTAGGCGTCCACATGGGCCCGGGTCAGGCGGCGCGGATCGATCTCCACCGAGATTTCCGCGTCCGGAGTGAATTTGAACACCGAATGAATGGCCCGCCCCAGTCGGTCGATCTCGGCGGGAGGCAGAAAGGTCGGCGTGCCGCCGCCGAAGTGAAGCTGCGTGACGAGCCGTGCGGGATTGAGCAGCGGCTGCGTGATCGCAAGTTCCCGGCAGAGCAGGTCGACGTATTCACCCGCCGACGAGCGGCGCCGTGTGATCACGGTGTTGCAACCGCAATACCAGCAGAGCGACTCGCAGAATGGCAGGTGAAAATAGAGGGAGAGCGGCCGGGTGGTGTCCCGGTTGTCCCGGGCGATCTCCTCGCGCAGCGCCTCCCGGCTGACTTGCGCGCTGAACTGCGGCGCCGTCGGGTAGGAGGTATAGCGCGGCCCGGGAATATTATACTTCCGCACCAGTTCCAGAGCGGGTGCGACGGGAATTTGAACGGTGTGACGTGGAGACACCATGCCCCAGTATGCGCAATTTGCCTTTCGCTGGCTGCGCGGATTTTGCGCAACGCCACCCAATCCTTGCCGGTCAACCGGCGAAGTGGGACAACACTGATGTCGCCAAGCACGCTATAATAAAGAGCAAGTCCGACCTGAAAGTTGGCACCGAGCGGAAGATTCCATGAGCGATATTCGATGTGAGCTTTGCATACACAGACGCTAACTCAGCATCGCCTTAGAAGTTTTCACAATAGGCCGTTGGCCAAATTTTAGTCGCACTAGATATTCGCGGAAGGAGCCATCTGTCCGGAAGTGGGCGCGTTTTGTTAAGGCTGCGACACAGCAGTTCCATGCAATTACTCCAAGTCGCTGAACGTCGCGGACTGCCAACTCTGACGACCCGCGATGAACAATGTGGTTTCGTATCCGAGTGAGTTGGCTAACCTGATCATATGTGGACCGCCGGTCTTTCGCATGCTTCTTTGTCAGGAATGCGACGCAATCAGGGATGGGCAGTATTGTTGCTAGACGATTATCGGTATCCCGGGAGGATTTAATGTCCGGCAAGAACAGTGCCTCGAGTGCGATGAAAAATCCAAGATATTTTTTGACAGGGTCGTTTTCTCTCACGGCACTAGCGATCCACGAAATACAGATCTTAATAGATATGTCCAAAGCAGAGGGATTTAAGGCAGACAGCAATTGCTCGAGCTCGTCGCCGCCTCTCTTTTGATGGAGTTTCTTGTTCTGTGCGGACAATACGCACCTGTGGAACTGGGCTGTAGGGGCCTTAAGTATGCCACTGTCTGAATACCAAGTTGGGCCGTTCGGACTATAGCACCAAGAGTTTTGTCGAACGAAAGGCTCCTCAGCACCGAGTTGAATAACAAATCGTTGAATACCGGCATCCCACGAGTCTCGATTTTCCGGCAGTGATAAGAATTGGAGAGCATCAATCACTTCTTGGGCGCGCTGCTTGCCCACTCGTTTTGCATATCCGGCGTCACCTTCAGACGTGATTTCAATTACTGTAGTCCCCTCTGGAATCGGATCGGGCTTCTGCCCGTCTTTGGTGGCTATCGATGTGCGTAAACTTTCAATGTCACTGTGATTCCCACGAAGAAGTCTGGCAGGCCCAAATTTCCAAGAGGCACCTTCAAAATGAAGCCCGGAGACTTCGATATAGACCAAAGGTCGGTGAGCTTCCCAATCGCTGAGCTTTATGTAGAGTTCACTGAGCCGTGCAGCAGTCAGCCTTTCGAGATTTCGTTTACGTCTGTCGACGAATAACTGGGCGAACGTTTTCTTAAGCTCCGCCTCGCAGGTTTTCTCTGAGATTTTAGAGTAAGCACCAAAAAGAGTATGAGCTAATTCGTCGAAAACCTCAGATTCATCTGCGAAAAAGCCGATCGAACCATTCCCGCTCGTCGTTGGGAACCACATAGCTGCATCCTGAAAGGACGTCGGCTTCTTGCTGCGAAGTAGTTTAACAAAACGGGGCAGTAATTGCGCAGTAAGCTTGTTAGTAGTCTTTGCGCTAAAGTTCACTTGGCGGGTGTGGAGTAGCGTTTAGCCCGCGAAGAACTTCGCGATCTTCTGGAGCGCGGCGACGAGGCGGTCGATGTCGGCTTCGGTGTTGTAGAGGTAGAAGCTGGCGCGGGAGGTCGAGCTGAGCCCGAGTTTGCGCATCAGCGGCTGGTTGCAGTGGTGGCCGCCACGCAGGGCGACGCCTTCCTGGTCGGCCATCGTCACCACGTCGTGCGCGTGCACGCCCTTGAGGTCGAAGCTGACGACGCCGCTGCGATGATGCGCCGGGCCGAGGATGCGGATGCCGGGCACCTCAGCCTTGAGCCGG
>JAHFTH010000179.1:0-5770 GCA_023269445.1 Lacunisphaera sp.
GGTGCGCGCTCGGCGATGTTCGCCCCGGTGCTCGACCTGCGGCTCATCGTCGTCGATGAGGAACATGAGCCGGCCTACAAGCAGGACGAGACGCCGCGCTACCACGGGCGCGACGTGGCGGTTTACCGCGCGAAGCTCGCCCACGCGACCTGCCTGCTCGGATCAGCCACGCCGTCGCTCGAGTCGTTCGCCAATGTCCAGGGCGGCAAATACCGGCTCGATGTCCTGACCAAGCGCGTGGACGACAAGAAAATGCCGGACATCCAGATCGTGGACATGCGCATCGAGGTGATGCGCCAGCGCGGGCTGGTGACGCTGTCGCGATTGCTGGTGGACCACATGCAAGGGCGGTTCGAGCGGCGCGAGCAGACGATCCTTTTCATCAACCGGCGCGGCTACTCCTCGAGCATGCAGTGCCGGAAGTGCGGCCACGTGGAGCAATGTCCGCATTGCAGCGTGTCGATGACCTACCACCGCGCCGACGAGACGCTGAAGTGCCACCTGTGCGGCCACACGCGCGGGTCTCCGGTCGTGTGTCCGAGTTGCGCCGCGCCGGACATCCGCTGGCGCGGGCTGGGCACGCAGCGCGTGGAGGAGGCCGTGCGCCGCGTGCTGCCGCGCGCCCGCTTGGAGCGGATGGACACGGACACGATGTCGAAGAAGCACCGGTTCCGGGAGATTCTGGCGGAGTTTCGCGCCGGCAAGATCGACGTGCTCATCGGCACGCAGATGATCGCCAAGGGGCTGGACTTTCCCAACGTCACACTCGTCGGCCTCGTGGACGCCGACCTGTCCATGCACGTGCCGGATTTCCGCGCCAACGAGCGGACCTTCCAACTGCTCGTGCAGGTCGCGGGCCGGGCGGGACGCGGCGACCGGGCGGGGGAGGTGGTCGTGCAGACCTTCACGCCCAAGGCCGATGCCATCCAGTTCGCGAAGCGCGCTGACTTCAATGGCTTCGCCGAGACCGAACTGGCCGTGCGCAAGAAGTTCGCCTATCCGCCCTATCGCCATCTCATCCATCACATTTTCCGTGGACCCAATCCGGAGAAGATCAAGTTTTTCGCCGAGCACTGGGTGAAGCAAGTGGAGAAGGCCCTCGGCAGTGCGGTGGAAATCCGCGGACCGACCCCGTCGCCCATCGAGAAGGTGAAGGACGAGTATCGCTACCAAGTGTGGTATTTCTGCGCCCGGGCGACGAAAGTCGTGCCCGAGCTGGTCAAGCTGCAGGCTGAGGTCAAATGGCCGAAGGATGTCACCCAAGTGCTCGACGTTGACCCGATGAGTCTCCTATGAACACTCCCGGCATGCGGATTTATTTCATGGGCATCTGCGGGACGGCGATGGGCAACGCCGCCCTGCTCGCGCGCGCGGCCGGGCACGAGGTGCTCGGGGCTGATGCGGGCGTCTATCCGCCGATGAGCACCGTGCTGGCGGCGGCTGGGATCACGTTGCACGAGGGCTACGATCCGGTGCGGCTGGAAAAACTTAAACCCGACCTCGTCGTCATCGGCAACGCCATGTCGCGTGGCAATCCCGAGGTCGAGTGGCTGCTCGACACCCGCGCCATCGCCTTCACCTCGCTGCCGGCGCTGCTCGCGGACTTTGTGCTCAAGGGTCGGAAGAACATCGTCATCGCCGGCACGCACGGGAAGACGACGACCACCGCGCTGACGGCGTTTCTGCTCCGCGAGAACGGCCGCGATCCCGGCTATCTCATCGGCGGTGTGCCGCAGGATCCTCCCACGGGCAACCACCTGGGCAAGACCGCCGATCCCTTCGTGATCGAGGGCGACGAATACGACAGCGCGTTCTTCGACAAGCGCAGCAAGTTCATCCACTATGCCCCGCACATCGCGGTGCTGAACAACCTCGAGTTCGACCACGCCGACATTTTTCGCGATCTGGCAGATGTGCAGCGCACGTTTCTCCATCTCGCCCGCATCGTGCCGCGCAACGGCTGGGTCGTGCTCAACGGCGATGACGACAACCTGCGTGCGCTCGGGGCTTTTGCCTGGACGCGGGTGGTGACAGTTGGCACCGGCGAGGGGAGCAATGTTCGTATTACGAACATTGCCGAGTCACCCGCCGGCGTGTCGTTCAAACTGCTCTGGCAGGGCAAGGTCTGGGCGGAGGTGAAGTGGTCGCAGCCCGGTCTGTTCAACGTCCGCAACGCCGCCGTCGCGGCCTTGGCGGCGGGGCTCGCGCTTTATCCGGACGACCCGACCAAGCTTAAGCTTGAGGCGCTGACGCGCTTCCGCGGCGTGAAGCGCCGGCAGGAGCTGCTGGTGGACACGCCCCGGCTCAAGGTCATCGAGGATTTCGGTCATCATCCGACGGCGCTGGCGGAGACGATCCAGTCGCTGCGCAATCGTCATCCCGGCACCGTGCTGAGTGCGGTCTTCGAGCCGCGCAGCAACACGGCGCGCACAAAGGTGCTGCAGGCGGGCTTCACCCGGGCGCTCGGTCTGGCCGACGAGGTTTATATCGGCGCGGTGAGCCGCGCAGAAAAATTGAAGGAGACGGACCGCTTTGACGTGGAGGCCGTGCTGCAACACCTCGAATTACAGGGCGTCCACGCCTACACGGCGGAGACCAACACGGCACTGCTGGAGAAACTCGTGGCCAACACGAAAGCAGCGGAGAAACCGCAGCTCGTCGTCTTCTTCACCAACGGCTCCTTCGACGGGATCATCGGGAAGTTTGTAGCAGGAAGCGCCAAAGCCTAGCGGGATAATTCAGAAGCCATGAAACCAGGAATCAGAGTTCTTGGTTTTCTGGCTTCTGAATATTTCAGTCAAGAGCGGCCCGCAGGGACGCGGGCCCTCCACCATCCGGTATTCATCCGCGTTATCCGCGGAGAAATTCATTGCGCCTGCTTGGCGACTTTGAACTCGGCGGGCTTCTGGCCCTTCGGCAGGGCGAGCAGATCGTAATCCTGGTAGCCGGTGATCTTCACCTCGACGAATTCGCTGACCGGCAGCTCGCGCGGCACGTAGACGCGGCCGTCGATGTCGGGGGCGTCGGCTTCGCCGCGAGCGACGCCGGGCTCCTCGACCAAAACTTTCAGGGTCTGGCCGACGTGGCTCTTGCTGACCTCGGCGGCGATCTTCTGCTGCAGCGCCATGAGCTTGTGCCAGCGGGCTTCCTTCACCTTGGCGGGAATCTGGTCGGGCATCTTGGCGCCGCGGGTGCCTTCCTCCTGCGAGTAGCGGAATACGCCGAGGCGCTCGAACTTCGTCTCCTCGATGAACTGGCAGAGCTCGGCGACGTCGGCGTCGGTCTCGCCGGGGAAGCCGACGATGAAGGTGGTGCGGACCGCGATGCCGGGGATGCCGGCGCGGATGCGCTTGATGAGATCGCGGATGTAGTCGCCGCTCGTCTCGCGCTGCATGCGTTCGAGCATGGCGTCGCTGATGTGCTGGAGCGGGATGTCGATGTAACGGGCGACCTTGGGGCACTCGGCGATGGTCTTGATGAGCTCGTCGCTCCAATGGGCCGGGTGGGTGTAGAGCAGGCGGATCCAGAAATCGCCCTCGATGGCGTTGAGTTCGCGGAGGAGGGTGGTGAGGGCGGTGCCGCGCGAGGAGTCGACGGGCGTGCGCGGGTTGGGCCGCTGCTCCCACGTGTCCATGCCGAAGAAAGTCGTGTCCTGCGAGATGAGGTTGAGCTCCTTGACGCCTTCCTTCACGAGCTGGCGGGCCTCGGCGACGACGCTCTCGACCGTGCGGCTGCGGTGGCGGCCGCGGATCTGCGGGATGATGCAGAAGGTGCAGGGGTGGTTGCAGCCCTCGGCGATCTTGATGTAGGCAAAATGTTTCGGCGTGAGGCGGAAGCGGGGCGTGTTGAAGTCCGGGATGTAGGTGGACTTGCCCACGATGAAGTTGACCGGCGCGTCCTGCTTGCCGCGTTCCTTGGCGTAGATCTCTTCGATGATCGGCGCGACCTTGGTGAGCTGGTCGAGGCCGATGAAGGCGTCCACCTCGTCGTGCAGGGAGGTCGAGAGGTCCTTGGAGAACCGCTGGGCCATGCAACCCGCGACGATGAGCTTCTGCTCCTTGCGGCGCTTGGTCATCCCGCGGCTCTGGTGGACCTCGAGGATGTGGCTGAGGGATTCCTCTTTGGAGGAATCGATGAACGAGCAGGTGTTGACGATGACGACGTCGGCCTTGTCCGCCTCGGGGATCACGGCCATGCCGGCCTGGTGCAAATGACCGACCATGATCTCGCTATCGACGAGATTCTTGGCGCAACCGAGGGAGATGAGGCTGACCTTGATCATGTGCTATAAAAACAAAAGGCGCGCCGCGAGGGGCGCGCGCTGAGGGAGCGAAACGGTGCCCGCGCTTACTTCTTGGCCTTGGCGATCTTGGCCTTGATGGCGGCATTGCGGCGCTTGTGGTAGGCGACGCGGCGTTTCTTCTTGATGTGCTTGTTGAGTTGTTGACCCATAGATTTGATTGGTAGGACAGTCTTTGTGCCTGAAAGAGCGATTGATAGTCAAGCCCCTCAATAACGGGCTAGGGAAGGGTCGATTTGGACGGCCCAGGCGTCGATCCCGCCGGCGACGTTGCTGACCTGCGTGAAACCGTTGGCGCGGAGGAACTGCGTGACCCGCAGGCTGCGGCCGCCGTGGTGGCATTGGACCAGAATCAGGCGGTCGCGAGGCAGGTCGGGCAGGTTCTCAGGGACCTGCCGCATGGGGAGGTGCCGGCTACCGGCGATGGCGCAGGTCTCGACCTCGCTCGCCTCGCGCACGTCGAGCAGCAGCGCCCCTTCGCGCAGGAGTTGGGCGGCGGTGGCGACATCGACTTCGAGCGGTATTTCCATGAGGAAACCGGAACATTGGAAGCGGCGGGTAAAAGGCAACTGCGAGATTAGCCGTTGACGGCTGCCGCCGGGGTCAAATCTTCGAGGGATGCCCGAGCGTTTTGTTGTGATCATGGCCGGCGGCCGCGGTGAGCGGTTCTGGCCGCAAAGCTGCGCTGCCACGCCCAAGCACCTGCTGCCCATCGTCGGCGACAAATCCATGCTGGCCCAGACGGTGGACCGGGTGGCGGGAGTCGTTCCGCGCGAAAACATTCTTGTCCTAACCACGCAGGCCCAGCTCGACGGCTGCCGTCTGGCGTGTCCCGGCCTGCCCGCGGCCAATGTGGTAGCCGAGCCGATGGGCCGCGACACCGCCGCCGCGACCGGCCTGGCCATGCTGCTGGTCAAGCAGCGCAGTCCAAACGCGACCTTCGCCATGCTGCCGGCGGATCACGTCATCCACGACACCGCCGAATACGGAAAACTTCTGACCGTGGCCTTTGAATCGGCCGAGTCGGCGGATGTGCTCGTGACGCTCGGCATCAAGCCCACCGCCCCTGAGACGGGCTTCGGCTACATCCAGCAGGCCGGGCCGTGGAAGACGATTGCCGGCCGGGCCGTGATGGCGGTGAAACGTTTTGTGGAGAAACCCGACCTGGAGACGGCCAAGGGTTACCTCGCCTCGGGCCAATACTTCTGGAACGCCGGCATGTTCGTCTGGCGTGTGCCGGTCGTGGAGGCCGCGTTCAAGGCCCATGCCCCCGAGCTTTATGCCGGTCTGACGAAACTGGAGTCGGCGGCGAAATCCGCCGCCGGCTGGACCAAGGCTCTGCCGGAGGTTTACCCGACCCTGAAGAAAGTTTCCGTGGACTACGCGTTGATGGAGAAGTCCACCAATGTCGTCGTCGTGCCCGCTACCTTTGACTGGGACGATGTTGGCGCGTGGCCGGCCATCGCCAAG
>JAHFTH010000179.1:5780-6974 GCA_023269445.1 Lacunisphaera sp.
CCAAGCATTTCACGCCCGATGCGGCCGGCAACGTCCTGCGCGGGCTCGCCCTGGTGGAGAACGGCTCGGGCAACATTGTCGTGAGCGACGACGGCCACCTGACCGCCGTGGTCGGCGCGAGCGATCTGGTCGTGGTGCACACGCCGCAGGCCACGCTCGTGGTCCACAAGGACAAGGCGCAGGAGATCAAGGCCCTGCTCAAGCGTCTGGCGGACGACCCGGCGAAGAAGAAATTTCTGTAAGCTTGAATTGAAATGACATCGGTAGGCTCACTCTTTTCATCCATGCTGCCTACACACCCCGCCCTGTCGGGCACCCCTCTTCATAGAGGGGACTTCGGCTGCGTGGGTTTGATTCCCCTCTATGAAGAGGGGTGGCGCGCAGCGCCGGGGTGTGTGGGTGCAGCTCCGATGACCAAGCCATGCGCTATCTCGGCATAGACTACGGCACCCGGCGCGTGGGTCTCGCCCACGGCGATGAGATCGGCGTCGCCACGCCGTTGCCCGCGCTGATTGATGCCGACGAGAGCGTGCGCTGGCGGAAGCTCGGCGAGCAGATCAAGCAGCGCCGCATCACGGATCTCGTGGTCGGCTATCCCTACAACATGGACGGCTCGGTGGGCTTCAAGGCGAAGGAAGTGGACGCCTTTGCCGCGAAGCTCAAGGCGCAGTTCGGCCTGCCGGTTCATCTGGTGGACGAGACGCTGACCAGCTCCGAGGCCGAGTCCTCGATCGCGAAGAAAGACCGACGCGGCGTGCGCGACTCGGGCCTGATCGACTCGCGCGCCGCGTGCCTGATTTTGCAGGACTACCTCGATCAGAAATTGCCGCCGGTCGTGCCATCCGATGAAAGCTGAGGCCAAAGCCTTCCGCTGGAAATGTGTCATCGCTTACGATGGCACGGAATTTCACGGCTGGCAGAGCCAGGAAGGCGGCAACACCATCCAGGATCTGGTCGAGAAACAGCTGAAAAAAATCTTCGGCCGCCAGATCCGCATCGAGGGCAGCGGCCGCACCGACTCCGGCGTGCATGCGCGGGCGCAGGTGTTTCATTTCGACGCGGCCTGGGCCCACAGTGGCGAGAAGCTGCGGCTCGCGCTGCAGACCGGCCTGCCGCGCTCGATCCAGCTGAAGACCGTGCGACGCGCCAAACCGGACTTCCATGCGCGCTTTGACGCCAAGGGAAAGATCTACC
>JAHFTH010000180.1 GCA_023269445.1 Lacunisphaera sp.
GACGACGTTGGCGGGCGTGAACGCGGCCTGCTCGACCTCGGCGTGGTAGTTCGACGGGTTGCGATTGAGCTCAAGGACGCCGACGTCGATAAGCGGGTAGTCGGCGTGGGGCCAGACTTTGGTGAGGTCGAAGGGATTGACCTTGTAATGGTCGGCGTCGGCCTCCGGCATGATCTGCACGGCGAAGCGCCAGCGGGGAAAATTGCCGGCGGCGATGGCGTGGAAGAGATCGGCCTGCGCGGATTCGCGGTTCTGGCCGACGGCGGCGGCGGCTTCTTGGTCGGTGTAGTGTGCGTGGCCTTGGAGGGACTTGAAGTGAAACTTCACCCAGTGGCGTTCGCCGATGGCGTTGATGAAACTGTAAGTGTGCGAGCCGTAGCCGTTCATCTGCCGGTAGTTTTTAGGCAGGCCGCGGTCGCTGAACAGCGTGGTAACCTGATGGAGGGACTCGGGTGAGAGCGACCAGAAATCCCAGGCGGCAACATTGCTGCGGAGGTTGGTCTGCGGGTCGCGCTTCTGGCTGTGGATGAAGTCGGAGAATTTCAGCGCGTCGCGGATGAAGAACACCGGAGTGTTGTTGCCGACGAGGTCCCAGTTGCCCTCCTCGGTGTAGATCTTGAGTGCGAAGCCGCGCGGGTCGCGCTCGGCGTCGGCCGCGCCCTTCTCGCCGGCGACCGTGGAGAAACGGAGAAAGGTTTCGACCGTGGTGCCGACTTTGGTGAAGATTTTGGCTTTCGAATATTTCGAGATGTGGTGGGTGATAGTGAGCGTGCCGTAGGCGCCGGAGCCCTTTGCGTGGACGACGCGCTCCGGGATGCGCTCGCGGTTGAAGTGGGCCATCTTCTCGATCAGCCAGTAGTCCTGCATGAGGACCGGGCCGCGCGGGCCGGCGGTGAGGGAGTGCTGATTGTCCGCGACGAGCGCGCCGGCGGAGGTGGTGAGGCGGGGAGGAGATTGCGACATGGAGAAGGGCGGTTGGACGGGCAGGAGGATCGGCGGGACAGCCGGAGATTATCAGCTGGCGCGATAGGCGAGAAATATTAACTTCGTCTTTCAGTAATAGACATCACCTATGGAGCTCCACCAACTTCGCTATTTCCTCGCCGTGGCTCGCGCGCGCAATTTCAGCCGCGCCGCCGAGCAGTGCCGCGTGGCCCAGCCCTCGCTCAGCCAGCAGATCATGAAGCTCGAGGGCGAGCTGAAGGAGCGGCTGTTCGAGCGCACTAAGCGCGAGGTAGCGCTGACGCCGGTCGGCGAGATATTTCGCGCGCACGCGGAGTCCATTCTCGACGAAGTGGAACTGGCGCGGGACAGGGTGAGCGAGGTGCGCGGCCTGCTGCGCGGTCGGGTGACGCTCGGCGCGCTGCCAACGGTGGCGCCGTATTACCTGCCGGCGCGGCTGCGGGCGTTTGCGAAGAAGCATCCGGGCATCGAGGTAGTGGTGCACGAGGACACCACGGCGCAGCTCGCGCAGGCCGTGCTGGCGAAGGAGATCGACTTCGCGCTCGTCAGCCTGCCAGTGGAGCGGGCGGGCCTCGTCGCGGAGGAATTCTTCGACGAGGACCTGCTGGTGGCCCTGCCGCCCAAGCATGCGCTCGCGACCAGGAAACGGCTGACGCTCGATGATCTCGAGTGCGAGGCCTTCATTTTGATGAAGGAGGGGCACTGCCTGGCGGGGCAGGCGCTGCAGTTCTGCCGGCTCAACGGCTTCGCGCCGCGCGTCAGTTTCCGCAGCGCGCAGATCGAGACGGTGCTGGCGTTTGTGGCGGCGGGGTGGGGCGTTTCCGTCGTGCCGGCCATGGCGCGGCAACCCCGAGCGAAAGAGGTGTGTTTCCGTGCGCTGCCGGGCCTGACACGTTCCATCGGCATCATCCACCGCGCAGCCCGGCCGTTGAATCACGCGGCGCGCGCGCTGGTAGAATTTATGCGGACATCCGCCGCCCGAGGACCGTCCTGTGGCAAGCGCGGGTTTACGGCCTGAGGCCGATCATGCCGCCAACGACCGGATCGAGGCAATCAGCCGATGCACGTTTTCCGGGGCGATGCGGTCGGTGATGATCGTGCCGGGGAAATGCCGGGCAAAATCCAGGTGCACCCCGCGTTCCGAGCCGGGCCGGATGATGTCCTCGACGAAATCCATCCCGCCGCGCGGCTTGATCCACTGATAGTAGGTGTCGGCGTCCTCTGACTCGAGCACGATGTCGAGCTTGAGAAACACCGCGCAATACAGGGTCAGGTCGCGGTAGGAGGCGAACCACGTGGGCGGACAGGTCAGTTGGTCGCGGATCAGGAGCGTCATGGCAGAATCCTTTCTGCAGAAGTGATGCCATCTATGGCGTGGTTTTCGCTGGATTAGTGGTTGGCGGTTGCGTTGCCTGTGCCCATACATCGTCACAATTTTCCATGACTTCATCCCGTCCACCCGTCCTCCTCGTCATCCGCGATGGCTGGGGCAGCAATCCCCATCCCGAGCAGAACAAGTTCAACGCCGTGTTTCTCGCGCAGAAGCCCTGCGATGACGCACTGCACGCGAAGTATCCGGTGACGCTGGTCAAGGCCTCGGGTCTCGACGTCGGTCTGCCCGACGGCCAGATGGGCAACAGCGAGGTCGGCCACGAGAACATCGGCGCCGGCCGCATCGTGGACCAGGAGCTCGTGCGCCTGAACAAACTTTTTTCCGAAAAGCAGCTCGCGACGAATCCAGTGTGGCACGCGATCGTTGCGCGGCTTAAGGCCAATCCCACCGCCAAGCTCCACCTCATGGGGATCGTGTCCGACGGCGGCGTGCACGGTATGCTGGAACATCTCTACGGAATTTTGCGGCAGGCGAAAGAAGCCGGTCTCGCGGGTCGCGTGTTCATCCACGGATTTACCGACGGCCGCGACACGCCGCCGCAGAGCGGGCTCGGCTACATTCAACAGGTCGAGGCGCAGCTGAAACAGATTGGCGTGGGCCGGATCGCCACCGTCTGCGGCCGCTTCTGGGCCATGGATCGCGACAACCGCTGGGAGCGCGTGCAGAAGGCCTATGCCATGCTCACCGGCAAAAAGGCCGAGGCCACCGCGCCGAGCGCTGAGGCGGCCGTCTCCAGTTACTACGCCAAGCCGCTGAGCCCGACGCAAAATGGCGACGAGTTCGTGCCGGCGACGTGGATCACAGACGCCGACGGCAAACCGGTCGCGACCTTCGCTGACGGCGATGCCGTGCTGTTCTACAACTACCGTGGCGACCGTCCGCGCGAGATCACCAAGGCCTTCGTTATCGATGGCTTCAAGGAGTTCGATCGCGGCGCGAAGCTCGATCTCTACTACGCGACGATGACCGAGTATGAGGCCGGCCTGCCGGTCCAGGTGATCTCGGGAAAGCCCGAGGCGTTGAAGAACATCCTCGGCGAAGTGGTGAGCAAGGCCGGCCTCGGCCAGTTTCGCTGCGCCGAGACGGAGAAGAACCCGCACGTGACTTTCTTTTTCAACAACTACCGCAACGCGCCGTTCCCCGGCCAGGTGAACGCCTGCCCGGCGAGCCCGAAGGTGCCGACCTACGACCTGCAGCCCGAAATGTCCGCCGCGCAGGTGACCGCCGAGGCCAAGGCCGCGATCCTTTCCGGCAAATACAGCCTCATCGTCGTCAACTACGCCAATCCCGACATGGTCGGCCACACCGGCTCGCTGCCGGCGGCCATCAAGGCCTGCGAAGCGACCGACCGCGGGCTGGGCGAGTTGCTCGCCGCGCTCGCGTCGAAAAACGGCAAGGCCGTGATTCTCGCCGACCACGGCAACTGCGAGCAGATGTGGGACCCGATCACCAACAGCCCGCACACCGCACACACGCTGAATCTCGTCGAGGTCTTTGCCGTGGGCGAGGGTCTCGTCGCGGGGAAAACCAAGATGCGCACCGGCGGTCGTCTCGCCGACATCGCCCCGACCGTTCTCCACCTGATGGGTCTGCCCAAGCCGGCGGAGATGACGGGCGAGAGCCTGGTCATAAGCTAGCTGGCCCCGCGCCAACTGACCTTCACGGAACCTTCGGTTCCTTATAGGTGCAGATGCCCCCGTGCTTGCGCAGGATTCGCGCAACATCCCGGTGTGAATTCTCCGCAGCGAAATCCAGCGGGCTGGCCCCTTCGTCATCCGGGGCGTTCGGGTTCGCTCCCAGTTTGAGCAAGGCAAGGACGCTCTCCCTTTGGTTGCTCATCACCGCCATGTGCAGCGGGGTCCATTTCGAACCGTCACCCTGATCCAGCGTGAGCCCCTCGGCCGCGAGGAAACGCACCATGCCGGCATGACCGGATTCCGCCGCATAGTGCAGCAAGGACCGGCCGTTCATTTCGAGGCACTGCAAATTGAGACCGTGTTCCTGCAACATTGTTACCGTGGGCTCATCACCGGAACCAACGGCGTTGTAGAGCGCCTGCGGATAGCGGAAGACCCGGCCGTCCAGGAGCGTCATTTGCCGTTCAATCCGGGCGCCCCGGCCGAGCAGATACCCGGCGGTTTTGGCCTGGCCGTGCGAGCAAGCCAGCTCGAACGGCGTGGCGGCACTGGTATCCTGCGGGGTCGCGGGATCAACCGCGGCGCCCCGCTCGACGAGGGCGATGATTTCGGGGAGCAATCCCTGGGCGGCCAGCAGGTGCAAGGGGGTCATTTGCCATTCCCCGGCAACAGTGGCATTCAGATCGGTGATCGCGTCCAGCTTGCGGCGCAAGATGTCCCGGGCAGGGCCATTCGCCGCCGGTTGGATGCTCTTGATTAGTTTGGCCAACGAAAGCCGTCCGCTCGGTGTCTTGGGCTTCCGCGTTGGGAGGAGTTTTGGCGGATGCTCCAGGGCATCCAGCAATTGCTTCATCTCGGCCGACCATTTCTTCAGCGATCCTGATTCCTCCCAGAGGGCGCGTAGCGCTGAGGTTTTAGCGATTTGCCTCACGATGCGCCCGGCTTGCGCGAGGAGCTTCTTGCTTGGGCAGAAGCCGAGCGAGCTCACCCATTGCTTTGCCTCTTTGGGTAACGCTCCGACCGGTTCCCGGGAGGCGGCCGCGATCACTGCGGCGGCGGCTACCGCGATCTCACAATCGCTTTCCGCCGCGGGTTTCCTGGCTGTCCCGGCGCCACTTTTCAGGCTGCTGAGCAAAATGGAGTCGTTCTTGGCTGTCTCCAAGGTCCATAGCCAATCCTTGGCGGTGTCGTTGCCGAAGGGTTTAGAGCTCCACGTTCCCATGGTATAGATGGAAGGTGCGATTGGGGCGTGGGCACACAAGTTGATATTCGCCATGAAACCCTGCCGACCTTGGGCCTGCCCAAGCCGGCCGAGATGACGGGCGAGAGCCTGATTCTAGGCTGAGCGGGCCGGTTGACGGGTAACACGGGGTCGACTGAGATTCGCGCCGATGCCGAATCTCTTCATCATCGCCGGACCCAACGGGGCAGGGAAGAGCACCTATGTGAAACGTTTTCTGCTGCAGCAAATGCGCTGCCGGGAGTTTGTGAATGCCGACCTGATCGCGGCTGGTCTCTCGCCTTTCTCGCCAGATACCGCCGCGTTCGAGGCTGGGCGCATCATGCTGAGGCGGCTCGATCAACTGTTCCGAAGTCGGCAGGACTTCGCTTTTGAGACCACACTGACGGGTTACGGTTATGTCGGTTTGCTTCAGGAGATGCGTGCAGCCGGCTATCGCATTCGTCTGGATTACTTTTGGATACCAGAGCTCGACATAATCCGGGCCCGGGTGAAGCAGCGCGTGAAGAAGGGCGGTCACGATATTCCCGACGACGTGCAAGTGCGCCGGTTCGGCAAGGGCTTGCGCCTCCTGCTCGAGCACTATCGGCCGCTGGTGCATGATTGGCGCATCTACGACAACACGGGCCAAAATCCTCATCTCGTGGTCGCCGAGCAGGACGGCCGCTTGCGGATTCATGACGCATCCAGACTTGTGATGCTCGAGGCGCTCACCAAGCTGGCGATTATGCCAGTCAAACCGACGGACAAAGTGGAGGAACCCTTGGCCTCTTCCTTCGATTGGGAAACCCTCGCTTCGATGCGCGCCATGCGCCTCGCGTATGCGGATGTCGTCTTGGAAAACAAGGCTTGGGGCCTGCCGGTCATCCAATGGCGCGATGGGGTCGGCATGGTCGAGGTGCCGGCCGAGCAGCTTGAGCCGCTGGCCCGCCGCATTCTTGAGGTTAACGGTGAATCGCTGCCCGAGTCTGAAGAGCGGGCACTGCTGGCGCATTTGAAGATTTAGGCGGGCAGAGGTTCGCTGCCCGCGTTTGTCTCTCTGTCATATAGACCCAAAATGGGGTTGCCCCGGGGTGGGGCGGGCCGTTTGGTTGGGCGTTACGCCCTATGAAACGCACCCATCACTGCGCCCAGCTCACCAAGGCCAATCTCGGCACGACCGTCTCGCTCGCCGGCTGGGTTGATTCCGTCCGCGACCACGGCGGCATCATCTTCGTCGATCTCCGCGATCGTGAGGGCATCACGCAGGTGAAGTTCGACACCAATCTCCGCACCGAGGCCGCGCAGCTCAAGGCCGAGTCTGTCATCGGCATCACCGGCAAGGTGGAGTCCCGCCCGGATGCGATGATGAACAAGGGCATCCCGACCGGCGAAATCGAGATCGATGCCACGGAGCTCGTGGTGCACAATGTTTCCGAGACGCCGCCGTTCCCGCTGACCGATGCCGGTGGCGACAAGGTCAACGAGGACCTGCGCCTGACCTACCGCTACCTCGACCTGCGCCGGCCCAAGATGCGCAAGAACCTCGCCGTGCGCCACCGCGCGGCGAAGTCCGTCCGCGACTATTTCGACACGCAGGGTTTCTACGAGATCGAGACGCCTGCGCTGTTCAAAAGCACGCCGGAGGGCGCGCGCGAATACCTCGTGCCGTCGCGCATCCACGCCGGCCAGTTCTACGCGCTCTCGCAGTCGCCCCAGCAGTTCAAACAGATCCTCATGGTCGCCGGCGTGGAGAAATA
>JAHFTH010000013.1 GCA_023269445.1 Lacunisphaera sp.
CACCCTGCTCCCGCCAAAACCAACCGATGCTCAGCGCCACGGCGGCCAGCGCGCCGGCGAGCGCGAGTTTGTCGTAAACACTCTTGATCAGTTGAGTCATGGGGCGGCGCTCACGGGGTTGCCAGCCAGCAGAACGAATTCCACGGTGACGGCAAACTTTGAAAGGCTCTGCCTCACCAAGGGCACCGGCGCGCCGGCGGCGAGCGGGGCGGTCGGTCCACCGCGGGATGTCACCTCGTTGGCCAGCGGCTCCACCTCCACGCTGCGGACGACGACGGGCTGGCGGAAAGTCGCGAGACTGTTCAGGAAACTGCGCAACGTCGCCGTCTGGCCGGTGAACTCCAGCCGGAAAGCCGCGGTCTCCACCTGACCCGCCTGTCGCAGGGACAGGGACCGGTCCATTTCGAAGAAATCGTCCGCCCGGTTCCGTTGGTCACGCACGCCGTCAGCGGTTGGCAGTTCGCGCCGCACCGACAGCAACATCAGGGGCCGCGACTCCAGCAACGTTTCCACGAGATACTGCGTGGCGAGCCGCTGGCGGTGCACGGCGGCGATCTGGTCGGCAACCGGTCCCTCGTTGGCATGCGCGGCAAATCCGAAACGCTCGTCCGCTTTGAGCACCACCTGCGCCTGCGCGGCCCGCGTGCGGAGCTTCTCGACGAAGTTGGCGAGTTCGAAAAACGCATCGATCGACTTGGCCGGCGGTGGCGGGGCGAACAGGCTGCCGTCCCTGCCTTGCAGTGCGGTGCGCAGTTCCGCCCGCACCCGGCCGGCCGCGGCCACGTCGGCGACGATGGCGGTCTCGTTTTCTCCGCTCAAGGCCGGTGACTGACGCGCCAGCCAGTCGCGCTCCTGTTTCTTCTGTTCCAACGCCAGCAAGGTGCGCGCGGAGGCCAGCCGCGACTGTTGCAACAGCCATCCCTCGGTCACGACGAGGACGAGGCACAGGGCCACAACCGAGGTGAGCAGATGCTTTGGTGATGACTGTTTCATCGGTTAGAGCGGGTGCGCGGGGTCGATCACGAGGACGAAATCAAACTTGAGGATGCCCGGCTGGCTGTTGTCGAAGCGCTCGCCCTCCACGGCCGACACCGACGGCAGATCCACGATCCCCGCGAGCAGGTCCTTCACGCGGGTGAAAGTTTCGGGGCTGACCTTCGCCAGCGGATTGGTCTTGTCGAGCATGCGGCCGGATACGACGAGATTCATCGGAACGCCCGGGGCCGGCGGGATGGTATGCAATTTCTCCAGCCACACGTCCTCCACTTTGACCAGCCGCTCCTGCAGGCCGGTGAAGAGTTGCTGCCAGCCGGCCCGGCGATCTTGCACCGACTGAAGTTGGGCCACCTGGGCCTTGAGTTGCTCAAGGCGGGCCAGGTTTTCCCGGTTGCGGGCTTCGCGCGCGCGCAGCGGAGCCATCGCTTCCTCCATGGCCGCAATCTTCGCGCGCGCCATGGCCGTCACCTGCCGGTAATGGATGATCGGCGGCACCAACGCCGCTACCGCCAGCACGGCCGCGGCCAGCAACCAAGGCTGCTGGCGTCGCCGGTTTTCCTGCTGCCGGAGTTTGACGGGCAGGAGATTCACCGCCGGCTGAGGTGGCCGCAACTCGATCACCGCCGCCCCGATCAGATCGGTTGAAGTCAAGGCGGTGGCGGCACTGAGCTCCACCGCACCCAGCGCATCAAAGTGGTCAACGGGAATTTTTAACTTGGCCGCGAGCGTCTCCGGAAATCCTGCGAGACCCGAGGTGCCACCGGTCAGGAAAACCCGCGCGGGGTTGGCCAGGCCGCTCTGTCGCCCGAAATGCAGCACCGAGCGGGTGATTTCCTGCGCCAGCCGGGTGGCCAACGTTTCCATCGCATCGGCCACCAAGCCCGCACTGCGCTCGGAGAGTTTGATCCGCTCGGCCTCGTCGGCATCGCAATCCTGATTCTCGGCAAGCTGCTGGGTGATGGAGCTGCCACCGAGCGCGAGGGTGCGCGCCACAAAGCGATTGCCTTCCACTTGGAGCAAGGTGGTTGAACGGGCCCCGAGGTTCAGGACCAGCACCGGTTGCGCCTGCGCCGGCTGGGCCAGTCGATAGCCCGCGAGGGTGGCCAGCGATGATGGCAGTATCCGGCGCGGCGTGAACCCCGCCGCCTGAGCCGCAGCGCAGAGTTGGGTGGTGATGTCCAGTTTGGCCGCGACGAGCATGACTTCCTCTTCGTCATCCCGCTGGCCGGAAAGCACCGTGTCCCACACGACCTCGGCCAAGGCATAGGGGATGGCCTGTTCCGCCTCGAAGCGGATGATCTTCTCGCGCTTCGTCGGCTCCACGCGCGGAGTCTTGAGTTGCTTGGTGAGGGTGAGATGCGCCGGCAGCACCAGCACGGCGGGCCCGGTCCACTGGTGCCCGGCATTCAGGGCCCGCAAGGCGGTGGTCGTGTTTTCCAGCCAACGATCCTCGCCGACGGCGCGGACGGGGAATGGCTCGACGGCGGCATGGACGCACTGCAGCCGGCCACCGCTCAGGTTGAACACTCCCAGTGCCGTGCGGCTGGCTCCGCAATCAAGGATGGTTATTCGGCTGGTGGACACGCGCGTGGTTTGGAAATGGCCCGTGATGAAGATTTGTTTGCCGGAGTTTGCCCAAAGGTCACGCTCTTTTGCCGAACGATGACTTCCACCCTGCCCTACAAGATCAGCGTCCTTGTCTTTATCGAGAACCGCGCCGGCGAGCAGCTGCTGATGCTGCGTGCCAAGCAGCCCAACCTCGGCGTGTGGACACCCATCGGCGGCAAGCTCGAGATGGCGACCGGCGAGTCGCCCCTGCAATGCGCGGTGCGTGAGACCGCCGAGGAAACCGGTCTGGTGGTGCGCGAGGAGGACATGCGGCTGTTTGCCATGATTGCGGAGAAAGCCTATCAGGGTGAGACGCACTGGCTGATGTTCCTGTTCCGCTGCAAAACGCCCATCGACCGGCTCCCCCCGGACATCAAGGAAGGCAAGTTCGCCTTCCATTCCCGCGAGGCGATCCGGAAGCTGGCCATTCCCGAAACCGACCAGGCGGCACTGTGGCCAATTTTCGATAAATACCGGGATGGTTTCGTGTCGTTGCGGGCAGATTGTTCGGTCTCGCCGATCAAAATTACCGTCGAGCAGATCGTTGACCGCAGCTGATTTGAGCCCCGGGGAGCTGTTTCCCGCTCCCTGAAGAGCGACGGGCAAACCAGCGACTGCCAAATCTTTCGCTTGTCATCGCCCGGTTTTCCCTGAAAGACGGAATCCTTCGCCTCAATATTACTTTGAACTCGAAACATTCCCTGTGAGCAAGAAATCACCCTCGCCCAAGAAAGCTGACGACGCCGGCTACAACGCCCGCACGGCGCACATCAACGCCAAGCTCGGCCACGACGAATTGATCGCGCTCTACCGCGACATGGTGCGCATCCGCCGCTTCGAGGAGCGCTGCCTGCGCAGCTATCAGGCGGGCAAGATCGGCGGCTTCCTCCATCTCTACATCGGCCAGGAGTCGGTCGCGATCGGTTGCGTCTCCGTCATGGGCGACGACGACCACATCATCACCGCCTACCGCGACCACGGCCACGGCCTCGCCGTCGGTATGGGCATGAATGAGATGATGGCCGAGATGTATGGAAAATATACCGGTTGCTCCAAGGGCAAGGGCGGCTCGATGCACTTCTTTGATCCTTCGCGCAATTTCTGGGGCGGTCACGGCATCGTCGGCGGCCAGGTGCCGCTCGGCACCGGCCTCGCCTACGCGTTGAAATATCAGGGCCGCAAGGGCGCCTGCCTGACGTTCATGGGCGACGGGGCCGTCAACCAAGGCGCGGTCCACGAATCCTACAACCTCGCAGCCCTCATGTCCCTGCCGGTCGTCTTCATCGTTGAAAACAACGGCTACTCGATGGGCACCTCACAGGAGCGCTCCTCCGCTGGTCCGAGCCTCGCCCAGCGCGCCGAGGGCTACGGCATGAACTGGGACATCATCGAGAACGGCTACGATGTCCTCGAGGTCCGCGACAAGGTCGACCGGGCCCTCAAGCTCGCCCGCGACAAACACCTCCCCAGCGTTCTCGAGATCCGCACCTACCGTTACCGCGGCCACTCCGTCGCCGATCCCGACACCACTTACCGCCACAAAGACGAAATCGAGACCTACAAGGCCACCAAGGATCCGTTGATGTTCTGCCAGACCGCGCTTCTCGCCGAGAAAGTCCTGACCGACGAAATCATCGCCAAGATTGACGAATCCGCCCGCGCCGAGGCCGAGAATTCCGCCCAATTCGCCGAGGCCAGCCCCTTCCCCACCGTCGATGACCTCCAGAAGGACGTGTATTGGGAGGCCGACAATCCCGCCGACCGCAAATCCCAAGGCACCCTCTTTTTCAACTGAGGCACCTACTCACTACCCGCTACTCACTACTTTCCACCATGCCCGTCATCACTTACCGCGAAGCTCTCCGCCACGCCATGGCCGAGGAACTCGACCGCGACCCCAACGTCGTCATCATGGGCGAGGAAGTCGCCCAGTTCAACGGCGCCTACAAGATCACCGAGGGCCTCCTCGCCAAATACGGCCCCAAGCGCATCGTCGACACGCCGATCAGCGAGGCCGGCTTCATCGGCATGGGCCTCGGCGCCTCGATGCTCGGCATGCGCCCCGTCATGGAGCTGATGTTCTTCAGCTTCTACTCGGTCGCCTTCGACCAGATCTTCAACAACGCCGCCAACGTCCGCTACATGTCGGGCGGCCTGATCAACTGCCCGATCGTCCTCCGGGGCCCCGCCAACGGCGGCACCAACGTCGGCGCCACCCACTCGCACACGCCCGAGTCCATCGCCGCCTACCATCCCGGCATCAAGGTCGTCGTCCCCTCCACCCCGGCCGACGCCAAAGGCCTGCTCAAGTCCGCCATCCGCGACAACGACCCCGTCATGTTCCTCGAGAACACGCTCCTCTACGGCGAGAGCGGCGAAGTGCCGGACGGCGATGTCCTCATTCCGCTCGGCCTGGCCAAGGTCATGCGCGAGGGCACCGACATCTCGATCATCGGCCACGGCCGCGCCATCCAGATGGCCCTCAAGTCCGCCGATCTCCTCAAGGAAAAGCATAACATCAACGCCGAGGTCATCGACCTTCGCTCCATCCGCCCGCTCGACGAGGAGACCATCCTCGCCTCCGTGCGGAAGACCAACCGCGTCCTCTACGTCGAGGAGTCCAAGCCTTTCTGCTCCGTCGGCGCGATGGTGGCCTGCCTCATCCAGGAAAAAGCCTTCGACTACCTCGACGCCCCGGTCATGCGCGTGAACTCCGTCGACTCCCCGGCCATCTACTCCATGCCCGTCGAGAAACTCCAGCTTCCCACCGTCGAACGCATCTACCAGTCCGCGCTCAATGTTTTGAAATGATCGGCTTACTGCTTACAGCTTAAAACTTACACCTTACTTCCCATGGCCGAAATCATCGATATGCCGAAACTCAGCGACACCATGACGGTGGGCACGCTGGTCAAGTGGCTCAAAAAGGAAGGCGACGCCGTGAAAGCGGGCGACATGCTCGCCGAGGTCGAAACCGACAAGGCGACGATGGAGCTCGAGACCTTCTTCACCGGCACGCTCCTCAAGATTTTCGCGCCCGCCGGCTCGCAGATCGCCATCGGGGCCGCCCTCTGCGCCGTCGGCAAACCCGGCGAAGTGGTCACGGCACCTGCCCCTGCTTCGCCCAAGGCTTCGCAGGGCACGGCCGCCGCACCGACCCCTGCTGCTGTGGCTCCAGCTCCCGTTGCAGCTCCTTCGCCAGTGGCCCAGCCACGGGACGAACCAGCCGTAGGCCCGGCGAAGGCTGGCCTTACATCCGCACCGGCAGCCTCAGGCAGCGAACGCCTGCATATTTCGCCTTTGGCTCGCAAGATCGCCGCCAACGAGAAAATCGACGCTTCGCGTGTCACTGGCACCGGCCCGCACGGCCGCATCGTCAAGGCCGACGTCCTCGCCGCCGCGGCCAACCCGTCGCTTCTGAAATCTGCTTCTGTCGTTTCTGGAGGCGGGGTGCCCTCACCCCGCGGGAATACACTCTCCCGCTCCGGTCCGATTCAAGAGGACCGGACGGTCCCCGTCTCCACAATGCGCGGCGTCATCGCCAAGCGCATGGTCGAGTCCACGACCACGATTCCCTACGTCTACCTCGACATCGAGATCGACGCCGAGCCGCTGCTGGCCACCCGCGCCCAGCTCAACACCGGCCTCGAGAAGGACGGCGTGAAACTCTCCGTCAACGACTTCATCCTCAAGGCCAGCGCCGAGGCGCTTCGCCGCGTGCCGGCCGTCAACTGTTCATGGGAAGGCACGCACATCCGCCACCACGGCGCGGCGCACGTCGCCTTCGCCGTCGCGCTCGAAGACGGCCTCATCACCCCGGTCGTCCGCGACGCGCACCTCAAGAGCATCTTCCAGATCAGCACCGAGGTGAAGGCCCTCGGCAAAAAGGCCAAGGACAAGAAGCTCGCGCCGACCGACTACACCGGTGGCACGTTCTGCGTCTCCAATCTCGGCATGATGGGCATCCCGAAGTTCACCGCCATCATCAACCCGCCCAACGCCGCGATTCTCGCCGTCGGCACCACGGTCGCCAAGGCCGTCGTGAAGAACGGCTCGGTCGTCGCCGGCCAGACGATGACGATGACGCTCAGCTGCGACCACCGCGTGTTCGACGGCGCCGTCGGCGCCCAGTTCTTGGGCGCATTAAAAGACCTGCTCGAGAAACCTGCACTGCTGTTGGTCTAAAAATCATCCCAACCCTGCGAAGCCTCGGGCGAAGCAGGGCCGGCGCCCTCAAGGAGCTCCTCGAGAAACCCGCACTACTACTCGTGTGACGTGGTGACTGGGAACTGCGTAAGGCATAGTCTGTCCGATTCAGCCTATGTGCATGTTCCGACTCTTTATCGCCCTTACATTCCTGACAATCACTGGCACGGTCTGCACCGCTGCGGCAAAAGAGGACAAGCCGATCGAACTCCCGACCTTCCGGGTCGAGGGTAGTTTCAGTGAAGTTAGATTCCGCGCGCGTTTCCGCTACAACATTCCCGGCAAAGCACTGAAGACACTCGTCCTCACCAAAGCGCCCAAATCCTGGGCCGAACATGGCATCGCTGTGGGCGACCAACTGATTTCAATCGAAGGAACACTGGTTGACGGCATGAGTCTCCCGACGGTGGTGAAATTGCTCGAAGGCAAGAGAGGCAGTCCGATGTTGTTCGAGATGCGCTCCAAGGACGGCAAGCAGACCCGCAAGATGGAGTTCACCGCCATTAAAGACTCCAGCAACCTCACCATTCATTATCCCTGATTTTATCCCGACAAAACTACGCTTGCCCGTTTCCTGCACTCTAGTAGTTTCCCGCCATGCCACTCACGAGCGTCTATCTTGCCGAGGAAGCCCTCTCGCTCCCGCCCGAACAACGTGAGACACTAGCGAAGCTGTTGTTGGAAAGCCTCGCCAGCAGCACCAAGACCGATGCGGAAATCCAGGCTCAGTTGCGCACCCGCTTGGACGATCTCAAATCCGGCCGTGATCCCGGCTTGGGGGTTGAGGATGTCTTTGGCGAGAAGGCATGAAGGTCGTCTTCAGCAGTCTCTTCAAACAAGACCTGCTCGACGCCGAGACCCGCTACGCCAGCGCCTCAACCCGGTTGAGCGACGATTTCCATGAACGCGTGAAAGAAGCGGTCCGAACCATCATCCGCCGGCAGGGCGGTGATCACATCGGCTCACACGGCTACCCGTGCCGCAAATGCCGTCCCTTTCCCTTCCTGCTCTACTACCAGATCGAAGCCGACACCCTCTATTGCCTCGGGCTGGTCCACGAACGTCGGCACCCGGATTATCTGCACAAGAATCTTGGTGATACATGAACCGACCGCCGTCAGGATTCATCCTTCAAACCGACCGCCTCGTCATCCGTGAGCTGATCCTCGCCGACGCGCCGTTCGTGTTTGAGCTGCTCAACGAGCCGGCGTTTCTGCGCTTTATCGGCGACAAGGGCGTGCGTGATATTCCCAGCGCGGAAAAATACCTGACCGACGGCCCGCTCGCCAGCTACGCGAAGCACGGCTTCGGGCTCTGGCTGGTCGCGCTGAAAGATGGCGGCACTCCCGTCGGCATGTGCGGCCCGCTGAAGCGCGACACGCTGGATCACCCCGATCTCGGCTACGCGATCCTCGCCCGCTTCGCCGGTCGGGGCTACACCTTCGAGGCCGCCACCGCCACCCTCGCCCACGCCCGCAACGTGCTCAAGCTCCCCAAAATCCTCGCCGTCACCGCACAGAAAAATCCCGGCTCGATCGCACTACTCGGCAAACTCGGCTACACCTTCGAGCGCATGACGACCCTGCCCGGGCAGAAGGAACCCAGCCGTCTCTTTGTTCCCGGAGACTGATCCTCGTCACACATGCAACTCCCCCATCCCCTCGCCCGACTCGCCGGCTGTTGCTGGCTCGCCCGCCATGTGGCCAAGACCCGTGTCTTCCTTAGTGGCGAACTGCCTTTCACCTACCGCCTCGCCCTTGGCAGCCGCATCGGCGTAGACGGTTATTTCTTCCGTCACTTCGGCCTGAACAAAAACGAAATCCTCACCGCCATCCGCACCCGCCCTGACGATGCCGCCGTCGCTGAATGGTTTCTCGCGCAGCCGGGCGTGACCCCCGACCGCATTGCCGCGTGGAACGATTTGGTCCCGCTCCTCGGCACCAAGGGGCAGCCGGCCTATCTTACGCGCCGGATCGTCACTCTGTTTCTCTACCCCAAGGCTCTGCGCCAGCCCGTGGACAGCATCGTCGCCGCCATCGCGCAGGACGAGAACCTGCCACTGCCGCAGTCGTAATTTTCTGATGGAGGCAACCGTGCTTTCTTCAGCCAGAGCTTTGCCTTTGGACGAAGAGTTTGTTCATTGATTGGCGTATGACCTCCTCCTCCCGTGCACGGGGCCCTTGCGTTGCGCTCAGCGCTGCGCTGCTGCTGCTCACTGTTCCAGCGCTCGCCCAGACCGACTTCCAGAACGCGCTGAACAAGTTTCTGCACAAGGATGTGGATGTCATCACCAACACTGACGTGACCGAGGCCGGCAAGTCTTACGCCCCGGCCACGCCGGCCGCACCGGTGCGCTACAAGATGATTTATGTCGGTGAAGCCGAATTTGGCCGCTCGTGGGCCGGTGAATCCATTCCGCCCAAAATGTCCGTGATCAAATGGATGGTCGCGGCGATGAAAGCCCAAGGCTACCTGCTCGCCGATGACCAGCACCCACCCGAGCAACTCTTCGTCTTCGGCTGGGGCATGTTGAGCGGCGGCGAGGGCCGGCCCGCACTGGGCTTTCTCGGCGGCGGCAAGGTCAATCTCATGTGGGAAAACGAGACGCAATACGGCGGCTTTGTGAACCCCAATGTGCTGCGTCGCGGCCTGATCCGTATGGGCATCGCCGGCAAGGTCTGGGATATCGCCGAGAGCAATCTCTTCATGGGTGTCGTGCGTTCCTATACGCTCGACTCGGAAACCGCCCCCCAGCCCACCAAGCTCTGGGAGACGCGCTTCGCCTGCCCGGCCACCGGCCTCGCGCTGGATGAAACCATGCCGACCCTCATCAAGGCCGCGTCGCTCAACTTCGGCCGCGAGACCGCCAAGCCCGTCGCGCTCAACGCCACGGATTATTTCGGCGGCCACGTGGACTTCGGCGAATTCAAGGTGCTGGGCACCGAGGATCAGATTCCCGCCGCCAAGTCCGACTCGGAAAAGCCGGCCGAACCCACGCTGAAGTGACGGGCCTCAGGACGTAGGCGGCTCGGCGCGCTGCCGCGCGTCGGCCTCGATCAGGGCCTTGAGCGCGTCGAGCGTGGCCTTGGTCTGCGCCTTGGCGGCCGGCAGATCGGCGGCGGATTTCACCGGCGACGAAGCGAAGAGGTAGAACTTCATCTTCGGCTCCGTGCCGCTGCCCCGCGCGGCAAAGGAATATCCGTTGGCCAGCGTGACGAGGTAAAGATCCTGCGACGGAATGAGCTCGTGGTCGGCGTCGAAGAATTTCTCCCGGCCGAAATCCTGGAAGCGCGTGACCTTCGTGTCGCCAAACGCGGCCGGCGGTGCCGCACGGTAGGTATCGAGGATGCGCTTGATCTTCGCCGCGCCGCTGGCGCCTTCGAAGTAGATGTTGATCACGCCCTCGAGGTAGAAACCGTAGCGCAGGTAAATCTCGTCGAGATACTCGGGCACGGTCAGGCCGCGCGACTGCACCCAGGCGCAAACCTCCGCGAACATCAGGCAGGCTGAGTTGCCGTCCTTGTCGCGCACCGAGTCGTTGGGCAGATAGCCATAGCTCTCCTCGGTGCCGAAGAGGTAGAAACAACTGTGCTTTTGCAGCAGCTTGGCGCGCTCGCGGAACGGGGTCGCGTCGTAGTTAAATCCGGGCCCCATTACCTTCGCCAGTTTCTCCTCGTAGCCCCGCATCTTGGCCGCGATCCACTTGAAGCCGGTGAGCGTGTTGATGACCTTCACGCCATGACCGCGACCGATGGCGTCCTGCAGCGGTGTCGTGACGTAGGTCTTGATGAGGCAGGCGTGCGGCGTGCCATCTTTGGGAATCCAGCCGAGCTCCTTGTATTTGCCGATGCGATAATCCGCCAGCAACGCGCCGACTTGATTGCCCGTGAGCAGTTCCATTTTGCCCGCTTTGTTGCGGACCGCGACCCCGACGCGATCCGCGTCCGGATCCGTGGCCATGACCACATCAATGCCGTTTTTCTCGGCCAACGCCACGCCCAGCGCCAAGGCCTCGGCATTTTCCGGGTTGGGCGATTTCACCGTCGGGAACCGCGCATCGAAGGCCGCCTGCGACGGCACCTCGGTGACGCCCACGCCAGCATGCAGCAAAGCGGGCACGGTCGAGACGCCGCCGACCCCGTGGATATTGGTATAGACGACTTTCAGGCCGGATTTGCGCAGCAGGTTCGCGTCGATCACCGCCTGCGCCGCCACGGCCAGGTAATCATCATCCGCCGACCGGCCCAAGGTCGTGACCTTGCTGACATCCTTCGCCAGATGCTGCTTCACCTCGGCGAGCGTGACGCCATCCACCTCGGTGATGATGCCCTTGTCATGCGGCGGCGTCACCTGCGCGCCGTCCACGAAGTAGGCCTTGAAGCCGTTGTCGTGCGGCGGATTGTGGCTGGCCGTGATGACCACACCGGTGTGGGCCTGATAATGCCGCACCGAATAACTCAGCTGGGGCGTCGAGCGCGGACCATCGAAGATCACGGCCTCGCCGCCGAGTCGCACCCACGTCGAAGCCGCGAGTTCGCAGAAATGCCGGGAGAAGTGCCGCACATCGTGCGCGATGACGATCTTCGGCTTGGCCCCGCTCTTTTCCGTGGCGAGATACCTCACCACGTAGCGGTGCAGACCGATGACCGCGCGAACGAGCGTGAAATCATTGAGCAGGTTGCTGCCGACGTTGGCGTGAGCCGGGGAACCCGTCTCACTGATCGTGCCGGTCTCGGCCGTGGCGGCTTTCACTCCGATGGTGCGGCCGCGCATGCCACCAGTGCCGAATTCCAGATAGCGATAGAAACGATCGTTGAGCTCGCTCCACTCCCCCCGTTCGACCAACTCAGTGAGACTTTGCTGGGCCCAGTCGGGCAGACCGGCCTGCAACCAGGCGGTCAGGTTCACCCCGGCGCTTGGCAGCAACTTGCCGTCCGCCTGGGCTTGGGAAATTTTTTCCGGGAGGGTCATGGAATTATTCGAGAGTGAGGCCATTGGTTATAGCGGGCCTGGATGCGAGGGCTTGCCAACGCTCGGTGAACGTCTCGGCGTCATAGCCGAAGAGCGGAGAAATTTCCACGGCGATCTTCGGCAATCCCGTGGCATCGGTGTCCACCGGCGTGCCCGCCCCGTTGAACCAGCGGGCGAACTGGCGGAGCTGGTCCTCGCGGCAGGTTTTCGGTGAGTCGAGACCCTCAGCGTTCTTGACCGGGCTGAAGTCGTCGGCCCGCGCGGTCTCAATGACGATGGAATTTTTCGCGAAGGGCACCGCATCGAAAACAAACATCTCGAACTTCACGCCGTTGGCCTGGTCCGGTTTCACGGCGGCACCGCGGGCGTCAATGGTCGCGATTTTCTTGTCGGCGCGATGAAAGGGCAGCGCCATGCCGTCGCCGCCCGTGGCCATGCGGCGCGCAAACTCCCGGTCGATGACATGAATCGCGATGCTGCCCGCGCTGTAGCGGAGCGACCCGTCGGCTCTCGTCTCACGCTGCATGGAGATGGGCATATCGCTGTATTCCACGACGACGATCTTGCCGTCCTGCAGACAGAAATGCCCGACCTTCTCCTCGGGATAGGCCTTGGGCACCATCTTGCTCGACATCTCCGAGCCGGCGCCGAGATGAAAGCCAATGAACGCAGCGTCCACACACCGCACCAGCGGATTATCGACTTGGAAATAACTCAGCGTGTCCACGCCCTCGGCCTTCATCAGATCGAGCGCACCGCTGCGGTGCAGCGCGCGGAGCGAGCCACCATGACCGTCCGGGCTCAGCGCAAGCGACGACTTGGTCTCCAGCATGATTTTCCCGTCGTAGCTCACCGCCGGCATCCGACCCTGACGAAAAAAATGCACGCGGCCCCGATCCAAACCGAAATGACGGTTCACCGCGAAGAACTCCTCCGTCTGCGCGTGATTCGCATGGCTGGTCATGATGAACCAGTGCAAGGGCCGGCCGTAGCGCAGACCGGCCGCTTTGATTTTTTCTGCGAAGACCTGGAAGAGAGTCTTATTCTTCAGCGGCGTGACCGCGAACGTCCCTTTGGGTCCGTCGTAACCAAGACGCGTCCCCTGCCCGCCCGCCACGGTAAATGCGGCCACCCGCCCGACCCGCAAAGCGGCTTCGCCCGTCGCCTTGGCCCTCGCCCACTCGGCTGGATCACCGCCATTAGCCGGTAACCGCGTGCAGGGAGCCGGCGCCAGCCCGTCGAGATTCGCGCCCCCGCCGCTCGTCTTGAAGACCAAGGTCTGGTTCAGCTCCGCGATCTCGGCGAGATCGATCTCGGCGGCCTGAGCGGCGAGCTCGGTCCGCTCAGACGCGGAGAGCGAAGCCCAGTGGGCAAAGACCTGCCCTTGGCCGGCGGTGCGATAGGTGGTGATCAGTTGGTCGTGATTCATTTTTTCTCTTCCTCAAAACGGAAAATAAATTCTTCGCCCTTGGCGTAGCCGAGCTTCTGCCGGATGAGCTGCTCGACCAGCACCGGGTCGTGGCGCAGCCGGTCGAGGTATTTCTCCTGCTGCTTGAGCCGCGCCTCGGCCTCGACCAGCTGGCGCTGGCTGGCGGCCTGCTGCGCCCGCAGGGTCTTGAGGTCGCGATGCATTTGCACAAAAAAAGCCGCCGCCCACAGCGTGATGGCCGTGAACAGCACCGCGAAGAATCCCTGAATCAGCTTGCTGTAGTTCACCGGAGAAAGGGGTTCAGATAAAGGTGCGGTCGGGGACGCAGGCAATGTTTTTCAAAGCCTGTTGACGCGGTTTTGGCGTGCTTTTTCCCGTGCGGCCCAAATACTTGCCGGACGATGTATCAAAGCTACTACGGATTCACGGAGATGCCGTTTCACATCACCCCGGACCCGAAGTTTCTCTACCTCAGCGCCACACACCAAGAGGCCTTGCAGCACCTGAAATACGGCGTCGGCGAGAAAAAAGGCTTTATCGTCCTGATCGGCGAGGTCGGTTGCGGCAAGACCACGCTCTGCCGGAAGTTTCTCGGGGAACTCGACCCCCAGCACTACGACACCGCTCTCGTCTTGAACCCTCGCGTCACCGAGACACAGATGCTCAAGGCCATTCTCACCGAGCTCGGCGAACCCAACCTCGCCCGCAGCAAGAACGACCTCGTCGCCCAGATGAATCAGGTGCTCCTCGACCGCATCGCCAAGGGCCGCGAGATTGTGCTCATCATCGACGAGGCGCAGAATCTTTCCTTCGAGGTCTTCGAGCAGGTGCGCCTGCTCTCCAATCTCGAGACCGACAAGCAAAAGCTTTTGCAGATCGTCCTCATGGGCCAGACCGAGCTTAAGGACCGGCTCGCCGCTGAAGAATTGCGCCAACTCCGCCAGCGCATCCTCGTCCACTACGAGCTGCGGCCGTTCGACCGCGGCGAGATGGACCGCTACATCCACCACCGCCTCACTGTTTCCGGCAGCATGGGCCGCCCGCATTTCACCCCTTGGGCCCTCCGCCAGATTTTCAAATCCAGCCGCGGCATCCCGCGAGTCATTAACAATCTTTGCGACAAATCACTCCTCTCAGCTTTCATTCGCGAATCCGACGAGGTCAACTATTGGGATGCCCGCCGCGCTTCGCGTGACCTCGAGCGTCTGACCGACTGACGCTATGAGCCTCATCAACGACGCCCTGCGGAAGGCCCAAAAACAGCGGACCGGCGAAGCTCCCCCACTGGCCTCCATGCCTGCGATAGGTGGCGAGTCGGCGGTGCGCATCGCTAAACGCTCCAAGCCCGCCGGCTTCAACACGCTCTTGCTTCGCCTCGGCCTCGGCACCGCCGGCCTTGCCATCCTGATCATCGGCGGCACCGGGCTCCTGCGCAAGAATCCCGCAGCCCCCCAGCGACCGGCGATCATCGCTGAAACTGCCTCAGTCAAGCCAGCCGCACCGCCTTCACCCGCTACTTCTTTTGTCCTGCCGATTACAGTCGCACCGGCGCCCACCGCTTCACCCCAGGCCGAAGCGCCCGTAGCCAAAACCGAGACTCCGAAGCCAGCCACTCCGGTCGCTGCTGCACCGAGCGCGCCCAAACCCGAACCGGTCAAGCCCGCCGCACCGCCCGCCAAGCTCGAGCCGCGCGCCATCAATTACATCGAAAGCCTGCGCGTCGCGGGCATCCGCGCCTCGGCCACCGACAGCAAGGTGCTGATGAACGACCGGGTCTACCGCATCGGCAACATCGTCGAGCACGAGATGGGACTCAAGCTGATCGGCATCACCGCCAACTCCCTCACCTTCGAGGACGAACGCGGGGGCAGTTACACGCGAACTTTCTGAGTCACCGCTCAGTAGGCCGATTCCGGCGGAAAGAAAATCTGCCAGAAAGTCTTCCCGGTGATCTGCACGTCGAGCCCGATCGACCAGTGCGCGATATAGTAGAGGTCGAGGCGGATACGCTCCTGCAATTGCGCCGGCGTCCTGATCTCGCCGCGAAATCCCTCGCTCTGCGCCAGCCCGGTGATGCCGGGTTTCACCCAGTGCTTTGACCGGTAGGCGCGCACCTTCCGTTCAAATTCCTCGTCCAGCACCGGCATCACGGGTCGCGGTCCCACAATGCTCATTTCCCCAGTCAGCACGTTCCAGAACTGCGGAAACTCATCGAGGCTGTGCCGCCGCATGAACCGGGCGAAGGGATAAATCCGCGCGTCGCCCGCCTGCGCCTGCCGGCCCTCCGCCTGCTCATCCGCCGGGGCCACGTGCATCGAGCGGAACTTCAGCATCGGAAACTCCGCGCGGCCTTCGCCCGATCGGGCCCGCACATGGAACAACGGCCCGCGCGACTGGAAGCACTGCAGGACCCAGACGACGAATATGATCGGCGGCAGCAGGAGCACCACCACGGGCAACGCCACCGCGATATCGAACAGCCGCTTCACCGCCCGGTTGATCGGCTCCTCCAGAGGCTCGTTGTGCAAAGTGAAAAAGTGATGCCCGCCCTCGTCGGCCGACACCACGGGATGGCCCAGCACCTCCTCGACCTGATGATGCACCAGCAAGCGGCAACCCCGGGCCTGACAGTGCTCGACGATCCGGCGCGCCACAGCGACATCTGCCGGCACCTCCAGCAAGATGACCTGCCCGATGGCTTTTTCCTCCAGCACCCGGGGCAGATCCTCGACCACTCCTGCGAACGGTGCGGCGGAATTCCGTGGCGCCTCTACCAGCGCATCCAGCGACACGAAGCCCGAGGGATGCACCCCGAGATGCTGGCGCTGGCTCAGCCATTCGTCGAGCATCGGTAGAGTTTCCACCCGGCCGATGAACAGGGTCGGGATGCGCTCACCCTGTCCGTAGAGAAAGCCCGCCAGCTTTTGCGGCAAACGGCGGTGCAGCCAGAACAGTCCCAGCCAGCTCCAGACCAGAAATGATCCGAGAAAAAGCCGGCTGATGCTCCGGTCCTGCGTGGCAAACATCATCGTGAAGATCGCCAGCGCCATGAACCCGACCTGCGTCGCGGCCAGCCCCGCTGCCTCGACGAGAGATAGCCGGGTCAACCTTGATTCCACCGCCCGGATCTGGCCGCTGCCCGCCAGCAGGCCGATCACCACGCACAGGAAATACAACAGCAGGTTCACCTCCCGCGTGAGCTTCACCACCGGCACATAGACCATGATAAATTCCGCATAGAGCCAGAAAAACACCGCCACCCCCAGCAGCAGGGCGGCGCCATGGATCCTGACCAGTCCGCGATGACGGTTCGTAAGCATGAAGGGTAACCTGTGCAGTCTGGGTAGCGTCTGGTGAGCGGCAAGCCTCGGTTCGCCGTGAATTCATGGCTGTCATCCGGTCGAATGAGTTGCACGAAACGCCGTAGGCCCATTAAGTAATTCATCACCCATGGCCTCATCCCGTCTCGCCTCCACCGCCCTCGTCGTCGTTCTTCTGGCCGCTGCCGGCAGCGGATATTATTATTACCAACACTCGCGCACGGCTGAAAAGCCCCCGGCCTACAACACCGCTGTGATCGCCAAGGGCAACGTCCGCCAGGTCGTGACCGCCACCGGCCAGCTCGACGCCGTGCTCTCCGTCGATGTCGGCAGCCAGATTTCCGGCCTCATCGTCAAGCTCCATGCCGACTTCAACACCGTGGTGAAAAAGGACCAGGTCATCGCCGAGATCGATCCCGCCACCTACAAGCAGAAGCTCCGGCAAGCCGAGGCCGACCTCGCCTCGACCAAGGCCAGCAACCGTCTCCAGCAACTCAACACGGTCCGCACCCGCGACCTCTTCGCCAAAGCCCTCGTCACGCAGCAGGACCTCGACCAGGCCGAGGCGCTGCTCGCCCAATCCAACGCCGCGTTGCTCACCCGCGAGGCCGTCGTGGAGAACGCCAACGTCGATCTCTCCCGCTGCACCATCCGCTCCCCCATCGATGGCATGGTGATCTCCAAGCAGACCGAGGAGGGCAAGACCGTCGCTGCCAGCCTGAACTCCCCCACGCTCTTCACCATCGCCAACGATCTCGCCAAGATGCAGATCACCGCCGCCGTCGCCGAAGCCGATGTCGGCTCCGTGGAAAACGCCCAGCCCGTCACCTTTACCGTGGACGCCTTTCCCGGTCGCGCCTTCACCGGCCAGGTCACGCAGGTCCGCAATGCCCCCAAGACTTCGCAAAACGTCGTCACCTACGAGACCATCATCACCGTGGACAACCGCGACCTCAAGCTGCGCCCCGGCATGACCGCCAACGTCTCCATCGTCGTCGCCAGCCGCGACAGCACCATTCGTATTCCCAACTCCGCTCTCCGCGTGCGCCTGCCCGACGTGCCGGTTAGCTCCGCCAGTGCGGCCCCGGCCGCCAGCCCTGCCACTCCGACTGCTGCAGCCACTCCCGCCACCGCCACTGTCGCCAGCGGCGGTGAACGTCGCCAACGTGATAGCGGTAGCTCCAGTGGCGAAGGTGGCGGCAATGGCGAACGCCGTCAGCGCGACGGCGCCAGTTCCGGTGGCGGTGAAGGTGGCGGTCGCCGCGGTGGTGGCGGCGGTTTCCTCGGTGCCGACGCCACGCCCGAGCAACGCCAGAAAGCCCGCGACATCATGACCGAGGTCGGCTTCGATTTCCGCAACGGCCCGCCCACGCCCGAACAGCGCGAGCAGATGCGCAAGCTCATGATCGAACGCGGCGTCATCCCCGCGCCGGGCGAAGCCACCGTCACCACCCGCACCGTTTTCCGCCTCCCCGGCGGCGACAAGACCGCCGCTCCCGAGGCCGTCAGCGTCAAAATCGGCATCACCGATGGCGTGAACTCCGAAGTGGTCTCCGGTCTGGCCGAGGGCGACGTCATCATCACCGGCCTCAGCAATGCCAGTCCCGCCGGCAGCGGACCCCAAGCGCCGGTGAACAATCCCTTCGGCGGTGGTCAGCGGCGGTTCTGAGTCAGCCATGCCTGCCGTCGTTCAGCTGAAGGACATCCACAAGACCTACGACTCCGGTGAGGTGCCGGTGCACGCTGTGCGCGGCGTCACGCTCGACATCGCCGGCGGTGAATTCGTCGCCGTCATGGGCGCCAGCGGCTCGGGCAAGTCCACCCTGATGAACCTGCTCGGCTGTCTCGACCGCCCGACCAAGGGCCGCTACCTCCTCGGTGGCACCGATGTGTCGGGCCTCGACCGCAACCAGCTCGCCGATCTGCGCAACCAGAAACTCGGCTTCGTCTTCCAGGGCTTTAATCTCCTCTCCCGCACCACCGCCCGCGAAAATGTCGAGCTGCCCATGCTCTACGGGCAGCGCCGCTTCTCCTCCAAAGAGATCCGCGACCGCGCCCTGCATAGCCTCGACATCGTCGGTCTCTCGAACCGCGCCGACCATTTCCCCAGCCAGCTTTCCGGTGGCCAGCAGCAGCGCGTGGCCATTGCCCGCGCCCTGATCAATGACCCGCAGATCCTTCTCGCCGACGAGCCGACAGGCAACCTCGACTCGAAGACCGCCGTCGAGATCATGGGCGTCTTCCAGAAGCTCAACGAGCAGGGCATCACGCTCGTGATGGTCACCCACGAGCTCGACATCGCCCATTACTGCAAGCGCAACCTCATCATGCGCGACGGCCGGCTGGTCAGCGACACCGCCGTGTCCGACCGGCTCATTGCCACCGTCGAGATGCAGAAGATCCTCGCCGCCGAAGCCGCGGCCAAGCTCACCGCCTGATCCCACCATGCGCTTCATGAACATCATCAAGGTGGCCTTGCGCGCGCTGCGGCGCAGCGCGATGCGCTCCGTGCTCACCGCCCTCGGCATCATCATCGGCGTCGCCGCGGTCATCGCCATGGTCAGCATCGGCAACGGCGCCAAGTCGCAGGTCGAGGCCTCCATCGCCAGTCTCGGCCAGAACATCATCTCCGTCTTCCCCGGCAACTTCACCACCGGTGGCGTGCGCGGCGGCTTCGGCAGTGCCAGCACCCTCACCGTGGAGGATGCCCAGGCCATCTCCCGCGAGGTGTCCGGCGTGGTCGCCGTCAGTCCCGAGATGAACGACCGGTCCCAGGTGCTCGCCAATGGCCTCAACTGGAACACCCAGATCCGCGGCGAGGATGTCACCTACCTTGATATCCGCCTCTGGAGCGTGACCGATGGTGAGATGTTCTCCGAAGCCGACGTGCGCAACGCCACCAAGGTGTGCGTCATCGGCAAGTCCGTCGCCAACCAGATTTTCCCGAACATGGATCCCGTCGGCCAGAGCCTCCGCATCCGCAACATCCCCTTCAAGGTGCTCGGTGTCCTCGCCTCCAAGGGTTTCAATTACTTCGGCCAGGATCAGGACGACGTCCTCGTCATTCCTTACACGAGCCACCTCAAGCGCATCGCCCGGCGGCCCAACCTGAACTCCATCCTCATCCAGGCCCAATCGCCCGAGCTGATGGCCAAGATCCAGCAGGACGTGACCGACCTGCTTCAGCAGCGCCGCAACGGCCGCGAGCCCGACTTCACCGTGCGCAACCAGCAGGAACTCGCCGAGGCCGCCACCGCCACCACCAAGACCATGACCGTGCTGCTCGGCGCCATCGCCGGTGTCTCACTCATCGTCGGTGGCATCGGCATCATGAACATCATGCTCGTCTCCGTCACGGAGCGCACGCGCGAGATCGGCATCCGGCTCGCCGTCGGCGCGCACGGCCGCGATGTGCTCACGCAGTTTCTCGTGGAGGCCATCATTCTCAGCTCAATGGGTGGCGCCCTTGGCGTGCTGCTCGGCGTCGGTGCGTCCGAGCTGGTTTCCAAGCTGAACGGCTGGCCTGTGCTCGTCTCCACGTCGGCCATCGTCGGCGCCGTCGCGTTCAGCGCGGCGATCGGCGTGTTCTTCGGCTTCTATCCCGCCCGCAAGGCCGCGCAGCTCGATCCGATCGAGGCGCTGCGCTACGAATAGTAATTGTGGGAGGGGCTTTATGCCCCGACTAGTCCCATTCGCGGGAATCACGACTCCCGCTCGCGGCCGAATCCGCACCGGCTGGTCGGACGGCAATTTCCCGCGATTGTTTTTATCTGCCTGCAAATCGCCCACTTAAACTGTGCGCCCTTCCGTTGGTACGGCGCTAGCAATTATGCCGCAACTCAACTCGTCATGAAAATATCCCGCAATATTCTCTCTGCCCTCATCGCCGCCGGCGCGCCCGGCGTGGCTCTCCTCACCCTCAGCAACCGCGTGCCCGCCGACCTGGCCCTTGCCGCCCTCACCGCCCTCGGCATCGTCGCCTTCGCGATCTTCGACTACTCCCGCAACACCGCCTCGCTCAAAGTTTGCGCGGCCGTTGTCCTCCGCCCGACCGTGCCGGCCGTGGCCCGCCCCGTCTCCCTCATCACCCGCAAGGCCGCCTGATTTCCCCGCGACCGCCACTCTTGACACTTCTCACCTCTCACTCGTCACTTCCTTAATGGCAGCCAACGACCCCGCGCCCCACCGCATTCTCGTCGCGGACGACCAGCCCGATGTGCTCGAGGCGCTCCGCCTGCTCCTCAAGGGCGAAGGTTACCAGATCGACACCGTCAAGTCGCCCGCCGCCGTGATCAAGGCCATTGAGGCCCGCGACTTCTCGCTCGCCCTCATCGACCTCAACTACACCCGCGACACGACCTCCGGCCTGGAAGGCCTCGACCTCCTCGCCAAGCTCCAAGCCGCCGACCCGACCCTGCCCGTCGTCGTCATGACTGCGTGGGCCAGCGTCGAGATTGCCGTCGAGGCCATGCGCCGTGGCGCCAAGGATTTTGTCACCAAGCCGTGGGACAACCCCCGCCTTCTCTCCATCGTCAAGAACCAGCTCGAGCTCGCCGGCGCCGTCCGCGCCTACCGCCGCCTCGAGCAGGAAAACCAGATTCTCCGCGGCAAGGGCGGCCCCAAACTCATCGCCCAGTCCACCGCCATGCGCCCGGTGCTGGAGATCATTTCCCGCGTCGGCCCCTCTGACGCCAACATTCTCATCACCGGCGAGAACGGCACCGGCAAAGGCGTCGTCGCCCAAGCCCTGCACGCCGTCTCCGTCCGCGCCGGCAAGGCTTTCATCTCCGTCAACATGGGCGGCCTCCCCGAGGGCGTCTTCGAGAGCGAACTCTTCGGCCACGTCCGCGGCGCCTTCACCGACGCCAAGTCCGATCGCGCGGGCCGCTTCGAACTCGCCGACGGCGGCACTCTCTTCATGGACGAGATCGGCAACATCCCGATGAGCCAGCAGGCAAAAATCCTGCGCACGCTTGAGACCGGCGAGTTTGACCGCGTCGGCTCCTCCCGCACCTACCGGGCGAACGTCCGCCTCATCTCCGCCACCAACTCCGATCTGCCGACCGAGGTCGCTGCCGGCAAATTCCGCCAAGACCTTCTTTTCCGGCTCAACACAATCCACATTCACCTGCCGCCGCTGCGCGAGCGCCGCGAGGACATCGCCTTGCTCGCCCAGCATTTCCTCAAGCAGCATGTCACCCGCTATCGCAAGGCCATCACCGGCTTTGATGATGCCGCCGTCGAGGCGATGAAGGACTACGCCTGGCCGGGCAACGTCCGCGAACTCGACCACTCCGTCGAGCGCGGCGTGCTCATGACGCAGGGCAAGGTCGTCCGCGCCGCCGATCTCGGGCTCAACGCCGGCCAGTCCGCCCCGCGCCTTGACGACATGAGCTTGGAGGAGGTCGAGTCCTTCCTCATCAAGAAGACCCTCGCCCGCTGCGACGGTAACGCCCGCAAGGCCGCCGAGGAACTCGGCCTCAGCCGCAGCGCGTTCTATCGCCGGCTTGAACGCTACAAGCTCTGATTATTTTGCCGCAATGTGGGAGGGGCTTTACGCCCCGACGGCACTCCCACCAAGCACCCAATCCTTTAACCGCTAATCCGCGCTAATTGACGCTAATCAATGAGACTGGATCGATTTTTAGTAGCGATGATTAGCGTCAATTAGCGGTTCACCTGCCTTGGATCTCTTCCGTGTATTCTGTGATTAAATCCTGCTGGGATAGTTCTCCATCCGTGTATATCCGTGAAATCCGTGGTTAATCATTCCGAGTCCTTGTTCTGATGGCTACTCCTCGCAAACGCCGCATGGCCCACGAACAGCGCGTGTTCTACTACGCGTTGCTGGGCGGCCTGCCCGCCACGGTCATCGCCATGACCCTGCTGCTCACCGGCGACTTCACCGCCAAGGTGCAGTGGACCCTCGGCCTCGTCATGTTCAGCTTCTGGTTCGGCTATGCCCTCGCCCTGCGCGAGCGCGTCGTGCGCCCGCTCCAGACGATGGCCAACCTCCTCACCGCCCTGCGCGAAGGCGACTTCTCCACCCGGGCGCGCGGCGCCAACCGCGACGAACCCCTCGGCGACGTCCTCGCCGAGATCAACCTGCTCAGCGGCACCCTGCAGGAACAGCGCCTCGGCGCGATGGAAGCCACCGCCCTGCTCCGCACCGTCATGGAGGAGATCGACGTCGCCATCTTCGCCTTTGACGCCCACGAGACCCTCCGCCTCGTCAACCGCGCCGGCCAGGAACTCATCGCCCAGCCCGCCGAGCGCATCCTCGGCCGCCCGGCCAAGGACCTCGATCTCGCCGACTGTCTCGTCGGCGAGGGCACGCGCGTCCTCAGCCGCACCTTTCCCGGCGGCACGGGCCGCTGGGGCATGCGCCGCACCGTCTTCCGCGAGGGTGGCCTGCCGCACAGCCTCGTCGTCATCGCCGACCTCAGCCAGCCCCTCCGTGAGGAGGAGCTCAAGGCCTGGCAGCGCCTCGTGCGCGTCATCGGCCACGAGCTCAACAACTCCCTCGCCCCGATCAAATCCATCGCCGGCTCGCTCAGCACCATCCTCAAGCGCCCACAGAAGGCCGCCGACTGGGAGGAAGACATGCGCGGCGGCCTCGAGATCATCGAGGCCCGCGCCGAGGGCCTGAACCAGTTCATGCAGTCCTACGCCCGGCTCGCCAAGCTGCCCGCCCCGAGCAAGCAGCCCTGCGAGATCGGCCCGCTCCTGCATCGGGTTATTTCCCTCGAGACGCGCACCGAAGTGCAACTCATCGACGGCCCGCCGATGACGGTCAGCCTCGACGCCGCCCAGCTCGAGCAGGTCATCATCAATCTCGTGAAGAACGCCGTCGAGGCCGCACCCGAGCCGGGTCAGACGGCCCCGCCCCTCGGCGGCGTCCGCGTCGGCTGGCACAAGATCCCCGGCGCTCTGGAGATCACCGTCGAGGATGACGGACCCGGCATCGCGAGCTTGCAGAATCTTTTTGTGCCGTTCTTCACCACCAAGCCCTCGGGCTCCGGCATCGGCCTCGTCCTCTGCCGCCAGATCGCCGAAAACCACAACGGTTCGCTCACCCTCGAGAATCGCTCCGACCGCCCGGGGTGCATTGCCCGTCTGCGTTTACCTCTCTGACCGATGGAGGGCCCGCGTCCCTGCGGGCCGTCGTTTTAATGTAGGGGCCGAGCTCGCTCGGTCCTTCAATAATCCAGCATTGCCGCCCATTCATCTCTCTGGCTTCATCGTCACGGGCTGTAATCATTCAAAGCTCAACTCAGTTCGGGCGAATATACTGATAAGAAAGAAACTTATGAAGCTCACGAAAGACCACTTGCACGATAAGATCAGTCTCACGCTAAGTGAGAAAGAGTTCTTCATCATTCTCGGAGCCTTAAAAGGGGCGACCGCAGATGACGTTCGAAAGGGACACGACTACGCCATCCTATATGGCGGCGATAAAGGTGATGTGGTTCGCCTTCACAACGAGATTGACCAAGCCAATAGAGAAAAAGACTAACTCGGTGTTTGAACCAATGCGGGCGACCATCTGTTCTGTTTTCAATCTCACTAACCGCGTGGCTCAGTTTAAATGTTAACATGAAAGGTTGGCACCTCAGACTTGTTGCGATCGGACTTGTCGTGACCTCATGCAGTAAGCCACCGATAGAGGTTCGAACGTTTCATCTCCCAGGCGGCGGCAGCGTTGTGATGCAAATCGAAGGTCGAAACGCCACGTCCCCGCCTCGGGATGGGATGTCGATTGATTTCGCTACTTTCATGATAAGCGGCAGCACCGAGGGAGTTGTGCAGACATTCGCATTTTCGGCCAATCGCAAGAATCCACCGCGAGTAATTACGGTAGAGGACGTTTCCAGTGATGTCCCAACACTCATTGTCCGCGACACCGCGCCGAAATTGACGTTAGGAGGTAAGTGGGTTGCGGATGTTCCATTGAAGGACCCTGCTGCTACTGCGGCACTCCTAGCTCTTCCTGGAGACACAAAGGCGTTTTTCCTATTTACCATCACTCTTGCTGATGGTCAGACCTTCCGGATGCATACGTTGTCGGTGTGGGACTCATATACAAAGAGTGACATTCTTCGGGCGCTGCGCGGTCAGAATAATTGAACCTGAAAA
>JAHFTH010000181.1 GCA_023269445.1 Lacunisphaera sp.
AGGGGCAGTTCCATCCGGCGACGATCCACTGGCGGGTGCCCGGCGGCGAGATCGGCTGGGTGCGACTCTACGCCTCGCCCCCCTCCGACGCCGAGGCCGCCAAGGAAACCCTCACCGTCACCGCAGCCGCTGCGGGCGACTTCACCTTCCGCGTGAGCGTGCCGGGCCTGAAGGCCGGACAGCTTGGCCGCGACAGCTGGACGCTGCCCGGCCTGACGCTCCTGGTTGAGAGCGACGCGGCGGCGTTTGCGCTGGCGCCGGGCGACGGATTTGTTGACGCGCATTATCGCGGTGCCACGCGCGTAGTGTTCCGCACGGTCCTGCCGGCGAAGCCCCCGCAGCTCGCGGTCGTCATCAGCATCGACCAGTGCCGGGCCGACTACCTCGAACGATTTCGACCGTGGTTCGTCGCAGGTGGCTTCCGCCGACTGCTCGAGGGCGGGGCGGTCTACACCGACGCCCATCACCGTCACGCGATGACCGCCACCGCTCCGGGCCACGCAACGATCATGACCGGGGTGCACGCCGACGTCCACGGCATCATCGCCAACGAGTGGTTCGATCTTGCGGCGGGCCGACCGGGCGGCGCCATTCAAGACCCCGAGGCGAAGCTGGTCGGGGTGCCGGACAGCGGCGTGAGCTTGCCGGCGGGGGTCGGCGACACCGAGCAGAACGGCTCGCCGCGCCGGTTGCTCGCCGCGACCGTGGGCGACCAATTGAAGCAGCGCTATGGCACCCAGTGCCGCGTCATCGCCCTCGCCAACAAGGACCGCGCCGCCATTCTGATGGGCGGCCGGCGGGCCGACGCGGCTTACTGGATGCACGCGGGCCGCATCGTCACCTCGCGTTATTACCGAGACACGCTGCCGACTTGGGTCGAAGAATTCAACGCCACCGAACCGATCAACCGCCGCTTTGGCGAAACTTGGGACCGCCTGCTGCCGCGCGAAATCTATGACCGGACGCAGGGTCCCGATGACGCTGCCGGCGAGGAGCCGCGTCACGGGCTCGGCCTCACCTTTCCGCGCAAGGTCGACGGTGGCCACCCGATGATCGGGCCGGATTTCTACAGCGCCTACCGGCTCGATCCCCACAGTTCCGAGATGCTCGGTCTGTTGGCCCGGCGCGCCATCCTGGGTGAACAGCTCGGCCGGCATACCGCGCCCGACCTGTTGTGCGTGGGCTTTTCGCAGACCGACTACTGCGGGCACTCGTTCGGCCCGGACAGCCACGAAATCATGGATTCCATTCTCCGGCTCGACCGCGTGCTCGCGGATTTTTTCGCCATGCTCGACACCGAGATTGGCGCCGGTCGCTGGACGGTCGTCCTGACGGCCGACCACGGCGTTTCGCCCCTGCCGGAGCACGGGGCGGCGCGCAATCGCGGCGTGACCGCCGGGCGCCTCGACTGGCCCGCCCTCACGGCGCAGATTGAGACCGCCCTGACCAAGGCCTTCGGGGCGCCCTCGGAAGGCGCGGTTTGGACCATCCGCGACGGTTTCGGCTACCGGCTGATTCCCGCGACCCTCACGACGAAGGGCGTGGCGTCGTCCGCCGCGCAGAAAATCGTCAAGGCCACCCTGCTACTCTCGCCGCAGGTCGCCGTGGCGTGGACGCGTGACGAGCTGCTGGACGGCGCGCTCACGACCGGCGCCTACCTGGCCGAGTGGCGGCTGAGTTTCAACACCGCCCGCAGCCAGGATGTCGTCCTCACCCCGCCGCCCTACGTCGTGGACCGGGTGCCGGCCGGCAGCAACCACGGCACGCCCTACGATTACGACACGCACATTCCGCTGGTGTGGTATGGCGCCGGGATCAGGCCGGGGGTCCACATCGAACGCATAGGTTCCGATGCGATTGCCCCGACCCTGGCCGCGCTCTTGGCTGTGCCCCGGCCACCCGAGGCTCGGGCCGATCCGCTTTTCCAATGATGCTCGCCGAAAAAATCCTGCCCTCCTGCCACTTCGAGCACGCGCCGCTGGCCGTTTTTCCCGGCAGCCTGGAGGCTTCGCGGGCCGTGGCCGCCGAGATCGCGGCGCTCATCCGCGCGCGCCAGCGCGAGGGGCGGCCGTGTGTGCTGGGCCTAGCGACGGGTTCGACGCCCGTGAGTGTCTACGCCGAGCTGGTCCGCCTGCACCGGGAGGAGAAGCTGAGTTTTGCCCACGTCACCACGTTCAACCTCGACGAGTATCACCCCCTGTCGCCCGATCACCCGCAGAGCTACCGGTGCTTCATGCGCACGCACCTCTTCGACCACGTGGATCTCGATCTGGCGCGCACCCACCTGCCTTCAGGCACGGTGCCGAAGGCCGGCGTGGACGCGCACTGCGCGGCTTACGAGGAGCTGATCCGCGCGGCCGGCGGCCTTGACTTCCAGCTCCTCGGCATCGGTCGCACCGGCCACATCGGCTTCAACGAGCCGGGCAGCCCGCGCCACTCGCTTACCCGCCGCGTCACGCGCTCACCATGGGCGTCCGCTCCATCCTCAACGCCCGCCGCACCGTGTTGATGGCGTGGGGCCAGCACAAGGCCGACATCGTGCGTGCCGCGCTCGAAGGTGAAGTGGACTCGCGCGTCACCGCCTCGTTCCTGCAGGAGCACGCCAATGCGCTCTTCGTGCTCGATGCCGCCGCCGCCGGCGCGCTCACCCGCCACCGCACGCCGTGGCTGCTCGGCCCGCTCGCCGAGCAGGGCCTAGCCTGGGACGAACGCATGACGCGCCGGGCCATTCTCTGGCTCTCCCAGCTCCGGTCGAAGGCCATTCTCAAGCTCACCGACGACGACTACAACGAAGCTGGTCTGCAAGACCTGCTGCGCGCTCACGGCTCGGCCTACGAGGCGAACCTGATCGGCTTCTACCAGTTGCAGCACACCATCACCGGCTGGCCAGGCGGTCGCGACCCGGCGCGCACCAAGCCCGGCGACGCGCCGGTGCGTTCGCTGCGCGCGCCCTCCGCGAACGTCTTTCCCAAGCGCGTGCTGGTGCTCTCGCCTCATCCCGACGACGACGTCATCTCGATGGGCGGCACCCTTTGCCGCCTGGTGGATCACGGTCACGAGGTGCACATCGCCTACGAGGTGTCCGGGGCCGGTGCCGTATCCGACGAAGCCGTCTGGCGCATGTTGGCCTTCGCCGCCGACTCCGGGCTCGGCGCGGGCGAGGCCGGCCGCGCCTGGCGCGACGCCCATGAGCGGGGCCGGGAACTTCCGGTCACGGCCGACGTGCAAAAATGGAAGGCGCTCATCCGCCGGCATGAAGCGGTGGCCGGGGCGCGCGTCTGCGGCGTGCCGGAGGCCCGGCTGCATTTCCTCGACCTGCCGTTCTACGCCGCCGCCACGCCGCGCAGCCGCAAATACAGCGAGGCCGACGTGGCCGCACTGCACGGGCTGCTGGCGCGGCTCCAGCCGCACCTGATCTACGCGGCGGGCGATCTCGACGACCCGCACGGCACCCACCGGCTCTGCCTGCACGTGCTGCGGGATGCGCTGGCCCGCGCGGCGGACGAGCCGTGGTGCCGCGCTGCGGAACTGTGGCTCTACCGCGGCGCCTGGGCCGAGTGGCCACTGGACGAGATCGACCTCGCCGTGCCGCTGAGCCCGCAGGAGGTGCTGCGCCGCCGCCGCGCCATTCTCCAGCACGAGACCCAGAAGGACCAGGCGCTTTTCCTCGGCGAGGATCGCCGCGAATTCTGGCAGCGCACCGAGGACCGCAGCCGCCGGCTGGCCCAGGCCTACAACACCCTCGGCCTCGCCGAATACGAAGCGATCGAGGCGTTCCGCCGCTATGCGCCCGGCGAGTTTGTGCGCACCGCTGCGCTGTGAAGACTTTCCCATGACCCCACGCACTTACACCGCCCTGCTGCTCTTCATCGCCGGGATGGGCGGTTTCCTCTACGGCTACGACATCGGCATCATCGGCGCCGCACTGCTCTACCTGAACAAGACGATCCAACTGACTGTCGCGCAGGAGTCGCTCATCGTGGCCGCAGTGCTGGCGGGCGGCACGGTATCGTCGCTCGCGGCCGGGGCGCTGGCGGATTTCATCGGGCGCAAGCGGCTCATGGTCGCGGCGGCCGTCATCTTCCTCGGCAGCGTGGCGCTGATCGTTGGCGCGCGCGGTTTCGGCCCGCTGTTTGCGGGGCGGACGTTACAGGGGTTGAGCGCCGGCATGATCGCGGTCGTCATTCCGCTTTACCTGGCCGAGTCGCTGCCGGCGGCCATCCGCGGGCGTGGCACGGCGGCGTTCCAGCTGTTTCTCACGGTCGGCATTTTGGTCTCGATGGCCGTGGGCCGGCATTACACTGCCGGCGTCGAGGCCCGGTCGGCGACTGCGGATGCGATTGCGCTGACGGTCGCGCAGGACGGAGCGTGGCGCGCGATGTTTCTCTCCGCCGTGTGGCCGGGCCTGGTTTTTCTGGCCGGTTCTTTGCTCGTGACTGAGTCGCCGCGCTGGCTGCTGCGGCGCGGCCGCACTGCGGAAGCGAGGGCGGCACTCGGTCGCTCACGGCCGGCGGAGGAAGCGGAGGACGAGTTCATCGAGATGCGCGCCACGCTGGCCCCAGCGACCGGCGGAACCGCCGGGGCGGCTGGCAGCCTGTGGCAGCGGCGCTACGTGGTGCCGTTTTTGCTGACCTGCACCGTGCTCGGCCTCACGCAGACCACGGGCATCAATTCCATCCTCCAGTTCGTCGTCGTGATTCTGCAACAGGCCGGGCTCGGCGCCGTCGAGGCGGCGGGGCAGGCGACGTGGATCACGGCAGTCAACGTCGCTTTCACCGTCGTCGGGCTCGTGCTGGTGGACAAGATCGGCCGCAAGGCGCTGCTCAAAATCGGCACTGGCACCATCGCGCTGGCGCTAATCGTCAGCGCGGTGGTCTTCTGGCTCATTTTGGCCGGCTCGCTGGCGGCGGGTCCCTCCACGGGGTTGATTGTGACGGCCTGCCTGATGCTGTTCGTGGCGGGTTTCGCCACCGGGCCGGGCGTCTGCGTGTGGCTCGCGTTGTCGGAGCTGATGCCGACGCGCATCCGCTCGCTCGGCATGGGCATTGGTCTGCTCGTGAACCAGGGTATCTCGACGGCGATTGCGGCCATGTTCCTGCCGGTAGTGAAGAGCCACGGTTACGCGGCGATGTTTGCGTTCTGGGCGGTCTGCACGGTCGGCTATTTTCTGGTCGCGGCGTTCTGGCTGCCGGAAACCAAGGGGCGGACACTCGAGGAGATCGAAGCGGAATTCGCGCGATGAGCATGAGTTTCCCCGTTCGATTCGCGGCGCTGCTGGCGGCCGGGGCGGTGGCGGCGGCCGGGGCGCACGAGACCCCACCTCCGGCTCCGTTCGGTGCGGTGCCCTCGGCGCGGCAACTCGCTTGGCACGAATTGGAGGCCTATGCGTTCGTGCATTTCAGCCTCAACACCTTCACGGATCGCGAATGGGGTTATGGCGACGAGTCGCCGGAGCTCTTCGCCCCGACCGCCTTCGATGCCGACGCCCTGGTGGCCACGTTGAAATCCGCCGGCCTGCGTGGGCTGGTGCTCACCGCCAAGCACCATGATGGATTCTGTCTCTGGCCGACCCGTTTCACCACCCACAGCATCGCGCACAGTCCCTACCGGAATGGCCGGGGCGATATCGTGGGCGAAGTCGCCGCGGCCTGCCGCCGCACGGGTCTGGCCTTTGGCGTTTATCTGTCGCCCTGGGATCGCCACCAGGCCGACTATGGCACGCCAGTGTATCGGGAGTTTTACCGCAACCAACTGCAAGAATTGCTCACCAACTATGGACCGGTTTTCGAGGTCTGGTTTGATGGCGCGAACGGCGGCGACGGTTACTATGGCGGGGCTCGGGAAACGCGGCGGATCGATCGCCTGACCTACTATGACTGGCCGGAGACCTGGCGGCTGGTCCGCGCCTGGCAACCCGACGCCGTGATGTTCAGCGATGCCGGGCCGGACGTGCGCTGGGTGGGCAACGAGAAGGGCAGCGCGGGCGATCCCTGCTGGTCCACGATTGATCCGACGGGATTTCATCCCGGCCAGGCCGACCCCCGACACCTCGAACGGGGCGACCGGCACGGCCCGCAGTGGCTGCCCGCCGAGGTCGACGTTTCGATCCGGCCGGGCTGGTTTTATCACGAGAAGGAAAATGCCGCCGTGAAAACACCGGCGGAACTCTACACGCTTTACCTGAACTCCGTGGGCCGGGGGGCGAACCTCATCCTGAACGTGCCGCCGGACCGTTCAGGCCGCATCGCCGGGCCCGATGCGCTGGCGCTGACGGGTTGGAAGCAACTGTTGGATGAAACCTTCGCCCACGATCTGGCCGGTGAAGCGCAAATCACAGCCAGTGCCGTGCGCGGAGCCGATCCGCGCTTCGGGGCCCGGAATGTGGCGGACGGACGGCGCGACACCTACTGGAGCACCGACGACGGTGTCACCACGGGCGAACTCGTCTTCGAATTTAGCGGACCACAAACCTTCAACCTGATCCGCTTGCGCGAATACCTGCCCCTCGGGCAGCGTATCGACCGGGTCGCCTTCGATTGGGATAGCGACGGGAAGTGGCAGGAATTTGCCACGGCGACGAGCATCGGCGCGCAACGCCTGCTTCCGATCGCGGCGATCACCACCCGGCGGGTCCGCCTGCGCGTCACCCAGGCGGCAGCTTGTCCCGCGCTTTCGGAGGTGGGCTTTTTTCTCCGCCCGGCGGAGGTTGCGAGTTTACCGGTCCCACCGCCGGCCAAACCATGAAGGACGAAACGAAAATGGCCCGGACGGACTCACCGCGGCTGGTGTCACTCGATGCGTTGCGCGGGTTGGCGATGCTGGGGATTGTCGGGGGCGATGCCTTGGGCGGGGCCTTCGGCGGGTTGCAGGGCGGGGCGATCACCCCGTGGCTGGCGCATCAGTTCAGCCACGCGGAGTGGGCGGGTTTCACGTTCTACGACCTGATCTTTCCGCTTT
>JAHFTH010000014.1 GCA_023269445.1 Lacunisphaera sp.
CTTCGGGCGCGTCACGCGGCTATAGTTTAATGGTAAAACCTCTGCCTTCCAAGCAGGTGTCGTCGGTTCGATTCCGACTAGCCGCTCCAGCCTCCGCCGAGCAATGCGAGGACGAAGGCTGTCCTCCGCAGGCTTGGCGAAAGAGGACATTTCACTTGCGGCGTGGCTTCAAACGGTAGGGCGGAGCGGCTCGCTCCGCCGCGGCGCACCGGGCCGGTGCGCCCTACCTGCTATCGCACTAATCTTGTGAGACATTCTTAATCAGAGAATCGGGTTTGAAGACACACCCTAGCAGTGCCGCCTCAGTGACTACGGCTGGCAGGCCAGCCCTATCGGTGGACGAAACGGCAACCCCGACGCGGCGGGCCGGCCGGTTTTCCACCAAGTCTTACCAAAGGAAATAATTCTCGTCCATGCCTAGGAAACGGTCGCTGGGCGGCGCATAGACCACCCGCCACACATCAGCATAACGCCCCCACGGGCCCGGCACCGGGCCATCGAAGACCAGCCGGGGCTCAGCCAGTGGCTTATGCGGACGTGACCGCAGGCGCTCAAGAAACAGTTCGTGTCCGGCCTCGGTCGCAAAAAACAAGCTGCGTCGCTCGATCGGATGCGCGTCGGGCGGCAACTGATCGGAGATCTGCCCGGCATGGGTGAGGGCAAACCGCGAGATCACTAGGGCATGGCGCTCCATCTCGGCCGCCGCCTTGCGACAGGCCGCATCATAATCCATCGCCGCGCCATGACCGTAGGCGATGAAGCCATCCTCCGTTCGTTTGAAAAGGACCACGGTGACGCCCGGGGCTTGCGAGCAAATGGTGGCCGCCCGCACTCCTTTCCAGCGGGTGTCGGACTCTGAAGCGGGCAACCGCCCTTCCCACCAGTTGAGCAGATTGAAACGCTCGGCGGCTTCCATCAGGGCGTTCGGCCGGGCCTGACGACCAAAGAGTCCCGGATAAGCCGCCATGCCGTTACTGGAGGGATCCGCATCAAAACCGTATTTGGCTCTATCTGCGCTACGGTGCAGCTCACTATGAGCCCAGCGTTCCATGGCCTCAGAGATGGCCATAAACCGCGCGACCATCGGGGAAGGCGACGTGCCACTGCCATTGGCCGGACTATACAACACCCGGCTTCCGCGATCCCCCGCCAAGCCTGCCTTCAGGTAGGCGTTGGCGAGGAATTCGCGTTGGCCAAGGATTGTGACATCCGCCATCTCCAACCGCTCAACCGGACCGCCGGCCGAGGCCATCACACCTCGATACCGAAATGCGGCTAGGTTGAACATCGGAGAATAGTCAGAGCAAAATTACTGACCTTTCTCAGAGGTGAATTGGCAGGGCCAGCCACAGGGCTCTGAAGACAGGCCGGCAGAAGAGGTCTTGTTCTCTACCGTCGAGACCGGGTCAAGTTTCTGTGCAACCTGGGTGAGACCGACATTGAGAAAAAGGCTCGAAGCGAGCCCGCTGAGGGTATGGGTGATTGAGTTCATCGGACTTAGTATCGGCCAAAGTCCGGGGAAACTGGAGTGCGCAAATAGCCTGTTTCTGCAGAGTCGTTCTTCCGGTTCTGCTTCCGCGCCGCACCTAATTGCAGGTGCGTTTGAAAATTGCCCGGCAGCCTCGCGCGTGATAACACCGCATCAGCCAAGCCCAGCCATGCGGACCAAATCCCTCTTTTACGCCACCACGATATTCTTAGGACTCGCGTGGAGTCAGGTTTTCGGGGCTTGGGCCGATAAGACTGCCGGCCTGCCCTGGGTGGAGCTCATTTCGGCCCGGAATATGGGTTCCGATCAGCAATCGTGGATCGTCATTCCAGATAAACTGGGCCGACTCTTTGTCGGTGGCACAGGACTGATGGTCTATGATGGCCAGACTTGGGAAACCCATCCGATAGGAAATACCTACGCCGTGCGAACGCTCCAATACGGGGCAGACGGCCGTCTATGGATAGGCGGCGCAAACGAGATGGGCTACGTGGATGAAACCGCCGTCGGAAATTTTCAGTATCATTCGTTGATCAGTCATCTCTCTGAGAATGAACGCCTCGTCGGGGACATCTGGGGCTGCGGTATTGTTGGGTCCCAGGTTTACTTCATCGGCCGGGGGAAACTGTTCTGCTGGGATGGCACGGCCTTTCGCACCTGGGACTTTCCCGGCAAGAGCCGGCTGTTCCCTCTCAAGTTAGGTAGTGAAATATGGTTTCATCATCGCGAAACCGGCTTGTATCGTCTGGACGAGACGGGTCCTCAACTGGAGCTGGACCGCACGCACCTGCCCGACGCCGGCATTCTGGGTCTGAGCAAGGATTCATCCGGCCTGCTTTTGATCAGCGGCGAGGGATTTTATCGCCCCGGCTCTCCGCCCCGACAGGAATTTAGCGAGGAGGTGAATCGCTACATCACTGAAAACCGGCTCGCCAGCTATGCCACCATGCCCGACGGCACCCATGTGGTCGGAACCGTCAACGGCGGACTAGCGCTCATCGGTGAGGACAGGCAAATCCTGCGGATTGTGGATGCGCGCGACGGCCTTCCGGGACAGAACGTCTTCTCGGTTATCACTGATAACAATGGCCATATTTGGTGTTCTTCGGCCGGCGGCATCTTCCAGCTGGAACGGCAAGGACTCGTCACCCTGTTCAATGCCCGGAACGGCCTGAATGGCGGGGCGGTTGGCATGGAAACGCTGAGTGATCATTCTTACGTCATCAGTCGAGCGGGCACTTTCACTCTTTCGCCTGCCACCGGCCATGGTGCCGGGTTTGAACTGCAAACCCAGTTCAAGGAAACTTACGGTGCGCTCAAGATTCATGGCCAAGGCCTGCTGATGGGCCGCCACGGCGGGATCGACTATTATGATGGGGTCGCGATCAAGCCGATCTACGGCCTGATGGCGAAAGGGGTTCAGCTTATTCAGCCGGCGCACTTCTCACCCGGCAGCTATTTGCTTTCCGAAGGCTACGGCTTGGTCCGTCTCGAGGCCCAGCCTAACGGATCTTTCCGCCATACCCCGATGGTGCAGGTGCCTGATGTTATCATGGCGCTCGCTGAGGATACAGTCGGCCGCGTATGGATCGGCACGGCCGGACAGGGTTTATTCAACTACGACCCGGCAACCAGCAAACTTCAACCGGTTCATGACCCTGACACCGCGAAACCTTTTGGTGGTTTCGTCTGCCTCAGTGATCATGGCACCAACCTGCTGGTGTTTGTGGAAGGCAAGGTTCTCCGCGCCAACGCCGATGGATCCGATCTGCGTGTTCTGCAACGGCTGCCCTCAATCAAGCCTATGGTTGTTCAGGTAGCACCGTCGGCCGATGGCACGGTGGTCGCCTTCAAACGCACTGGCTCCACCAGCACCTCGGCGTGGGGCCAAGGCCTCGGTATCTTTACTGTCGGCAGCAACGGAAGCGTTGAATGGCACGAACTCGAGGTGCCGGCCCTGGATTCGATCGGGTTTGTGCAGACGATAAAATTCACCCAAGAGGCCGGGCGCTCGATCCTATGGCTGGGTGGCACCGAAGGCCTGCTGCGACTTGATTACGACGCGCTCACGAAACCACCGGTGCCCACGACTCCTTTCATCAAGCTGGACACACTCCATTCCAGCCCATCCGCAAAAGCCAACAAACTGGATTTCACGTTCAACGATCACCGGATAAACTTCAAAGTATTCACGGGCGACTACACGCGCACTAAGGACTGGCTTCTGCAAACGCGACTGGGCCAAGGCGGTGGTGAATGGTCGGTCGCGAACTCACGTCGAGCCTATGAATTTTCCAACCTGTCCGAGGGTAACTACCGTTTTGAGGTCAGGGCGGTGAACGCCGCTGGTCTGGCGAGTGAGCCCGCGGTCTTCACCTTCCGCATCTTGCCCCCGTGGTATCGCTCGAAGGAGGCGTTGGCCGGCTACGCCCTCGCCCTCGCCCTGGGCGTCTGGGGCCTCATCCGTTTCCGGGAGCGCCAGATCCGGGCCCAGAATGCCAAACTTGAAACCCAAGTCCAAGTCCGCACGGCGGAGCTGGTCAAAGCCAACGCCGCCAAGGATGAATTTCTCGCGGGTGTCAGCCACGAGATCCGCAACCCCATGAACGGCGTCATCGGCATCTCGGAATCGCTGAAGACCGCTGGTCTCGACCAGGAGAGTCGCCGCAAGTTTGGTCTGCTCCGCCAGTGCGCCAGCCATCTCTCATCGCTGCTGGAGGACATCCTCGATATTTCCAAAGTGCAGGCCGGGGTCATCGAGCTCGATGTAAAGCCATTTGATCTCCACGAACTGGTTGATTCGGTCGCCGCCATGGCCGCCTCCGACAGCGAGAAATACCGCATCCCCGTAGAAATCGCCATTTCCCCGGCAGTGCCCCGGCGGCTCAAGGGCGACCCTCGTCGCATCCGCCAGATCCTGCTCAACTTTGTCAGCAACGCGCTGAAATTTTCCGGCCGGGGTCAGGTCAATGTCACCGTCTGGTGCAAACCGGCCCTGACCCCCGATCAGACCGAGGTGGTCTTTGCCATATCGGATGACGGTCCCGGCATTTCCGCCGAGGAGCAGAAGCGTCTCTTCAACCGGTTTGAGCGCGGGGCCGCGGCCCAACAGGGGCGCGTGCCGGGCACCGGCTTGGGCCTCGCCCTGTGTAAAGGGTTCGCCGAAAAAATGGGCGGACGGATCTGGCTGGAGAGCGAGCTGGGCCACGGCTCCAGTTTTTATTTCAGCGCCCCGTTCGCCATCGCCCCGGAATCCTCCGAGTCCACTCCCGCAATCGGAGTTGTCGCCGGGACCGGACGGCGACTCGCCTTGGTGGTCGACGATCAGGAATACAACCGGATCGTGCTCGTCGATCTGCTGGCTACGCAAGGCGTCACCGCCTTGGCGGCCGGCGACGGCCCCGAAGCCATCGCTCTGGCCACCCAAGAGGATTTTGAATTTATTTTTCTCGATTATGATTTGCCCGGCTTGAGCGGACTGGACGTTTCGCGAAGCATCCGCGCGCTGCTCACGGGTTCAGCCCAAGCCCACATCATCGCCACCACGGCCTTCAGCACTCCGGAAAAACAGGCTGAATGTCTGGCTGCGGGCATGAATGCTTTTCTGGGAAAACCCGTCACAACCGAACGGCTGCACAAAGCCCTCGCGGCGGTGGCCGGCCAACCGGTCTTCTCACCCGCTCCGGCACCACAGCCCGTCGACGGGCTGGCCAACCTGCGGTTGCTCGCCGGAAAGAAGCAGATCAAATTCGAGGACGAGCTGGCGCTCTATCTCTCCGAGCTCCAGTTGGAACTGGATCAGCTCGGTGCTGCGGTGCACGACGAAGACACACCCGAGGCAGCGCACTACGCCCATCTGCTTTGCGGCCGCTGCAGCTTCATCTATGAACGCCCGCTTGAGCAGCTGCTGCGTCAGATTGAGCAGACCGTGGCGAATGGACTCTGGCCCGAAGCGCGCCAGCAGTGGACCGAGTTGCAGGCCCTTTCCTCCGAGCTGCGCCTCAGATTGGTTTCTTCCGGCCCAGTTGCTCCGCCCGCGTCAACCCGTTGACGATCGCGTAGTGGATCAGCTTAGGCGTCGAGTGAATGTCGAGCTTGCGCATGATGTCGCGCCGGCGCGACTGCACGGTCGCAGGACTGATGTTGAGCACCGTCGCGATCTCCTCGTCGGATTTGGACTCGCCGATCATCGAAAGAATTCGGGTCTCATAATCCGACAGGACGCGGATGAAGGACTTGGGGTCACGCCGGATCGTGGCGCTCGACTGGTTTACCACCGGAGTGTAATAAACCCGGCCACCCAGCACGGCATGAATGGCCTCGGTCAAAACCTCGGGCCGCTGGTCATTCTTATCCACAAAGCCATGGATGCCGATCCGCTGCACCTGGATCATGGTCCAAGGATCATGGTGGGAGGAAATGATGAGCACCTTGATGCGGGGTAACTCTTCGATGAGCTCCCGCGCCAACTCCAAACCATCACCGTCCGGCAGCGAGATGTCCAGCAGCACGAGATCGGGCAGGAGTTCCCGAATAGCCGCGAGCCCGTCGATATAACCAGCGCAGTGCCGCAGGACCTGAAGCCGCAGATCGCGACAATGAAACTGCAGAAACTCGGCCACCAAGCGCTGGTCTTCCACGATCACAACCCGCCCGATGCCGGAATTTCCGCCTCCTTCGCTCCCTGGGATTGCGTCGGCCGATTTCACGTGTGGTCTCATTAGTATTGTGACAGGAAATTCGTAGCAAGCAGCTCCTGCCTCTCTGGTGAACATCATTCTTTTTTATCCCCCCGAAGTCGAGCTTCCGCTGTCCCACCGCGATCCCCGGGCCCGTCATATTCTGGAAGTGCTGCGCCGCACACCCGGCGGGGTTTTCGATGTCGGCCTCATCAATGGCCCCCGCGGCCAGGCGACCCTGCGGGCGGTGACCGACGAGGCGCTCGTCCTGTCCTATGCGTGGGGCACCCCGCCGCCGCCCCTAGCGCCCATCCGGCTTATCATCGGTCTGCCCCGGCCCCAAACGGCCCGCGACATCCTGCGGGAAGGTGCCGCCCTCGGCATCGGTGCCCTGGATTTTGTGCTGACCGAGCGGACGGAGCCGGGTTATGCGCAGAGCTCGCTCTGGTTATCCCGCGAATGGGAATCGCTGCTCGTGGCCGGTGCGGCCCAAGCTTTCTGCACCCGTATCCCAACCGTGCAGCACGGGCGTTCACTCGGCGAAGCCATCGCCGCCCTGCCGGGTGACCACGCCCGCATCGCCCTCGACAACTACGAATCGCCTGGCGCACTGAGCAGTTTGGCTCTCGCCGACCGATCCGCCGTCGCGCTCGCACTGGGTGCCGAGCGCGGCTGGGCGCCCGCGGAACGCGACTTGCTGCGCGCGCACGGCTTTGTTTTCGCTCATCTTGGCGAACGCGTCCTGCGCACCGAGACGGCCTGCATTGCCGCCGTCACTTTGCTCAAGGCAAGGCTCGGTTTGCTCTGAATATTGCCGCCGTCGGTTGCCGTGTTCCCTTGCCCAACCGCTTGACGCAGGTCCAACCCGCGGGAGTGAGGTTGAGCTCACCCGGCATTTCGAAAATGACCAGCGAATCGGTCTTGGCTGCGAGCAATTTATCCAATCGCGCAAAAATTTTTGGCGCGACCTCGGGGATGATCTCATAGGGCGGATCGATGAACACCAAGTCAGCGACCCCGCCCGGCATCGTCGTGGTGGCGTCGGCCGTGACCACTTGCAGATCATCCGTAGCGCGCCCGAGGCTCTTGCATACGGCCGCGAGGTTGCGGCGGATGAAGTCCGCCGTCTGGGCGTTTTTCTCCACGAACACTCCGCCGGCCGCCCCGCGGCTCAGCGCTTCCAAGCCATAGGCGCCGCTGCCGGCGAACAGATCCAGAAACCGCGCCCCGGCCACCCGGGCCGCTAAGCTGGAGAACACGGCCTGACGCAGGGCGTCGGTCGCTGGGCGCACCGCGTCGCCCTTGGGCAGAGTGAGGGGAATACCGCGAGCCTGGCCACCGGTGATGCGCATGGCCGGAACCTAGACCACCCGGCGTTCCACCCCAACATTATTATTTGTTGGAACACTTTCACCCAGCGGCGGTTGAAACATATCATTTGCTCCCCGTGCGCCTAACATATTCTCTCCTTGGTGGTGGAAAGTCATCCTGACCTGACTGGCTCTCCACCGCCGCCAAGGCCATGCCTTACCCAGCCCACCAAGCATGTTTTCCCGCCGCATAAACCGGCTGCTTTGCGCTGCCCTGCTCCTGACCGTCACCGCGCGCGGCGACGAGGAGAACTACTGGCCGCTCTACGTGCGCCGGACCGCCGAAGACACCGGCGCCACCTCCGCGCAATGGCTCGGTCCGTTGATCTTCACGCACTCCGATCCCCAGGAATCCTACGGCCTGCGCCCCTTCTTTCAGCAATCACACGTGGGGAACGTGGAGCACGGCAACGCGCTCTACCCTTTCTTCACTTGGCGGCGACAGGGCGAATACCGGTCCTTCAGCTTCTTCCAGCTGGCTAATTCCACCGTGGATACGGAGAGCGCCGCGCATCCGGACAATCGCTTCGATGTCTGGCCGTTCTACTTCTCCCGCGAGGCAAACGATCCGGCCGACAGCTATCACGCCCTCTTCCCCTTGGGCGGAACGATCAAGAACCGCTTCGGCAAGGATCGCATCAATTTTGTCCTCTTCCCGCTCTACGCGCGCACGGATAAATCCGGCCGGGAAATCACGCACGCGCCCTGGCCATTCCTGCGCTTCATCGGCGGCGAAGGTTACCACGGTTTTGAATTCTGGCCGCTGTTCGGCCGGAACGCCCACGACGGTGACTACGAACGTCGGTTCTGCCTCTGGCCCCTCATCTATAAATCCAGCACTAACCTTTCCGAGCCCGTGCCCGACGTGGCGCTCGGCGTCCTGCCCTTCTACGCCCGCGACACCGGCACCGGCTACATCCGCGAGACCTATGTCTGGCCCTTCTTCGGCTACACCCACCGCACGGCCCCTTACCGTTACGACGAGCAGCGCTACTTCTGGCCCTTCCTCGTGCAGGCCCGCGGCGACGACCGCGTCGTCAATCGCTGGGCGCCGTTCTACACCCACTCCGTCATCAAGGGCTCGGACAAGACCTGGTTGCTCTGGCCGCTCTATCGCCATCAGCACTGGCGGTCCGACGGCGTCGCCCAGAGGAAGAACCAGTTCCTCTTCTTCCTCTACTGGTCGCTCAATCAGCAGAGCCTGACCAACCCGGCCGCCGCGCCGGCGCACAAGACCCATCTCTGGCCGCTGTTCACTTCTTGGAACAACGGTGCCGGCCGGCGGCAGGTCCAGGCCTTGAGTCCTTTTGAAGTTTTCTTCCCGGGCAACGAAACCGTGCGCCAACTCTGGTCCCCGTTGTTCGCGCTCTACCGCTACGAGCGAAACCCCGACACCTCCGCCCGACACTCGCTCCTCTGGAATGCCGTGACCTACCGCCACGGTCCCACCGTCACGGAGTTTCACCTCGGGCCGCTCTTCAGTGTTCACGCCAACCCCGTGAGCCGACGGATCGCGCTGGGCAACGGCCTCATCGGTCTGCAACGCCGCGCGGGTGAGCGCTGGCATTTCTTGCTGTTCGATTTTCGCCCCAAAGCCGCTATCAAGGCCATCCAAGCCACGTCGCCATGAATCACCTCACCACCATTGTCGGCCATATCGGGGGCACTCTGCTCCTGCTGGTGCGCTCGATAAAATTCATCGGCACCCTGCCGCGCCAGCGGGCCCGCTTCATCGAGCAGTGCTATCTCATCGGCTACACCTCCCTGCCCATCGTCACCATCCTGAGCTTCTTCATCGGCAGCGTGCTCGCCCTGCAAAGCGGCTACAGCATGGAGAACTTCGGCGCCAAGCAGTTCATCGGCACACTCGTCGGCTTGACGATGGCTCGCGAGCTCGGCCCGGTCATGGTGGCCATTTTGATCGCCGGCCGCGTCGGCTCCGCCATCACCGCCGAACTGGCCTCGATGAAAGTCTACCAAGAGATCGACGCCCTCACGACCATGAACATCCCGCCGGAGCGCATGCTGGTGCTACCGCGGCTGGCGGCGATCGTGGTCATGATGCCCGTGCTGGCCATCATCGCCAACCTCTGCGGCTGGTATGGCGGCGCGCTTGTCTGCGAATACACCCATTCCATCTCCGTGGACTCCGAGTCCTACTTCACCGCCTTGAAGGAATTCATGAAACCGCACGACGTGACCGACGGTCTGATCAAGGCCGAGGTCTTCGGCTTCGTGATCGTGCTCGTGTGCTCCTACATCGGCCTCAACACCCGCGGGGGCCCGCGCGAAATCGGCGCCTCCGTCACCAAGGCCGTCGTCACCTCGCTCATCCTCATCCTCGTGCTCGATTACTTCGTCACCAAAGCCCTCCTGATGTCATGAGCACCTCCTCCACCTTCACCGCCTCGCCCTTTGTCGGCAAGACCTTCGGCATTACCGTCGCCAAGCTGAATAAAAAATTTGGCCGGACCACCGTGCTCCGCGACATCGACCTAGAGGTCAAACCCGGCGAGATTTTCTGCATCATGGGCCCCAGCGGCTCCGGCAAGACCGTCCTCCTGAAACACATTGCGGGCCTCGAGACCGCCACCAGTGGCGAGGTGCGCATCGGCGAATACGACGCCGCCGACCCCGAGACCCGCAACAAGGTTCACCTCGCCCTCGTCTTCCAGGCCGGCGCGCTCTTCAACTCACTCTCGGTTTACGATAACCTTGCCCTCTATCCCCGCGAACACCGGGAGTGCAACGAAGCCGGCATCCGCGAGCGCGTCATGCACGCGCTTGCGATCCTTTCGCTGGAGAAATCCGCCAATAAATTCCCCTCCGATCTCTCCGGCGGCATGAAGAAGCGTGTCGCCATTGCCCGTGCGCTCGTGATGGAGCCCCAGATGCTGCTCTACGACGAGCCCACCTCCGAGCTCGACCCGGTGATGTCCGCCACCCTCACCGAAATCATTGCCACGCTCCGCGAGCAGACCGCCGTCACGAGCGTGGTGGTGACGCACGACCGCGACCTCGCCTTCAACATTGCCGACCGCATGGCCTTCGTGATGGACGGCCGCATCCGGGGCATCGGCAAGCCCGCTGACTTCAAGAACCCTACCGATCCCGTCATCGCCAACTTTCTCAACCCGGTCATCGACCTCAAGAATCCTCGCTTCAAACAACTGGAGAACAGCCATGAATAACACCTCACAAACCATCCGCGTCGGCCTCTTTTTCCTCCTGGGTCTGGCGCTCGCCTGGATCACCTTCGAATCGCTCAACGGCGGGCGGCTCTTCAAGAAACCAGGTTACACCCTCGTGGCCGGCTTTGCCAACCTCAAGGGCCTCAAGACCGGCGACGAGATCCGTATGGCCGGCGTCAAAGTCGGTGCCGTCGAGCTCACCCGCCTCGCCGGCTCCCGCGTCGAGGCTCTGCTCTCTATCGAGCCCGGCGTTAAGATTCCGACCGACGCCGTCGCCAGCGTCGAGCAGTCCAGCCTGCTCGGCAGCAACTACCTCGGCATCACCTTCGGCACCCCCGGCGGCGCGCTGTTGAAAGACCAAGACGAAATCAAGACCAAGGTGACTGTCGACATGAGCGAGGTCATCAGCCAGCTCGGCGCCCTCGGCTCCAAGCTCGAGCAGGTGGCCGACGGCGTCAGCAAGGCCCTCGGCGGCGGCGAGAGCGGCTCGTCATCGCTGTTTGGCAAGCTGGACAAGCTGGTCACGGAGAACGGACCCAAGCTCACGGAAACCCTCAACAACCTGCAGGACGTCACCGCCAAGCTGAAGGCCGGCGAAGGCACGATGGGGAAACTCATCAACGACTCGAAACTGCACGACGAGCTGCTCGCCTCCGTCGGCGAGATCAAGCAAGCGGCGGCGGATGCGCGCACCTTCATGGGCGACGCCAAGCTCATCGTGGCCGATGTGAAGAGCGGCAAGGGCACCCTCGGCCTGCTCCTCTACGACGAGCCTACCGCCAGCAGCCTCAAAGTTTCGCTCAACAACCTGCGCGAAGTCTCCAACAAGCTGAACAGCGGCCAGGGCACGCTGGGCAAGCTGATCTCGGACGACAGCCTCTATCTGAGCGTGCAATCCACGATGAAGAAAGCCGACCGCATGATCGACGGCCTCGGTGACCAAGGCCCGATCACGGCCGTCGGCGTCGCGGCGCAGTCATTGTTCTAAGGCCCGCGTTGGCCTTCGATGTGACTTCGCCAAAGCAAAGCCCCCAGGAAATTTCCCGGGGGCTTGCAGACTAGCTAGGGGTGAATAAGGGCTTAGAACTTCCTGATGATGTTGAGCCCGAAGAAGCGACCGCGAGTGCTATACAGCGAGGTGTCATAGTTGTCGTTGAAGGCACCGGCGGAGAACGGCGGCGGTTCATCCCCGATGTTGATGATGGTGAGGCTAACCTCGGTGCCCTTGAGCCACTTGTTGTTCGACTTGAAGGCATACTTGGCAGTGACGTCGAAGGTGACATAGCGCTCCATCGAGATGTCGTCGGTCTGCACGTCTTGACCGGCGGCATTAACGTAGGCGAAATGCCCGCTGGCGTCGGTATATTGTGCATTCGGGTCATCCAAGATCGTATGGACGTAGTTTGCCGTGAGGCTAACCGTCCAAGAATCTTTCTCCCACAGAATATTGTAGTAACCCTTCCACTCGGGAATGGAGCCCGGGGCAATTGCATCGGACGCGGGATCGACGAACTGGCCCTTGTAGTTCCGCGCCGGTGAGCCGGCCTCGGGAATCAGGTTCCATTCGAGCACCTGGTTGAATTCTAGGGTGTGGGTCAACTGACCCCACGAGGCCTTGGGCTGACGGTAGGTGAAGGTGTAGTCGATACCTTCTGCCAAACGTTCGGAGACGTTGAGGTTGGTGGAGTTGATCGCCGAGATCGTATCATCCAACTGGCCGGTGACCGGGTCACGAACGATAAGACCGGCATACAAGGCGTTGGGATCGGTGACGACCGAGACGCCGGGGACGACCTGCGGGAAGCCGGCACCCTGCGTGGCAGCATTTTGGTTCAGGATGAACTGAGCGCCGTCGGTGATCAGACCGCCGAGCTTGGTCTTGTAGTAGTCGATGGTGATATTCAGCCCGGGAATCGCCTTGGGTGAGTAGATGATACCGAGACTGCGGCTGACGCTGGTTTCCGGGTCCAGATTGGGATTACCCCCGGTCGTGACCGTGGTCTGCTGACCGATGGGAAAACGCAACGGGTCGATCAGGGTGGGATTATTGTCACCCGGAGCATCGTAGAGCTGGTTCAGGCTGGGCACACGGAAGGCGGTGCCGTAGCTGGCGCGGATCACGAGATCATCCACCGGCTGAAACTTCAGGCCAAAACGATGGGTCTCGGAGCCGAAGGTCCGGCCGCTACCGGTGAGATTGTCATGCACGGTCGCGCTGTCATAGCGCACATTGGCGTTGAGGCTGAGGTCCTTGACGAAGGCGATGTTGTTCTTCGCCGATACTACCGGGACCGAGATCTCGCCGAAATAGGCGTTGTTCTTTGACGAGGCGTCGAAGGGATTGCTCGAGTTGTAGCCCAACAGGTCACCTGCGAAATAGATGGCCTCGGGGGTAAAGGTGCCGTGGGTCTTGCGCTTCTCGTAACCGACCGCGAGGTTGCTGAAGCCAGCCGGCAGTTCGATGGCCGGACCGAACATCTTGAAATCAAAGACATCAAGCTTGTCGGTCGTCGGCTTCTTGCCCTGAGCCAAGGCCGCCGTGAGCGACGTATGATTGTCCCATGAGCTGCCCCGGAAAGTTCCGGTGGTGCCCGCGCGGGCAAAGGGATTGAACCGGCCAGCATCGGTCTCAGCCACAAGAAGGGAACGCAGGACACCCGCTTTCTCGGTCAGATCCCGTTTATAATCCGTCTTCATGTAACCCATGTCGTAACCCCAGCCATTGCTGAAGGAACCCTTGATGCCGGCGACAGCACGCCAGATCGTCTTGTCATACTCAGTCAGGCGGTTGCCGGTATCGGTGCCACGATAACGGACGGTGTTGCCGGGAATGGCGACGCCCACACCCCAAGGGTTGTAACGGCTGTTGCGCGCAGTCGCATTGGGCAGGGAGATCGGGGCCGGAGCCAGGCCATTGGCCGTGAACTGATTGGCCCAATCGAATTCCAGATAAGGCTCGACCTGCTTCCCGAAGAGTTCGTAGCCCGAAGCGAGGTGGAACAGCTTGCGCGTCTGGCCGGGGATCGACGGCGAATAGTCGCGGAAGTTGAAGCTTTGCGTGCTGGGATTGAACGGACCGTAGTCAGCCGGAGTCTGGCCGAACGGAAGGGAGCTGTTCAGCACGATACCACCGCCGGCTGAGCCGATATGACCGGCGAAAGTCGGGCTGCCGCCATTCTGGCCACCAAAGGCTCGACCATCCGCCAAGGCGGAAATTTTGCGATCACGCGCAAAAAGAGTGTCCTTGTCGGCATAGGATCCCGTGACTGTGATATAGCCCTTGTTGTCAGCGAAAGCCTGCCCGTAGAGGAAAGAGACGTCCCACTGCTTGGCGTCACTCTCACCCGAAATGCCATAGCCGATGCGAAGCTGCGAACCGATATACTTCTTCTTAAGCACGACGTTAACCACACCGGCAAGGGCGTCGGCACCGTAAACGGAACCTGCACCGTCCTTCAGGATGTCAATGCGCTCGATCGCATCAATCGGAATGGTATTGAGATCCTCGAAGCCCGAAGCTCGACGGCCGTTGACGAGGGTGAGAGTGCCACCCAAGCCGCGGAGATTGACCGTGGCCGCACCTGTCCCGCCGTTGCTGTTCAGTTCGTTGGCCGTGTCGCCAAAGAACGAGGGCAGACTGCGCAAGCCCTCGATCGGAGTGCTCGCGCCCAGTTGGAGGAGTTTGAGCGAGGAGTAGGTGGAAACCGGGATGAAGGTTTCACCTTCCGTCTTCGGTAAGAGAGAGCCTGTTACTTGATAGGCTTCAAATACCACGGTTTCGGAGTTGGCGGAAGCCGGGGCGGGTTGCTGGGCAAAAGCGGCCATAGCCGCGAACAGGGGTAGGGTCACGAGCGCCAAACGGCGCGTGTGCCCGCACCAGTGTAGTGTGCGTGTTGAGTTCATGCGATTTGCTAGGGTGTGTGTGGCAGGCAGAACCGGGACTGCCCCGGTTGCTGCCGCCATATGACACGCGATGCGCCGGGCCGCACAATTGCGGTGCGACAGTCCTACAACAAAGCGATACCAGTCGCGCCTGCCGTCGCCCGAGTGCCCAACCAAGCAAGATAAAGCCCGGCAGGAGGACCCCGATCAGAGGTGCGCCTTGAGCTCGTGCACAAAGGTGCGGCTCACCCGCAGTTTCATTCCGTTGGTCAGCTCGACGCTGTATTCGCCGTAGAGGGCCGGGCCGGTCTTCTTCATGTGGCGGAGATTGACGATCGTGGAGCGGTGAATGCGCACGAAGTTCTTCGGGTCGAGCCGTTCCATCATCTTCTGGAGCGACATCCGCACAAAACGCGACTTGTCCGTCGAATGGAGTCGCACGTAGTCACCGTCGGACTCGATCCAGAGGATATCGTCGGGTGAAAGCATGTGGATCTCGCCGTCACACCGGATGAAGAGCCGGCGGTCGTCCTCGTGCGGCCGGGCGGCCGCGAGGCCCTCCGCCGTAGCGCCTCGCGCCTTGAGCCGTTGCAGGGCTCCCATGATGTCATCGAAGCGCTTGCTGAGATCGTGCTGGTCGCGGTTGCGCACCGCGGATTTGGCCCGGCTGAGGGCATCGGTGAAACGCGCGCGGTTGAAGGGTTTGAGCACGTAGTCGACGGCGTGGACCTCGAATGCCTGCAAGGCGAACTGGTCGTGCGCGGTGACAAACACGACCTGCGGCAGAGCAGCAGGCGGAAGCTTGGCGAGCACCTCGAAACCGGAGATCCCGGGCATCTGCACGTCCAAGAACAGCAGGTCGGGCTGTTGTTGCTTGATGGCCTCGAGGGCTTGGGGACCGTTCCCACACTGCGCAACGATCTGGATGTCCGGGTCAGGCCGCAGCAGAGCCTCGACATTCTGTCGGGCCAGGACTTCGTCGTCGACGATCATGGTGCGGATGATGGTGGTGGTCGTGGTCATTTGGCGGGGGCGGAGGTGAACGGTAGGGTGATGCGGGCCATGACTCCATGCGGCGGGCTGTCCCTTAATTCGAACTTTGCGTCGTTCTCATAGAGCATGTGCAGCCGGGCCTGGGTGTTCTGCACCCCGATGCCAGAACCGCTGACTAGTTCGTCCTTTGGCAAGACCGGCCCGTCGTTGTAGACGGTCAGCACCAGCTGGTCTTTCTCTCGGCGGGCACTGAGTCGCAGCAATCGCGCGGCGGGATCGCGCGAGATGCCATGCTTCATGGCGTTCTCGGCCAGCGGCTGCAGCATCAGGCAGGGCACGAGAGCCAACAGGCAGTCAGGCATGATGTCGTATTCGACCTGCAGTCGATCCTGAAAGCGAATCCGCTCGATCTCGAAATAGCGGCGTAGAAAATTCACTTCCCGCTCGAGCGTGTCCATCGCCTCCTGTCGGTGCTCCAGGGCCCGGCGCAACAGCTCGCCCAGCCCGGCGACTACCTCCTCGGCTTCCCGCGAACGGTCATTGCGAATGAGGCTCGTGATGGAGTTCAGGGTGTTGAAAAGAAAATGCGGGTGCAGTTGCATTTTCAGGGCATCGAGGCTGGCCCGCACCAGCCTAGTCTCCAGCCGGGCGTTGGCCACCTGCAGTTCGCCCGTGAGCAGCTGTCCCACCCGCCACTGACGGTAAAAGCTCGCTGCATAGAGCGCGAAGATCGCCATGCAGTAAATCAACAGCGGCGTGTAATCCCAGCGCCCCACCGCTCTTGAATCATGGATGATCACAGGCAGGAATGACCACGGCAGGTGGTTCGCCAGCATCAGCCGGGCGGCTTCGATGATGATGAATAAGCCGGTGATCAACATCGCCATCAGGCCGTGCAGGGCGAGGACCAGCGGCCAGCGGCGATCCGGCAGCGTCAACTGGACTTGCAGCCAGAAGATCAGCGGAGCCAGAAACCACCACATCACACTGACCGGCCACAAGCGCAACGCGGTGCTGCGGAATGAGGCTTCCGGGATACCGCCCAGCCATGCGCGCGCATCCCAAAACAGCACTCCGACCAGCACGGCGGAACCCACCAGCCAGAGCCCACCCCAGAAACGCCAGTCGCGCAGCCACGCTTTACCTAGGCTCATAAAGACCTCCTCGCCGTCGAATTCTCCACTGGCATTGACTGGATGGAAAGGTGCTTGAGCAACTGGCGACCCAATGGATCGGCATACCACCCCGCCACCTCGACCGCCAGCAGGGTGCGACGTTGCTCGAACATCATCGGGATGGTTGGCACTTCGGACATGACGATGCGTTCGGCCTGCTCCAACAAGGCAAGCCGTTCAACTCCCGTCTTTCTGTCCGCCTTGGCGAGCAGTTGATTGAACTCGGGCTTCTCCCAGCGGGTTGCATTGTAGACTCGAGGCAGCGCGAAAATGCCGAGCATGTCGCCAGCATCGGGCACGGTGGCCACTAGGCTGTTGGGGGAAACATCGTAGTCTCCAGAATCCATGCGCTGCTTCCGCTCGGCTTCCATTTCATAGGCCAGATAGGTGCGAACGCCGAGTTCGCGATACCAACACTCGGTCCACGCCTGCAGGTAGGCATAGCTTGTCCAACCACTAGAGGCCACAGGCATAATCAACACGGGGAACCCGCGCCCGCTCGGATAACCCGCCTCAGCCAGTAGTCGGCGGGCTTCGGCCACATCCTCGCGCAACAATGTCAGTCCCGGCCGGCCGGGCATATCCGGCACCCACGCCAAGGCGGGCACGAATTTCTCGCTGTCCTGCGGCTCAATCGAACCAGACCGATTCAGCGCAAGGGACAATGCCCGCCTCACCCGCAGGTCCCGCAGCGGTCCACGAGTGACATTGAGATCGAGGGTGCTGACGGTCAGGGCCAGTTCGCTCTCCTCCCTGAGGCCCCGGTTCGTGGGTAGTTTGGTGGGATTGCCACCGGGCGACGCCAGCACATCGACCTGTCCCGCTGCCGCCATCAACCGCGCCATGCTCATGTTGGCAACCCGGATAAAATCAACCCCGGCTAGTTTGGTCTCCACCCGGTCACGATAATGCGGGCACGTGCGCAACCGGTAGCCGTCGGCCCGCGCCTGTTCCAGCTGGAAAGCGCCGTTGGACACCAGTTTCTCCGGGTGCAACCAATAGGCCTGCTCCCTGAGCACCGCTTCCGTCGATTCATGCACGGGGGAAAACAACGGATCAGCCAACTCCGCCACGAATGTCGAACGGGGGGCCGTCAGCGAGATGCGCAAAATCCGGTCGTCCACTGCCTCCACTCCGAGATTTTCGTCGCCCTGCATTTTACCGCCGTGCAGGGCCTCAGCGTTTTTGAGCGGGAACAATACCGAAGCCGTGTCTATTTTCTGATGAAGCAGCCGTCTCCAGCCGCGGACAAAATCACGTGTCGTAACCGGATCGCCGTTGCTCCAATGACCATCGGGCCGTAGTTTCACCGTCAATTTGAGGCGGTCGTCGGACCAACTCCAGCTCTCGGCGGCCGCCGGTCTCGGCTGACCGGTCGCAGGATCGCATTCAATAAGTGGTTCCCAGAGACTGAGAATAAATTGATTCTGCGCCGGGATGGGAAAGGTGCGCTGATGGGGATCGGGCTGCAGCTTCTGGGTGTAGGCGACCCGGAGGACGTTCTCGTCCCCGGCCGCCCGGGGCAACACTGGCAGGCCGCGCTGCGGCCCGATGAAAACCGCCAGCATCAACGCTCCCGTGCCGCACATGGCCGAGGTGATCCACCAGTATTTTTGGGAAGAAGTCGCAATCATCAGCTAGCGGTTGAAGCTGTCCGCGTTGGACAACCAACGCAATGTTCGGCTCCCCCTCCCCAGCCGGCGGGTTAATTGCGACGAACCGCCAGTATTTCGCGCCGAACCGCAGAGCTCAGGCCTTGGGGCCGCCTTGGGCGAAATAGCGGGCGCGCAGGCGCAGGCCGTTGAGCCGGATGAAGCCGGTCGAGTCGCTCTGGTTATACCACGACTTCACGCCTTCCATCGACGCGATGTTCATGTCGTAGAGCGAATACTTCGACTTCCGGCCGCAGGTGATGATGTTGCCCTTGTAAAGCTTCAGGCGGACGGTGCCGGTGACGTGCTTCTGCGACTCATCCACGAGCGCCTGCAAGGCCTCGCGCTCGGGGGCGAACCAGAATCCGTAGTAAACCAACTCGGCGTATTTCGGGATGAGCGAGTCGCGCAGATGCATGACCTCACGGTCCATCGTCAGCGATTCGACCTGGCGGTGGCCCTGCATGAGGATGGTGCCACCAGGCGTCTCGTAGACACCGCGGGACTTCATGCCGACAAACCGGTTCTCGACGAGGTCGACGCGGCCGATGCCGTGTTTACCACCCAGTTTATTCAGGGCCTTCAGCACCCCGGCCGGAGAAAGCTTCTGGCCGTTCACCGCGGTGCAGTTACCCTGCACGAAATCGAGCTCGACGTATTCTGGCTTGTTCGGCGCGTCCTCGGGCGAGACGGAAAGCTTGAACATGCCCTTGTTGGCCTTGGTGGTCGGATCGAACCACGGGTCTTCGAGGATGCCGGCCTCGTAGGAGATGTGCAGGAGATTGCGGTCCATCGAATACGGCTTCTTGAGCGAAGCCTCGACCGGGATTTTGTGCGTGCGGCAATACTCGATCATCTCGGCCCGACCGGGAAATTCGTCGCGGAACTTCTCGATCTTCCACGGGGCGAGAATGGTGAGCCGCGGATTGAGCGCCATGTAGGTGAGCTCGAAGCGGCACTGGTCATTGCCCTTGCCGGTGGCGCCGTGCGCGACCGTGTCAGCCTTTTCCTTTTTCGCGATCGCGACCTGAGCCTTGGCGATGAGCGGACGGGCGATAGAGGTGCCGAGATAATACTGGCCCTCATAAATCGCGTTGGCCCGGACCATAGGATAGATGAAGTCGCGGGCGAACTCCTCGACCAGATCGAGGGTATAGTGCTTGGTGGCACCCGTTTTCCTGGCCTTGGCCGGCAGACCTGTAAGCTCTTCCTCCTGGCCGATATCAGCGGCAAACGTGACGATTTCCGCGTCGTAGGTTTCCTCGAGCCATTTTACGATGACTGAAGTGTCTAGGCCTCCAGAGTATGCGAGAACGATCTTCATGATGGTTCAGCAGTGTTGGCGATGCCCTTCCCTGCGCAAAGTAAAAATGGCGTATCAGCCTCTAATGGGACTCAGCAGGATTGCTTTTGGACGATCACGGGCGATGCTTTTTGCCAATCCCATGAACAGCACGTCTCATCGGTTTGACCTCAAAACACCCCGTGGATTCACGCTGGTCGAGATCATGGTCGTCGTCGTGATCATCGGACTGCTCGCCGCGCTGGCCCTCCCGGCCTTTCAGCGCAGCCAGCGTGCTTCCCAAAATGCGCGCGCCATTAATGATTTTCGTATCTTTGTGCAGTCCTTCGAGGTTTATAATACCCAGAATGGTTCTTGGCCCGCAGATTCTGGTGCAGGTGCCATTCCTTCAGGTATGAGTGGCGATTTTAAAGAAGATTCTTGGACCGCTAACCCCAACACCCTTGGTGGCCGGTGGAATTGGGACCAAGGCAGGGCATGGGCCACTGCCGCTGTCTCTGTCACCGGTTTTACGGTAACGGACGCCCAGCTTCTGGAAATCGATATTAAGCTCGACGACGGAAATCTCACCACCGGGTTTTTCAGGAAAATCTCCAGCACGCGAGTTAGTTACATCATCGAACCGTAAGGCGGTTAGGCTAGCGACGTAAACCGGCAAGCGTAGCCAGAATGGCCTTCTGCATGTGAAGCCGGTTCTCGGCCTCGTCGAAGATGATGCACCGGGGATTGTTCAGGACGTCCTGCGTCACTTCCTCCCCCACATGCGCCGGCAGACAGTGCATAAACAGCGCGTCTTTCTTCGCCGCGGCAAAAAGTTTCCTGGTTACCTGATAAGGCAGCATCCGGCGCTGCCGCTCGGCGGCCTCCTTTTCCTGGCCCATGCTGGTCCACACGTCAGTGTAGACAATGTCGGCACCGGCCACCGCCTCATAAGGATCGGTCGTAAACCGGAAGCCGCCGCCGAACTTCTTCACGTCGGCCCGGATCGTTGCGCCCGGCTCGTAGCCCTTCGGCCCGGCGAGGGAGACAGTCATGCCGAATAGGTTGGCCCCGAGGATCCACGAATTGGCCATGTTAAACCGCGTATCGCCGAGGAACGCGATCTTGCGGCCCTTGAGCGAGGCCAGCAGGTCACCCTTCGGTCCGGCCCAACGCTCCGCCGCAGTGAAAGCGTCAGCATAAATCTGGCACGGGTGCAGGTAGTCAGTCAGCGCGTTGATCACAGGCAGGCCGCCGTGCGCGGCTAGCTCCTCCAGGTCCGACTGCGCATAGGTGCGCACCACGAGCCCGTGCACGAAGCGCGACAATACCTTCGCCGTGTCCGCGATGGTTTCGCCCCGGCCAATCTGGATGTCGTTCGTGTTCAGAAAAAGCGGATTGCCGCCGAGCTCGTGAATGGCGACCTCGAACGACACGCGCGTGCGCGTGCTCGACTTGGCAAAAATCATCGCCCAAGTCTGCCCGGCGAGCAGCTTGAGGCGCGTGCCCCGCTTCTGCTTCAGGTCGCGGGCCAAGGCGAAGATCTCCGCCACTTCCTGGCGGGAAAAATCAGTCTCTTTGAGAAAATGTCCCATGGTGCGTCCTCAGGTTGGCCGGCCGAGCACGGTGCGGATGATGGCGGTCGCCCGGTCGAGGTGTTCTTTGGTCGCGATCAGCGGCGGCAGCAAGCGGATGCTGTTGCCCCCCGCCCCGACGGTCAGCAGGCCGGCCTCGCGTAACGCAGCGACACAGGGCACCGGGTCGCTCTGCAACACCAGGCCGATCATATAGCCGCGCCCAGTGACCGTCTTCACCTGTTGGGGAAAATCAATCACGAGCTTCTCCAATTCGATTTTCCACGCCGCGCCATTGGTCCGGACCTTCTCGACGAGATTGTCCTTCGCTAGGACATCGAGCACGGCTAGGGCGGCGGCGCAGGCCAGCGGCGAACCGCCGAAAGTCGTGCCGTGGGAGCCGGGCGTGAACAGCTCGGCGTGCTTCTCGGCCGCCCAGATCGCCCCCATGGGAAAGCCGTTGGCAATGCCCTTGGCCATGCCAATGGCGTCAGCCCGGATGCCGGAATGCTGGAACGCATAAAAGTCGCCGGTGCGGCCGACCCCGCACTGCACCTCGTCGAGCATGAGCAGCAGATTGTGCTGGTCACACAGTTTGCGCAAGCCCCACAGGAATTCGTCGGTGCAGGGCAGGACCCCGCCCTCCCCTTGCACGGTCTCGATGAAAATCGCCGCCGTGTCCGCGTCCACGAGGTCGGCGAAGCTTTGCAGGTTGTTCAGCTCGCCAAAAGAGAAGCCCGGCACCAGCGGCCGGAAGCCCTTCTGGATCTTCTCCTGCGGGGTGGCGCTCATGCCTCCAAAAGTGCGGCCATGGAAGGCCTGCTTCGCGCAGATGATCTTGTAGCATTTGCCTTCCTCACCGGTCTTCCGCACGCCGTGCAGCCGCGCGAGCTTGATGAGTCCTTCGTTGGCCTCGGTCCCGCTGTTGCAGAAAAACACCCGACCCGGGCCCGCATGCTGCACAATGCGCCGCGCGAGCTCGCCCTGGTTGGGGTGCCGGAAAAGATTGCTGACATGGATGAGCTCGCCCGCCTGCCGCCGGATCGCCTCGACCCACGTTGGATGGCAATGCCCAAGCGCAGCCACGGCCACACCCGAGGTGAAATCCAGATACTCGCGGCCGGTGTCGTCCCACACCGAGACGCCCTGCCCGCGCACCAGCGTCAATGGCGCGCGCGCGTAGTTCTTCATGACGTAAGCGTCGTAAAGCTCGGCGGTATTCGTGCGAACGATGGAAGGCTGCGACATGTTAAAGGAAGGCGGGAGCTTACGAAACGCCGGGTTAAATGCACGCCCGCAGTGCGTCAGGCGTCCGGTTCAGCCGTGCACAATTTCCGTCCCTACACCTTTGTCGGTGAAAATCTCCAGCAGCAGGCTGTGCGGCATCCGACCATCGATGAAGTGAACCCGCTGCACGCCTTCCTCGAGGGCGCGCACGGCGCTCTGCACCTTCGGACGCATGCCCTTGTCGATGATGCCCTTTTTCTTGAGACCGTCGACCTCACTGACCTTGAGGGAGGAAATGAGCGAATCGGGATTCTTGAAGTCAGCCATCAGCCCCGGCACATCGCTCATGTAAACGAGGCGGCGGGCGCGCAGGGCGCTAGCCACGCGGCCGGCCACGAGGTCGGCGTTCACGTTGTAAGGTTTGCCGTCCAAGCCTTCGGCCACGGGCGAGATCACGGGCATGAAACCGTCGGCGATCTCCTTCTTAATGAGTTTCACCTTCACCTCGGTCACATCGCCGACGTAACCGAGATCGCAGGGCTTGCCGTCGTCATCGACCGTGAGCTTCTGGCAGACAATCACGCTGTCGCCGGGCAAACCTTTGGGGTTGGCGCGGACCGCGCTGAGCGTGTCGCACACATCCTTGTTCACGATCTCGTCGAGCGTCTTCTTGACGATGGCGATGGTCGCCTCGTCGGTCACCCGCATGCCATTGACAAAATTCGGCTTCAGGCCGGCGCCGTCCATCGCGCGGCTGATGGCCTTGCCGCCGCCATGCACGACGACGACGTTGATCCCGACGGCGGCGAGAAAGGCGATGTCGGTGGCGACCCGCTGGCGCATCGTCGGGTCCGGATCGTCCATGAAGCTGCCGCCGTATTTAACGACGAAGATGGAGCCGCGAAAATCCTGGATGTAGGGCAGCGCCTCGTGGAGCACGCGCGCCTTGCCGATCAGTTCAGTCAGGTCGATGGCGCTCACAGATTCTCGTGGACGACCTTCGCCGGCGGGAAGCCGTTGAAGTAAGTGGCTGAGGCGTGGCTGTAGGCGCCGATGTTCACACTGTAGACGAGGTCGCCGCGTTTCAGGTCGGGCAGGTTCTCGGCCATCGAGACCACATCGAGCGCGTCGCAGGTCGGGCCGAAAACGGAGCTGAGGCTGGTCGGACCCTTCTTGAAAGCCATGACCGGATACTTGCAGTGATCGAAGATGACGCCCGAGTAGGTGTGATAGACGCCGTCGTTGATGTAGTAGCTCGTCTTGCCCTCGCGCACGACCTTGCCGATGACGGAAGAGACGCTCGTGCCGCACACGGCGGCGAGGAAGCGGCCCGGCTCGGCGAGGACCTGGATGTCCTTCGGGAAGAGGCGGTCGAGCTCGGTATTGATCACCTTGGCCAGCTCGGGGAACGGCCGCACCGACGAATCATACGGCGCCGGGAAGCCGCCGCCGATGTCGAGCAGGTTCATCTTAGTGTAGCCGCGGCTGCGGGCCTCCTGGAAGATGTTCGCCGTGAGCTGGAGTGCCTGAACGTAGTTCTCGAAGTTGGTCGTCTGGCTGCCGACGTGGAAGCTGATGCCCTCGACGGTCAGGCCGAGGCGGTCGGCCTCGAGGATGAGATCAACGGCCTCGCCCGGCAGCGCGCCGAACTTGGACGAGAGCTCCACCATCGCGCCGGTGTTGGGCACCTTGAGGCGCAGCGCGAGGCCCGCGTTGGGCGCGTGCTGCTTGATCTTGTGGATCTCCTCGAGGTTGTCGAAGGTGACGAGCGGCTTGTATTTGTTGAGCTGCTCGAGCGTGTCCGTCGGCTTGGTCGGGTTGGCGTAGATGATCTTGTCCCAGATCCAGTCCTGCCGCTTTTTCGCCGGCATCTTCTTGATGTTCTCGTGGACGATCATGAACTCCGGCATCGAGGCGACGTCGAAGCTCGCCCCCTCCCGGAAGAGGGTGCGCACGATCAGCGGGTCGGGGTTGGCCTTGACCGCATAGTAAGCCTGAATGCGCGGCAG
>JAHFTH010000182.1:0-1447 GCA_023269445.1 Lacunisphaera sp.
GGAGACGAGGGAGTCGCGGTCGGTGTCGATCCACTTGGTCTGATTGGTGAGGCGGAGGGAGCCGCTGAAATCGTGGTCGAGGCGCGCGGTCAGGCTGGTGCGATCAACCTGATCGTAATCCTCTGCGGGTAGGCCGTGATATTTGGCTTGGTCAACGCTGACCGGGACGCCGCCGGGTAGAATCACGCCGGGGAGGGCGACGACCGGCAGGCCGGAATCCGGGAGATTGTCGATCCGGTCGAAGGTGGCCGCAAAGGTGAGGCGGGTGTCGGTGCCGAGACCGAAGACGAGCGAGGGGGTGAGGCCCCAGTTGGCGTTGTTCACTTTTTCCCGGCCGGGCACGCCGGAATCCTGCCAGACGGCGGCGACGCGCACGGCGGCGATTTTCGAGATTGGCTCGTTGATGTCGAGGGTGGCGCGCTGCTGGGCGTCGCCGTGGGAAGCGCCACCATAAGTGAGTTGGGCCGAGCGGGTGGCGGCGGCAGTGGGGGTCTTGGTGACGAGATTGATGTAACCGGAGGAACCGCCGCGACCGGTGTCGGCGCCGGCGGGGCCCTTGGCGATCTCGACCTGCTCAAGGTTATAGGTGTCACGGCTGTAGGCACCGGTGTCGCGCACACCGTCGATGAAGATATTGCCCGAGGTATCGAAGCCGCGCATGAAAAACGAATCGCCCGAGGCGACGCTGCCGCCCTCGCCCGCGGCGAAGGTGATGCCGGGGGTGTTGCGGAGAACGTCAGAGAGGTTGGTGGCACCCTGCGTGTTGAAAATATCGCTGGAGATAACCGAGATGGTTTGGGGCGTGTCCACGAGTGGCACGGTGAACTTCGGCATGGAGACCGTGCGGTTCTGCTGGGCCTGGACCTCGACCTTGGGCAGTTCGACCGTGGCACCATCGGCATCAGGCGCGGCGTGGAGACTGCCGGTCATGGCGAGGGCGATCGTGGCGGCGGGCAGGCCGGCGAGCGCGGGCTTCAAATTGGATTCAGGAAGGAGACGGAGGTGCATGGAATAAAGGTCGTGGGCGCTTGGTTCAAAAGGCGTGCAGCGAGAGGGTGAAGGCCACGAGCACGCCTACGGCGAGAAGCGCGCCGGTTACGAACTTGAGATCGGCTTGGTGTGAGGGATGGGTGATCTTCATCAGGATTGACTTAGCATGAGGATGAGACGCAGTCTCACGTCAATGGCTTATTTGCGACTTCGTCTCATATTTCTCCGAGCAAGTGGCATTGACTTGTGCAAGTGGCTGGTTTTAAACGCGTCTATGACAAGCGAGCTCGCAGTCAAATTAGGTGATAAAAGTTACCCGATTCATTTTCCGAGTGATACGGCTGCGGCAGTTCGCGAAATGCTGGCGGCTAACGCGAGTGCAGGTCGGACCAATATTTTGTTAACCGATGATGGCGTCGCCCGGGCGCAGTCGAGCTTTCTGGCCCACGCTTTCGGT
>JAHFTH010000182.1:1457-6903 GCA_023269445.1 Lacunisphaera sp.
TTTCGGTGCGACCCCACGCTTGATCGTGTCGGCGGGTGAACGCACGAAGTCGCTTGAGACCTACGGCAAGGTGTTGGATTTTCTGGCGGCGAATCGCGTCAACCGGCAGGGCCTGCTCTGGGTGGTGGGCGGTGGCGTGGTGGGCGATCTTGGCGGCTTTGCCGCGGCGAGCTACCTGCGAGGCATACAGTATGTGCAGGTGCCGACCACGCTACTGGCGATGGTCGACAGCTCCGTCGGCGGCAAGACGGGCATCAATCTTTCTGCGGGCAAGAATTTGGTCGGGGCTTTCCATCATCCCTGCGCGGTGTTCATCGGGCGGGAATTCTTGCAAACCCTGCCGGCGCGAGAGTTTGCCGCTGGCATGGCCGAGGTCATCAAATACGGCCTGCTGGCCGACGCCGCACTCTTCACACAGCTCGAGCAGAAACCCCTCGACGCACGCAGCGCGGAGCTGCCGGCCGTCATCCGTCGCTGCTGCCAGCTCAAGGCCGACATTGTCCGTGCTGACGAGTTTGAACTCGCGGCCGAGGGCGGGCGGGCGCTGCTGAATCTCGGCCATACTTTCGGCCACGCCATCGAGCAGGTGACGAGCTACACGACTTACCTGCATGGCGAGGGTGTAGCCATCGGCCTCGCCGGTGCGGCGCGTCTTTCGCACAAACTCGGGCTGCTGACCGCTGCGGACATCGAACGCGTCGAGCGCACCGTCGCGGCGCACCAGTTGCCGGTGCGGTTGCGCGGCCCGCTGCCACTGGCGGAACTGCAGACGGCCACGACGCGCGACAAGAAGAACCGCGCTGACGGCGTGCGCTTCGTCATCCTCAACTCGCTGGGTCAGGCCGCCACCCGGTCGGGCATCGCCCCGGGTCTGGTTGAGGCAGTCTGGCGGGAGCTGGGCGCGACTTAAGATTTGGTGTGCCTTCATGGGGTAAATCAGTAAGTTGATTCTCCCATGTCAGCCATCGACGAAGGCATTGTCCGCGAGTATTTCGAGCAGAACGGATTTCTAGTCCGCCAGCCTCGCAAATATCAGGTCGCGGCGCGCCGCAAGACCGGGGACGAGGAAGTGGATCTCGTGGTCTTCAACCCAGCGTGGCAGCGCAGCGCCCGCAAACCCGGCTTTTTTCTCTTCTCCAACGAGCTGCCCTTCGTCCGGCAGGCCGTCGTCGCGGTCAAGGGCTGGCACACGGGCGTCTTCACCCCGACGATGCTCAAGAGCAGTCCGGAGATCTTTGGGTTCCTCGAGGAAAAAGTGCTGAAGGACGTGACGCGTTTCTTCCCGCCGGCCACGGCGGACGATCCCGCCGGGGGCTTCACCAAGATTCTCGTGTTGCCCAGTTTACCGACGGCCGAGCCGTTTCGTTCCCAAAGCGTGGAGCTGCTCAAGGAACATGGCGTGGACGCGATCATCTCGTTCCGCGCGATGCTGCTCGACCTCCTCGACAAGGTGGAGGTGAACCAGAATTACACCAAGAACGACACGCTGCAGGTCATGCGCATCCTGAAGAATTACGACTTACTCAAGGATACGCAGATGGATTTCATGCCGGATCGTCCGGCTTCGCGCCGGGGCCGGGGGGGCGCCAGCGAATGAGCATCCACGCCACCGCCATCATCGAGGAAGGCGCCCAGCTGGGCAAAGGCTGCGTGATCCATCCGCACGCGATCATCAAGCGCGGCACGGTGCTCGGTGACGGCGTCGCAGTGCACCCGTTCGCCGTCGTGGGCGGAGATCCTAATTTCCTGAAGTTTGATCCGGCCACCGTCAGCGGGGTGCGCGTCGGCGCGGGCACGGTCATCCGGGAGCACGTCACCATCAATCGCTCGATCTATGCCGGCAAGGACACGGTGGTCGGCGCGCGCTGCTACCTGATGGCCAACGCGCATGTTGGCCACGACTGCACGGTGGGCGACGATGTCGTGCTCGCCACCAACATCATGCTCGGTGGCCACGTGGACGTGGGGAGCTTCACCTTCTTCGGCGGCGGAGCTGGCGCGCACCAGTTCTGTCGCATCGGCGAGGGCGTGATGATTGCCGGGCTGGCCCGCATCACGCAGGATCTAGCCCCGTTTCTCCTCGTGGCCGAACGCAACGAGGTGTCGGGCCTGAATCTCGTCGGACTCAAGCGCCTGGGTTTCAGCCGCGAGGCAATCGCGGAGTTGAAGGAATGTTTTGCGGCCGTTTTCGCCGGCGGTGATCCACGCAAGCTGGCGGCCGCCCGGGTGGCAAAAACACCCGAGGCAAAACGCTTCCTGGATTTTTTCGCCGGGGGCAAACGGGGCTTCGCCCGGCCAGCAGCTACGGGCGCAGTGAGCGATGAAGACCATGGGTAAACTGGCCATCACCTGCGGCGATCCCGCCGGCGTCGGTCCGGAGATCATCGCGACGTGGCTCGCGGCGAATTCCGCCGAATTATCCGGGGTCGCGGTCATCGGTCCGGCTCGCTGGCTGGAGACTTTGCCGGCGGCGGTGACCAAGATCGTCGTGGGGCTCGAGGATTACGCTGCCACTCCGGGTAAACCGGACGGCGACGGTGCGTTGCTGGCTTGGGCCGCGATGGAGCGTGCAGCTGCGGGTTGCAAGACAGGTGAGTTTTCCGGCGTCGTGCCCGCGCCCGTGAGCAAGGAGCGGCTCGCTGCCGTCGGTTATCCGTTTCCGGGGCAGACCGAATTCTTCGCGGCCAAGTGGAGTGGCGATCCCGTGATGTGTTTTTGCGGCGGACGCCTGCGCGTCGCGCTGGCGACGTGGCATGTGCCCTTGATCGAGGTCGCGCAGTTGCTCGGACCGCAACTGCTGCATCGCACCATCGCGGCAGCGAGCCAACTGGCGAAGGCCGACGGTGTAGCTGCGCCGCGTATCGGCGTGTGCGGTCTGAATCCGCACGCGGGCGAGGCCGGCCTGCTCGGGCAGGAGGAACGTGATTTCATCAACCCGACCCTCAGAAAGTTCCAGTCCGAGTTTCCGAGCCTCTCGTTATGCCAGCCGGCTGACACGCTTTTTGCGCGGACCCTGCGCGGGGAATTCGATGTCGTCGTGGCGCTTTACCACGATCAGGGTTTGGCCCCGCTGAAGGCCGTCGATTTTGACGAGGCAGTGAACGTCACACTCGGTCTGCCGTTCGTGCGGACGAGTCCCGATCATGGCACGGCGTTCGGCCTTGCAGGGCTGGGGAAGGCCAGCGCGCGCAGCTTCACCAATGCAGTCTCGGTGGCGCGACGCTTGATTAAACTCCGGTCCGGGGCATAGGTGTGGGCTCGTGAGCACCGCCACTACAGTCCAGCCGCCCGTCGAGGGAGTCCGCGAGGGCAACGAGAACCTCGTGCGCCTGACCGCCTCCGCCGGCGAGAAAGTCGCGGCGCTGATTGCGCGCGACCGGGCGGGGGACTATCTGCGGATCGCGATCACCGGCGGCGGTTGCAACGGCCTGAGCTACAAGCTCCGTTTCGCCCCCGAGCCCAAGCGCGGCGACATTCTCGTGCGCAGCGCGGGCACGGCGGTGCTCGTGGACGCCAAGACCGCCCTCTACCTCAAGGGCACGGAGCTCGACTATTCCGACAAGATGATCGGCGGCGGATTCAAGTTCACCAACCCCAACGCCAAGGCCTCCTGTTCCTGCGGTGAAAGCTTCAGCGTTTGAGCCTCGTCCTGCGGATTTTGCCTCTGGAAATAGATATTGTCATTCCCGGCGATAGGGGCAAAAACGACCTCCCGACACACCTCGCAACGCAAACCAACTGAATGGCACTTCCTTCCTCTCCGTCCGGCGCCCGCACTCCGTATAATCGCGACAACCGTCGCAACAACGATCCCTTCGCCGCCATCCGCCGCAACATGCGGATCAAGTCGCCCCAGGTGCGCGTGATCAGTCCCGAAGGCCGCCAGCTGGGCATCATGGATACGCCGAAGGCCATCGCCCTCGCGCTCCAGTTCAATCTCGACCTCGTCGAGGTCGCCGCCGCCGCCACGCCGCCCGTGTGCCGCATCATGGATTTCGGCAAATACGTCTACGAGGAACAGAAGAAGACCTCTCACGTGAAATCCACGGCGAGCAAGATCAAGGAGATCGAGTTCACTGTCCGCATCGAGGCGCACGACTTTGAAACCAAGCTCCGCCACGCCGAGGAATTCCTCGGTCACGGCAACAAGGTGAAGCTCCGCCTGAAATTCCGTGGCCGCGAGATGGCCCACCCCGAGATCGGCTTTGCCATGATGAAGAAGGCCCTGGGTGAGTTGGAAAACATGGGCCACCCCGACGTGGCCCCCAAGCTGAACGGCAAGCAGATCAACGTCATGCTCTCGCCGCTGCCGCCGAACAAGCGCAAGCCGAAGTTTCACGTGCCCGAGCCGGCCGCCCCGGAGCCGAAGCACGAATCCGCTCCGCCGCCCGCGGAGTGAAAGGGAGAACTGACCCCGTGGCGCAGCTCCCTGCACGCGGCCTGCTGGTCATCGCCGTCATTTCCCTGACGGCCTGTTCGTCGCCGGCCCAACCCCGGCCCGCAGGGCCGCCCCCCCCAACCGCGGCCGCTCCGCTCAAGGCGGAGCCGCCACCCGCTCCGGTGCGGGCCGCGCCGACCCGGCCGGCCCCGGTGCTCTGGGCCACGATCCGGTTGCGTAACGCCGATTACGTCAACGTGCGGGATCTCGCCCAGAGCTTCGGCCTCAAGGCTGCGTGGAGCAAGGCGGAGACCGTCCTGAGCCTCAGCGACGCGCACGGCGTGCGGTTGGTTTTTGAGAGCAATCAGAAGGACATTTATTTTGACGGCGTGCGGGTGTTCCTGGGCGTGCCGGTTATTCCGCATCAGGACAGTCTCTGGGTCAGCAAGCTGGATGTCATCAAGATCGTCGCGCCGCTTTTTCGGCCGGCGGACCATCTGGCTCTGCTGCCGGCCACGGACGCTAGATTCATTGTCATCGATCCAGGCCATGGCGGCATCGATCCCGGCACGCAAAAACTCAGGCTCGGTCTGAATGAGAAAGTGTTCACACTCGATGTTGCGCAACGGGTGCAAAAACTTTTCGCGGCCCGTGGCTGGCGGGTGCTGCTCGTCCGGGAAAAGGACACGGAGCTTTCCAAGGACAAGAAAACCGACCTGCTGATGCGCAATGAGCTCGCCAACCGCACCAAGGCCGACGTCTACCTCAGTATTCATTTCAACAGCGCCGCCCCGGCGGTAACCGGGGTTGAGACCTACGTGCTGGCACCGCAGTTCATGCTGTCCGCCGGGGATGAACAAGGCGACGACATGACCAAGGTGGCCTATCCGGGCAACCGGCTCGATTACGCGAATCTGCTACTGGGCGAACAATTGCACCGCGCGATGATCAGCGGACTCAAAACTCCCGACCGTGGCTTCAAGCACGCCCGCAAGGCCGTGCTGCGCATGCTTGATTGCCCCGGCGTGCTCGTCGAGTGCGGCTACCTTTCCAACGAAACCGAAGCGC
>JAHFTH010000183.1 GCA_023269445.1 Lacunisphaera sp.
GCGACGAGTCCCGCCAGCACCTTGAGTGTCGTGCTCTTGCCCGAACCGTTGGGCCCGAGCAGCCCGAGCACCTGACCCGGCGCGAGTTTCAGCGAAAGCGCCTGCACCGCCTCGACCCGCCCGCCCGTCCAGCCGGCCGGATAGGACTTGGCGAAGCCCTCCAGTTCCACCGCCCATTGCACGCCCGTAGTCGTCATCGGATGGTGAAGCCCGTGAATTGCGGCGCGCGGGTCGCGTCGGTCTGTTCCACCTTGCGGATGTGGCCCTCCATGCGCTCCTGCACCGCGGTGATGAAATCCCGCACCTCATCCGGCCGGCCCTCGGCCTCAAGTTGCACGCGCCCATCGGGCAGATTCGCCACGCAGCCCGAAACCTCATAACCCTTGGCCACCTGCAGCGCCTGATACCGAAAGCCCACCCCCTGCACCCGGCCGCTGAAAAATACCGTCGCATGATAAACCCCGGACATGAAGGCAGAAAAGCCCCGGGCAGGATTGAGACAATCCTTTCCTGTCACTGGAGGTGGGGTGCCCTCACCCCGCGAGGCACGGCGGACGAGGGCGTCCGCCCTCCAAATTGATTCTTCGCGTCGCTCAGAATGACACACCACACAGGAATTTTATTTGCCAGCGCGGGTCCGGCACACATTGTGCAGTTCAACGCTGCAAAGCGCATTCCTTACATGACGAATCCTGATTCCGACGGGCTGTTCGACAACGACTGGGACGACTGCGGAGAACTATCCTGGACCGAGGATGACTGGCAGAAATACCTCGCCGCCCAAGAGACCGCCGTTCGCGATTACATCAAGCACTACGACCAGTTGCCCGCCACGATGCAGCGCATCGACGAGGCCGCCCGCCTCATGGGCTGGGAACTGACCGAGGATCCTGCTAGCCCGGATGGCACCAAGGAGGCAGAGCCCATCGATGAGATGGACGATGACGATATTTTCGACGGCGACTGGGATCCCTACACGCTGCACCGCAACCCGGTCTATATTTCCACCCGCGCGCTCTACCTGAGCCTGCTGGCCCACTGGGAGCGAGCCGCCGCGCAGCCCGACCGGGTGCCCCCAGCCCTCGGCATCTCCCTGCAGGCACTCCTCTACCGGGGCAATGAGCAGGCGCTCCAAGGCGTGCAGGCACTGGAAATGGGCGACTACACCCTCGCGGTGCTGCTCTTCAAGAAGGCGCTGCGCGAACTCAACCTCACACTCGCCCGACTCAACGAGGCCGATGCCATCGCCAGCCCGTTCGTCCAGCGCTACCGGACCTACGCCACGCCGCGCCTGTTCGACCTCCGCGAAATCTGGCTGCGCGTCATGAACGAGTGCCGCCAGAGCCACAGCGGCCCGACACCGCTGGAGTGAGTCGTTTTGGAGGGTCCGCGTCCCTGCGGACCGTGAATCGGCGCGCAGAGACGCGCGCCCTCCAGAGAAAAATTTCTGTCTGTCATTCTGAGCGCAGCGAAGAATCCAGAAGGATTCACGCAGCTATCATCCCACTGGATCCTTCGCTGCGCTCAGGATGACAGAATCGATTAATTTAAACGCGTTCGGCCCTACTTCCCCTTGCGCTTGGGCTTCCGCCCGTAGGCCGCCTCTTTCTTCCCAGTCGTCTTGTAATCACCGGACTTGAGGGCGTTGACCTGGTCGCGCAGCAGGGCGGCACGCTCGAACTCCAGCTTGTTGGCCGCCTCCTGCATCTCCTCCTCCACCTCGGCGATAACGGCCGCCACGTCGTCAGCCGACTCGGCCACCGCGACATTCTGATCCGTGCCCGTGCCATCGTAGGTATGGAGGCTGGCCTGCACCCCGCGCTTAACACTGCGGGGCGTGATGCCGTGCGCCTGGTTGTGGGCGAGCTGCTTGATGCGCCGCCGGTTGACCTCCTCCATCGTCCGCTTGATCGAGTCGGTGATCTTGTCGGCGTAGAAAATCACCCGGCCCTTCTCGTGCCGTGCGGCGCGCCCCGCCGTCTGCATCAGGCTCGTGGCGCTGCGCAGGAAGCCTTCCTTGTCGGCATCGAGCACGGCCACGAGCGCCACCTCGGGCAGGTCGAGACCCTCGCGCAGGAGATTGATGCCGATCAGCACGTCGAAGTTGCCCCGCCGCAAATTCCGCAGGATCTCCACGCGCTCCAGCGCGTCGATGTCGGAGTGCAGGTATTCGACGCGCAACTTCGCGTCGCGCATGAACGAGGTCAGGTCCTCGGACAAACGCTTCGTCAGGGTCGTCACCAGCACGCGCTCCCCCTGCTCCACTGCCTTGCGCACCTCGCCGATCAGATCCTCGACCTGACCCTTGATCGGACGGAGCACAATCTCGGGGTCGAGCAGACCGGTCGGACGGATGACCTGCTCGGCGATGACGGTGGACAGACCCAGCTCGAACGGCGCCGGTGTGGCCGACACATAGACGGTCTGCCCGGTGATCGACTGGAACTCGGCGAAACTCTGCGGACGGTTATCGAGCGCCGAGGGCAGTCGGAAACCAAAGTTCACCAAAGTGGATTTGCGGGCGAGGTCGCCGTTATACATGCCGCCGATCTGCGGGATACTCACGTGGCTCTCGTCCACCATCACGAGAAAATCCTTCGGAAAGAAATCGATCAGGCAGAACGGCCGGTCACCGCGCTTCCGGCTCGTGAGGTGGGCCGAGTAGTTCTCGATGCCGCTGCAAAAACCCATCTCCTGCAGCATCTCGAGGTCGTAGGTCGTGCGCATGCGGACGCGCTGGGCCTCGAGGTATTGGGCATTCTTCTCAAAGAACGCCACGCGCTCCTCCAGCTCGGCCTTGATGCCCGCGATCGCACTCTCGAGCTTGCCTTTCGAGGTCACGTATTGGTTGGCCGGGTAGAGATCGAAGACGTCGATCTTGCGCAGCACCGCGCCGCTCACGGGCTCGAACTCCGTCAGCGCCTCGATCTCGTCGCCGAAGAATTCCACGCGCAGGCCATGCTCCAGATAGGCCGGCATCACGTCCACCGTGTCGCCGCGCACGCGGAAGGCGCCGCGCTTCAGGTCGTAGTCGTTCCGCTCGTAGAGGTTCTCGACCAGGCGCTCGAGGAACTTGTTACGGTTGAGCGTGCCGCCCCGGGCAAGCGAGATGCGCATCGCGGAGAACTCCTCGGGCGAACCGAGACCGTAGATGCATGAGACGCTGGCGACGACGATCACGTCGCGGCGGCTGACGAGCGAGCTCGTCGTCGCGATGCGCAGACGCTCGAGCTCCTCGTTGATCGACGAGTCCTTCTCGATGAAGGTGTCGCTCGTCGGCACATAGGCCTCGGGCTGGTAGTAGTCGTAGTAGCTGACGAAGTATTCGACGGCGTTCTCCGGGAAGAAGGCCTTGAACTCCGAGTAGAGCTGCGCCGCGAGCGTCTTGTTGTGCGACATGATCAGCGCCGGCCGGTCGAGCTGGGCGATGACGTTGGCCATCGTGAAGGTCTTGCCCGAGCCCGTGACCCCGAGGAGGGTCTGGTGGCGGTTGCCGGCGCGCAACGACTGCACCAAGTCGGCGATGGCCTTGGGCTGGTCGCCCGTGGGCTGGTATTCAGAGTGGAGCTTGAACAAAGGCATGAGAGGCTAGTCGGAAAAATTCATTTTCAACCACAGATTCACACAAATGGCCACAGATGGGAGGCAGGTTAGTCGCAAACGCAACCAAGCTTCCGACCGTCCCTAGCCGCGCCTGACTGAGTTCTCCTTCTATTCTGAAATCTGTGAGCATCTATGTCCATCTGGGGTTAAATTTCATGGAGCTACCCTACTGGAAGCCAATTGCTAAACGCCGCCTGGCCGCCAAGCTCGCCTTAACAAAAAACCGGGCTCCAGCCCCCATCCCCATGGCCCTTACCAACACCATCTACCACTCGCCCGTCTTCCAGCAGGCGTGCAACCAGTTCGACCTCGCCGCCGACATCCTCGGCATGGACGCGGGCCTGCGCGAGCGCACCAAGCGCCCGCGCCGCTGCGTCGTCGTCTCCATGCCCGTCCGCATGGACGACGGCCGCATCGAGATCTTCGAGGGCTACCGCGTGCAGCACAACCTGTCCACCGGCCCGGCCAAGGGCGGCATCCGCTTCCATCAGGATGTCACGCTCGGCGAGGTCGCCGCGCTCGCCATGTGGATGAGCTGGAAATGCTCGCTCGCCGGCCTCCCCTATGGCGGCGCCAAGGGCGGCGTGATCGTCGATCCCCGCAAACTCTCGTCCAACGAACTCGAGCGCCTCTCCCGCCGCTACATGCAGGAGATCCTGCCCTTCATCGGACCCAACGTGGACATCCCCGCGCCCGACGTCGGCACCAACGAGCAGGTCATGGCTTGGATGATGGACACCTATTCCAACCATCAGGGGCACTTCGACCCCGGTGTCATCACCGGCAAACCCATCGCCCTCGGCGGCTCGCTCGGCCGCCGCGAGGCCACGGGCGAAGGCGTCGCCTGGTTCGTCAAAGCCTACCTGCAGGACCTCGGCATCGAGGCCGAGAAGACCACCGTCGTCATCCAGGGCTTCGGCAACGTCGGCACCGAGACCGGTCACGCGCTCTACCACTGGGGCGCCGAGATCATCGCCATCTCCGACTACTCCGGCGGCATCCATAATCCCAAGGGCATCGACCTCAAGGCCGCGCAGGCCTGGGTCACCGACCACAAAACCCTGCAAGGCTTCCCCGGCGGCGAGCCCATCACCAACGAGCAATTGCTCGAGCTTCCCTGCACCGTCCTCATCCCCGCCGCCTTGGAGCGCGTCATCACCGAGAAGAACGCCGGCAAACTCAAGTGCCGCATCCTCGCCGAGGGCGCGAACGGCCCGACCACCAACGAGGCCGACCAGATCATCGAGGCGCGCGGCGACATCGAGGTCATCCCCGACGTGCTCTGCAATTCCGGCGGCGTGATCGTCTCCTACTTCGAGTGGCTGCAGAACCTGCAGAACTACTACTGGAACAAGAGCGAGGTCTTCGACAAGCTCCACCGCATGCTCGCCAAGGCGAAGGCCTCGGTGGAGGAAACGAAGAAGAAATACGGTTGCAGCCGCCGCACCGCCGCCCTCGTCCTCGGCATCGCCCGCGTCGCCGAGGCCAAGGCGAAACGGGGGCTGTTCCCGTGAGGCGCCACGATATTCACGTGAGCATCCGGCACGCCCTGGCGTTATTCGTGCTTTTGCCCGCGCTGGCGCTGGCGGAAGGGCACATCGTCGCGGCCGACGGTTTCGATGCGGAGCTCAGCCCGAAGCTCTGGCGTTTTGACAAGCTGGCCAAGGGCGCGGCGGCGATTCAATCCACGCAGGTCCGCAGCGGTCCGGCGGCCCTCGAGATCACCCTGCGGCCCGACGACCCCTCGCCGGAAATCTCGGCCGGCGACTCGGAGCGCGACGAGCTACAGGAGGCTGACCGTTTCAACGCCCAAGAAGGCGAGGTCCATGAATACCGGTTCAGCATCCGCATCCCCGCAGATTTCCCCATCGTGGACCGGCGGCTTGTCATTGCCCAGTGGAAGCAGGACACCCATGGACGGTCAGTGAAGGTCGACAACCCGGTCGTGGCCCTGCGTTATGTTGGCGGTGAGCTTTCTGCCACGGTGCAGGATAGCGCGGAAAAGCGGATTATCGGCCGACTGAAGGAGGACCTTCGGGACCGGTGGCTCGACCTGGTCGTGCGGATTCGGCACAGCCGGGCCGCTGGATTTGTCTCCATCAACGTGAATGGCAAGCGCCTGGCCGACTACCACGGGCCCACTGCTTACAGCGAAAACCTCGGCTATCCTCCTGTCGCCACGTTCTATTTCAAAATGGGCCTCTATCGGGATGACATGAAGCAACCGATGAAGATCTACATCGACGATTACTCGAAAACGCTGCTCTCCGCCAATTGAGGCGGCGTCAGAGCACCATAAACGAGAAGACCACAATCAGGGTCGGCACGAGGGCGCCGAGCAGCAGGCCGAGCGGTGACACGCCCTCGGGGAAGTAACGCTGGAGGATCGACTGACCGGCGGGATTGGGCGCATTGGCGATGACGGTCAGGCCGCCACCGGTCACGGCACCGGCCACGACGGCGTATTTCAATTCCTCGCTGAAGCCGGGCACGAGCGTGGCGAGGTAGGTGATAAGCGCGTTGTCGTTGAAGGCCGTGAGGATCGTCGCGCCGAAAAAGAGGGGCAGTTCCCCGAGGCTGCCGAGCACCGGCTGGATCCACCACGCCTGCAGGCCACCGTGGATCACGAGGCCCGCGAGAAAAAAGCCGACGAGCATCGGGCTGCGCAGCTCGATCTTGCTCTGGTGATGCGCCGTGGCCTGCGCAAAGGCCAGGTAGAACAGGAACCCGCCCACGAACAGCACGGGGTGGTGCGCGGCCCAGACGGTATAGCCGAGGAACACCAGATGCACCAAGGTCACCCACACCGGCACGGGCTCCTCCACGCGCTCACCCGACCGGTCAGCCGGCTTGAGCGCCAGCAGTTCCTGCCGGAAGGCGAGGAAGTAGACGACATTGGAGATCACGATGCCGCTGACCGCGTGCCAGCCGAAGTGGGTGAACATGTAGGCCATGTCCCAACCCCAGGCGTGGGCCACCATCAGCACGGGCGGCGCGGCGAAATGCGTCATCGTGCCACCAATGGAGATGTTGACGAACAGCAAACCGAGCGTCGCATACATCAGTTTTAGCGACGGCTTGAGGTCGTAGAATTGCTTGCCGAGCAGCAGGGCGGCGATGGTCATAGCCGCCGGCTCCGTGATGAACGAGCCCAGCAGCGGCGCCACGGTGAGGATGGAAAACCACCACGCCACCGGCCGGCCGCCGCCGAGCGAGGCGACCAG
>JAHFTH010000184.1 GCA_023269445.1 Lacunisphaera sp.
GCATGGGCATCGGCTACTTCTCCGCCGCCGAGGGCATCGTCGGTGACAACATCCAGCACGTCGTCCGCGAGATCGTCACCGCCCCCGAGCTCAAGCTCGTCCTCGGCCGCCACGCCCACGAGGAGAACATCCACGCCGACTCCCTCCTCTACATGATTTCCTCCCTCGGCATCAACCCGCACGAGTGCGAGGCGATGTTCGAGGACGTGAAGTCCATCACCAAGAAGAACGAATTCGTGAACAAGGTCTCCCAGGATCTCCGCCGCGACCTCGACATGACCCTGCCGGTCAACAAGAAGCTCCTGGCGAAAAACATCTTCGTCTTCGGCCAAGTCATGGAAGGCACCCAGTTCTACGGCCTCTTCGGCATGGTCCTCTCGCTTTACCGCCAGAACAAGTTCCCCGGCATCGGCCAGATGTTCCGCTACACGCTCCGCGACGAGTCCAACCACATCGAGGTGTTCCGGAACCTGTTCATGGACCTCATCGAGGAAAACCGCGAGATCTGGACCGACGACTTCAAGGAGGAGCTCCGCCGCAGCATGGCCGAGGGCATCGAGCTCGAGAAGGACTTCATCCGCGACTGCCTGCCCGTCAACGCCGTCGGCCTCTCCATCGAGGAATTCCTCACCTACATCGACTACATCGCCGACCGCCGCCTCGAGGGCGTCGGCCTGACCCCGCTCAACCCGGGCATCAAGAACCCCCTTCCCTGGCTCGCCGAGATGATGGACATCAAGAAGGAACAGAACTTCTTCGAAGGTCGCGTCACCGAGTATCAGAAATCCTCCGCGCTCCACGGCGCCAGCGACGACGAGCTCTAAGCTGTAGGGCGGGATCGCCGCACCCCGCCTCTCCAACTCTCAACTCTCAGCTCTCACCTCTCAACTGACTCTATTGCCATGAGCAACCCTTCTGTCGCCCAAGACCTCGCCCTCAAGAAACTGACTGGCGCTCCCCAGGATCAAAAACCCAACTACAACTGGCGTGACATCCTCCGCGACGAGGAAGTCGCCGTCCCCGAGATCCAAGTCCTTTGCCCCCACGGCGAGGAACGCTTCGACCTCAACGAGGTCGCCGATACCGTCGGCCGCTCCCTCGCCAACCTCATGGCCGCCAAGGGCGAGAAGGATGTCTTCAACGAGAAGAACCAGCGCTTCGTCGCCGGGGTCACTCGCGAGGTCGCCTCCCACCTCACCAAGCGCGCCCTCGAGCGCAGCCCGCTCCGCGTCTCCCTTCACGATCTCTACGTGCTCATCGAAAAAACTCTCGTCGACAATAACGCCCACGACGTCGCCAAGAGCCTCCTCGTCAAGCGCGCCTCCAAGCTCAACGTCGCCAGCGATACCCACGGCGTCACCGTCCGCCTCATCCGCCGCAACCACCAGGTCGTGCCCTGGAACGAGGCCAAGATCGAGATCGCCATCCGCAAGGCCTTCCTCTCCCTCCAGAAAGACCCCGCCCCCGCCACCGCCATCACCCGCGCCATCAGCGAACGCGCCCGCCAGGTGAAACAGGCCTTCCTCCACATCGAGGAAGTGCAGGACATGGTCCAGGAAGAGCTCATGAAGTCCGGCCACTACAAGGTCGCCGAGGACTACATCCTTTACCGCGCCCACCGCGCCGCCGCCCGGGCCGCCGCCCCCGCCGAGGAGACCCCGGCCACCCCCGTCCAGCAGAACACCATGGTCGTCGTCACGGCCGCCGACGGCACCACCTTCTTCTGGAACGGCGAGGACCTCAAGAAGCGCATCGAGTTCGCCTCCATCGGCCTCGACCTCTGCCTCACCTCCGACGAGATTGAGGCTGAGCTCCGCCGCGCCCTCTTCGACAACATCGCCCTCGGCGACCTCAACAACACCATCATCCTCAACGCCAAAACCCTGATCGAGAAGGATGCCGACTTCGCCAAGTTCGCCGGCCGCATCCAGCTCAGCTACATCTACGAGGAGGTCCTCGGCTGGGACATCGTCAAGGACGGCATCGGCGCCCTCAAGAAAGCCCACCAGCAGGCCTTCGCCCGCTACATTGACCGCGGCATCGAGATCAAGCGCCTCTCCCCCCGCCTCAAGGAATACGACCTCGCCAAGATGGCCGCCGCCCTCGACCCGTCCGCCGACCTCGAGTTCGACTTCCTCGGCATCCAGACCCTCTACGACCGCTACCTGATCATCGACAAGACCGGCAAGCGCTCCCGCCGCCTCGAGACCCCCCAGCTCTTCTGGATGCGCGTCTCCATGGGCCTCTTCCTCGACGAGAAGAAGAAAGGCCGCGAAGACTGGGCCGTCCGCCTCTACGACCTCTACAAGAGCCGCCGCTTCTGCAGCAGCACCCCGACCCTCTTCAACGCCGGCACCCTCCACAGCCAGCTCTCGTCCTGCTACCTCTACTACGTGGACGACACCATCGAGGGCATCTTCCAGCGCGGCATCGCCGACAACGCCTACCTCTCGAAATGGGCCGGCGGCCTCGGCGGCTCCTGGACCTCCGTCCGCGGCACCGGCGCGCACATCGCCGGCACCAACGGCGAATCCCAGGGCGTCATCCCCTTCCTCAAGCTCCACAACGACCAGCTCGTCGCCGTCAACCAGGGCGGCAAGCGCAAGGGCTCCGGCTGCGCCTACCTTGAGACGTGGCACAACGACATCTTCGAGTTCCTCGAGCTCCGCCGCAACACGGGTGACGACCGCCGTCGCACCCACGACATGAACACGGCCAACTGGATCCCCGACCTCTTCATGAAGCGCATGGAGGCCCGCGGCACCTGGACCCTCTTCCGCGCCAACGAGACCCCCGACCTCCACCACCTCTACGGCAAGAAATTCGAGGAAGCCTACCTCCGCTACGAGAAGCTCGGCGAGGAAGGCAAGATCCAGGCCCACAAGATCGAGGCCCTCGAGCTCTGGAAAAAGATGCTCTCGATGCTCTTCGAGACCGGCCACCCCTGGATCACCTTCAAGGATCCCTGCAACGTCCGCTCCCCGCAGGATCACGTCGGCGTCATCCACAGCTCCAATCTCTGCACCGAGATCACGCTCAACACCTCGAACGACGAGACCGCCGTCTGCAACCTCGGCTCCGTCATCCTCGACTCCCACCTCAAGCCCGACGGCTCCCTCGACCTCGAGAAGCTCCGCGACACCGTCCGCGTCGCCGTCCGCGCCCTCGACAACGTCATCGACATCAATTTCTACCCCACCGAGGCCGCCAAGCGCTCCAACCTCCGCCACCGCCCCATCGGCCTCGGCATCATGGGCCTCGCCAACGCCCTCTACATGAAGGGCGTCCCCTTCGCCTCGCAGGAGGCCGTCGAGTTCAACGACGAGTTCATGGAGGCCATCGCGCACTACGCCTACGAAGCCTCCTCCGACCTCGCCGCCGAGCGCGGCGCCTACTCCAGCTACAAGGGCTCCAAGTGGGACCGCGGCCTCCTCCCCCCCGACACCGTCGACCTCCTCGAGCAGGAGCGCGGCCTCCCCATCCAGGTGCCCCGCGGCGGCCGCATGAACTGGGAGCCCCTCCGCAAGAAGATCGCCAAGCAGGGCATGCGCAACAGCAACGTCCTCGCCATCGCCCCCACGGCCACGATCTCCAACATCACCAACACCTCGCCCTGCATCGAGCCGACCTACAAGAACCTCTACGTGAAGAGCAATCTCTCCGGCGAGTTCGTCGTCCTCAACCCCTACCTCGTCAAGGACCTCAAGGCCCGCAAGCTCTGGAACCAGGAGATGAGCGACGCCCTCAAGTATTTCGACGGCGAGCTGAAAGACATCGAGGCCATCCCCGCCGACCTCAAGGCCCGCTACCTCACCGCCTTTGGCGTGGACTTCAAGTGGGTGATCGACGCCGCCGCCCGCCGGCAGAAGTGGATCGACCAGGCGCAGTCCGTGAACCTCTGGCTCAAGACGCCCGACCTCAAGACGCTCTCGCACATGTATCGCTCCGCGTGGCACGCCGGCCTTAAGACGACGTATTACCTCCGCAGCATGGGCGCCTCCGGCATCGAGAAAGCCACCCTCACCACGAAGAAAGACGTCCGCGGCGCCGCCGGCGAGACGAAGACCGAGACGGCGACCCGCGACGCCGGTGTAGCCGCCGTCGAGATGGCCACCCGTGCCGCAGCAGCCACTCTCGCCGCCGACAACATCACGACTGCTCCGTTTCCTTCACTTGGAGGGTCGGCGTCCACGCCGACCGCTTCCGCTCCGACCACCGTCGCGGCTCCGAAAGTCTTCTCCGCCGCTGAGAAAACCGCCTGCAGCATCGAGGCCATGAAGAACGGAGAAGAATGTGAAGCCTGCCAATAAACTAACCTACATTCTCTAAAACTTACGGGCCGCTGGTGACGCAAGTCGCCGCGGCCTTTTTCTAAAATGACCTTCTCCGAGTTCTATATCGAACTGCAAAAGCGTGAAGGCTTTGAGCCCAAACCTCTGGTGGATGCATGGCCGGCGAGTCTGGCGAATGAAATAGCGGAAGACTTCCTTCAAGGCGTGAATAGCCAGCCACTCAAAGGCTCTCTATGCCCGATTCGCGCTGGCAGTTCAAACCAGTCAATTGGCAATCAGGTTGAATCTTACGTTGTGCCCCAGCTTGTCACCGGACTTCGCAAGTTCCGTTTGGAAAAATGCAGTGGAGCAGGCTACCCCGACCAACAGCTCAGGAGTGGCGACCTTCTGATCCCCCTCGAACTCAAGGCTACTGGTGATTGGAATCCGAATGATTCAAATCGGCGGGTTTTGACGTCCTCATCCGAGAAACTCAGGAGATACTTTAAGTCGCCCATCTATCATCTGCTCTGCACGGTTCTTTACACAGCAGAAGCCGGAGGAACCAGGATCAACGCCATACGACTCGACTTCTTGGAGCCGAACTCGCCAGTAAGTGTGCGTCTTGAAGTTTCGGTGAACCATAAGCTGCTTGCTACCGGCAAACACAAGAGTGTCACAATCTAGCCACACCGCATGATCCCTGCGTTAAGCAACTTGGTTTCTCCTGTTCCGTCGCTCCTCGACGAGCTTAGGGATTTCTCGAATTTTGGAAGCCCTACAGTGTTAGCAAAGGTAGCGGTTCCAGAAGTTGGGCCCATACCCGTCTTCACTAACGAATTCTGGACCTCCAAACAGCGCGCCGCGCACCCCTTGCACGAGGTCTCCTACCGGGCCTGCTTCAAGCCCCAGCTTCCCCGCTTCTTCATCGAGCGGCTCACTCAGCCCGGCGACTTGGTCTATGATCCCTTCATGGGCCGTGGCACTACGCTGGTGGAGGGTGCGCTGCTCGACCGCCGCGTCGCCGGGTGCGATGTCAATCCACTCAGCCGCGTCTTTGTCGAATCACGCCTGAATCCGCCCACGATTGAGGCAGTAGCCGACCGGCTCCGCTCAATTGATTTCTCTTGGCACCGCGAGCTCCGGACAGACCTGCGCGTGTTCTATCACCTCTCCACGCTCCGCCAGCTCACCGCCCTCCGGCACTACCTGATCAGGCGCATCACTTCGGGAAACGCCGACCACGTCGACCGGTGGATTCAGATGGTGGCGACCAACCGTCTGACCGGCCACTCGCCCGGTTTCTTCTCTGTTTATACCCTGCCGCCCAATCAGGCCGTCTCTGTCGCGTCGCAGAAGCGCATCAACGCCAAACGCAGGCAGAAACCCGAGAGACGCGTTGTGCCCGCCCTGATCCTCAAGAAGACCCGCCAGCTCCTCTCAGAGTCTTCTCTCTCTCAACTATCAGCCCTCAACTCTCAACCTCCCTGCCTCCTCACCCGCTCCAGCGCCTTCACACCGGAACTCGCGGATGAATCGGTCGATCTCGTTGTCACCTCTCCTCCATTCCTCGACACCGTGGACTACGCTCAGGACAACTGGCTGCGGTCATGGTTTTGCGGCATCGATCCCGCCACGGTGCCGATCTGGCATCTCCGCAGCGTTGCCGACTGGACCACCGCCATGACTCGCGTGTTCGACGAACTGCACCGCGTCTTGAAGCCCGGCGGCTTTGTCGCCTTTGAAGTCGGCGAAGTCCGCAACGGCAAGGTGCAGCTGGAGCATCACGCCATGCAGGCCGGCATCGCCGCGGGCCTTGCACCCGTCTTGGTGATCATCAACAGCCAACAATTCACCAAGACCGCCAACTGCTGGGGCGTAAGCAACAACATCAAAGGCACGAACACCAACCGTGTAGTGCTGTTTCAGAAGCTGTAGCCGAGCAAAAGGGGCAGCCGAGCAAAAGGGGTCATGCTTTACCTTTTACCCAGACCCAATCCGAAGACGTTAGATCTCGACTCTTGACTGAGCTGGCGGCGATTCCGCTCACAGTCCGTCAAATCAGGTGAACCCCCATGCTGTAGCTCTCAGGTCTCAGGTTTACTTCGCCATCTCCGCCAAGCCTCCGTCAGGTTTCGCTACTCGTCTTCCACGAACTCCGGCGGCTTGATCGGCGCGAGCAGGCGAGCGAGTTCCCCCTGCGTCGGGTTGCGGATGGAGCGCACCGTGAGGATCGCGACGCCCGCGGGCAGCGTCACCTGGGTCGGCTTGTCCACCGTCAGCCCGAGCAGCGCGGCCGCGAGCGGCGAATTGTGCGGCAGGCATTCGATGCCCGATTCCGGATCACTGCCGGTCTCGCCATACGTCGCCACCAGAAACGTGAACCGGTGCTTCCGGTTCGTCCCCCCGTCCTCCTTCTCGATCACGGCCACGTGGCCCAACAGCAGCGTGTCCGTCGGCTTGGTGAGCCACGCAACCGGGTCGACCTCGACGAACGTGTTGCGGAGATAGAACCGGTCGAGCTCATCCATCTTGCGGT
>JAHFTH010000185.1:0-5531 GCA_023269445.1 Lacunisphaera sp.
TGCTGACGAACTGCGGCTCCTTCTGCGGCTTCGAGGGCATGAGCACCTCGAGCGCGTCGTGGTAGGGCTGCAGCCAGGGCTTCATCTTCTCCTCGAGCGTGCCGGGGAGGAAGCCGATGTCCTTGCCGAGCGCGATGACGGGGCGGGAGATCGAGAGACCGTCGTAGATGGAGCGTTCGTCGGTGGTCTGGAAGAGCGCGCAGGCGGTGGAGAGCAGGGTCTTGCCGGTGCCGGCCTTGCCGAAACAGGTGACGAGCGAGATGCTGTCGTCCATCAGCGCGTCGACGAAGAACTGCTGCTCAAGGTTGCGCGGGCGGATCGGGATGCCGCCGGGAGCCTTGACGAAATCGGGGAGTTGCAGCCGGCGCACGATGTTGGCGCCATAGTAACGGCCGGGCATCGTCTTGCCCTCGGGCGTCATGAGCAGGACGTATTCGTTGAGGTAGAGTTTCTGCGCGACGTCCTCGGCCAGCTCCAATTCGCCCTCGGAGCAAAAGCGCTGCATGTCGTAAACATCGAGCGCGAGAGTCTGGTAGCCGTCGTCGTCACTGATGGCCTCCGGCACCTTGTCGTTGAGGTAGTCCTGCGCCTCAAGGCCGACCGCGCGGGCCTTGAGCTGCACATTGACGTCCTTGGTGACGAGGATCGTTGGCGGCGGAAAAGTTTCCTGGACGAACAGCGCGGAGGCGATGATGCGGTTGTCCTTCTTGGTGAAGTCGGAAAGCACGGCGCGCAGCCGCTGCATGGCGGGCGACGACCAGTTGTTCTCTACGAGATAGCGGTTGATGATAACGGAGAGCGTGCCGCCGTTGGGCAGCTTGACCCCCTCGTGCATGGAGCGCGAATCCGGCAGGAGCTCCTGGAGGATGCGGTGCACGCGGCGGGCATTGCGGCCCCGCTCGGTGGACTGCTCGCCCTTGATGGCGTCGAGCTCCTCGAGCACCTCGACCGGGATCGCGAGGTTGTTGTCTTCAAATTTGAAGATCGATTGCGGGTCGTGCAGCAGGACGTTCGTATCCAGAACGTAAGTCTTGGCCCTTACTTCAACGTGACGCTGCGGAGGTTGCTCAACCGAGCTGGTGGTGTTTTCCATCGCGTGGATAACTTGTGAATATGAAATGCATCCCCTTGGTCGTTTTGTAAATGCAGTAATTGCAAAATTATGAAGACATCAGGTTGTCACCTGCCGCCCTCACGACCGCTCCGCTGGTTTGCGCGGTTTGGGTGGCGGACCCCAGAGACGTAGCACGTGCTCGGCCAAGTTCAGCAGGCTCACGCGCGGCAGACCTTGGAGACCCGGATCGCGCAACTGCGGCACGTGCTCGCGGCGCTCGACCAGGTAGTCCCACAATTCTCGCTCCAAGGGCCGCGCGGCCTCGGCGGCCGACTGCGCGCGGGTCATTTCCGCTACCTTGGCCATCCAGTGACGGCGCTCATCAGGCTGTTTGTCCCAATAGTCAAAGATCGTCTGTTCATAGCGGTTAAGGCTCATGCTGGGGCTCGGGAGGGAATTAAGGGAGGCATTGCTTTTGAACTAACTCCTGCTAGCGATGTCAGAGCACCCACCCAAACCCAGACACCCACCATGTGGCAAAAGTTAAAAGATCAAATCCCCGCAATTCTTCTCACCGCCGTCCTGATCATCGGAGTCGTTTTCTGGATGAACCAGAAGAGCGCCGCCGACTCGGAGGCTAGGCATCAGAAGGATATGTCCGACTTGCGCGAGCAGACTACTGCCGAGATGAAGGCCACCGCTGAGGAAACCCGCCGGCACATCGAATCCGTCAACCAGTTGCTCAAGGATGCCATCTCCAAGCGCGCCGCCGACGTCTTCATGACCGAGGAAGAGGTCGCCAAGCTCAACGCCGAGAAGGTCGACGCCCTCGCCGAGGCCATCGCCAAGAAGGTGCAGCCCTATAATCCTCTCCCCAAGTCCCCCGAGGAGGCCGAGAAGATCCAGAACGAGCAGGTCGACAAGGTTTCCAGCCGCATGGCCGAGAAGATATCCCCCATCCTCGCCGAGATGTCCAAGGATCAGAATCTCACCCGCGAGTCCATCAGCGGCTACAGCCAGCGCATCTCCGACCAGATCAGCGGCGTGTTGACCTCCGAGATGTCCCGCAACCAGGAACTGAACACCCAGCTGCTCAGCTCTCAGGCCGTCGCGCAGGACTCCATGAAGCTCTCCCACGAGATCACCGCGCTCTACCTCAGCAGCTTCAAGGACCAAGGTCTCATCACCCGCTTGCTCTCCCTGCCTGCCAATATCGTGCGTGACGCCGCCAACCTGAGCATCGTCAACAGCAGCGAGCGCAAGAAAGTGGAAGAGCGTCTCGTCAGCGAGATGAACTCCCTCGACAAGCGCCTGACGGAAATCCAGGCCGCCGCACCCAAGAAATAGTTCGCATCCATCCTCTCGCTTTCCAAGGCCGCGCATTGTGCGCGGCCTTATTATTTGCCTAGCTGGGAGGGGGTGGGCTTTACCCCCCGACTGAACCAGCCATGAACCCTGCCCTCCTCCCGGAAAACTCCGGCCTCGCTTTCTCCGGCGAGACGGCGTGGCCGCCGTCGATCCTCCCGGCGCGGCAGGCGGAGCAGCTCGCCGCCATGGCCAACACCTGCGGGCGGCCCAACGCCGACGTCCTCCGTCGCCGCCTCGCGGTCGTGCGCGACCAGCCCGCCGAAAGCTGGCAAATTGATTTTCCGGATCATTTCACCGCGCAGGAAGCCGCGCTCTACGAACAACCCTTTGCCCTGCTTCAGCAGCGTGCGAACACCTGCCTGAATCCGCACGCCAACCCTGACTTGCGCCGCGCGCTTGCCCGAGTCTCACGCTATCTCGCGACTACAACTGGTGCCGCCACCCCCGACTGGCGCTGGATCGAGGAGGACCTGCTGCCCGACGCCACTTTGCTCGTCGTCGCACGTGATGACGACTTCACCCATGGCGTTCTCCAATCCTCGGTCTTCGCGGCATGGTATCACCACTACAGTGCGGACATGGCATCGGTTCAGATCGTTGAGGCTTTTCCTTTCTCTTGGCCGCCGGCCACGCCGCTCAGTTCCCTCACCGCGAGCCAGGAGGAACAGCGACACGCCATCTCTCGCTCATCCCGCAGCGGTGACGTGGAGCTGCTTAATGCAGCCGTTCTCACCGCCTATGGATGGTCGCCTGATGCCGACTTGCCGGTCAAACTGGCCGAGCTGAACCGTCAACGCGCCCGTTGAAGCGGCCTCACTCCGTCAGCGGCAGCCAAACCTTCATCGGTGCGAGCCCGCGGTTGTTCCAGGCGAAATACGGGATCGCGATGAGCGGACCACTCGTCCGGCTCTGGAGTGAGAGCTCTGTGATGCCGCCGAGCACGTCGGTCTTTTCCTGCATGGAAAGAGTGAAAGGCGCACCCACCGTCGCACCGGCGACCTGCTGGTCGACATCCTCAAAACAATAAACCACCGGCCCGCGCTCGAAGGCCACCTGGCCGCGCGTCGCCGCGATCTGCTCGTTGCCGTGCACCACCTGCACCCGCAACGGGAAATCCAGCCCGACCGTGTCGCCGCTCCGCCACTCGCGCGCAATTGACACGAAACCGCTGGCATCTGGCGTGGCCTCAATGGCAGTGCCCGCCACCACTATCCGCACCGGCGCACTGGCCGCATTCTCGTAGCGGTAGAGGTCCGAGGGCACCGGCCGGCCTTCCACCCAGCCGGGAATCCGGAGGCGAAGCGTGAAACGGACCGGCTTCTCCGGGGTGACCGTGATCGCCACCTGACCGCTCCAAGGATAATCCGTCTTCTGCATGATTCTTACCTTCGTCCCCGCGATCTTTGCCTCGCCCTCGCTCTCCGCGTAGAAATTCACATAGAGCGCGTCGTCACGCACCGCGTAGAAATAGCCGGTGAGCGACGCGAGCGTGCGCATCAGGTTCGGTGGACAGCACGCGCAGCCAAACCACGGCGCCCGCCCGGCATGCTCGTGGTTGTTCTTCTTCTTGCCGTCATAGACGAGCGGGTTCGGGTAGAAGAACCGGTCGCCCGACACCGACACGCCGCTGAGGAAACCGTTGAACGCCGTGCGCTCGAACACATCCATGTATTTTGCCTCACCGGTCAGGAGAAACATCCGGTGGTTCCACATCATGAGCGCGAGGGCCGCGCAGGTCTCGTTGTAGCCGTCGTGCGGCAGCTCGTAGTCGGCGCCATAGGCCTCGCCCCGCGCCAGCGCCCCTACTCCGCCGGTCAGGTAGAGTTTCTTCGTCACGACATTCTCCCAGATCTTCGTAATGGCCGTCTGGTAGCGCGCGTCCCCCGTCAGCGCGGCGATGTCCGCCATACCCGAGTAGAGGTAGTTGGCCCGCACGGCGTGGCCGATGGCCTCGGTCTGGTCCACCACCCGCTTGTGCCGCTGGTTGTAGGGATCCTCGCCGGGACCGCGGGCATCAAGAAATTCCTTGGCGAGCGCCAGCCAGCGCTGATCGCCGGTGGCGCGGTAAAGCCGCACCAGCCCCATCTCCACAATTTCGTGGCCGGGAGCCAGCCGGCGCCGGCCCTCGCCGAAGGTCCGCCAGAGCAGCTCGGCATTCCTCAGGCAGATGTCGAGGAAGGCGCGTTTGCCGGTCGCCTCATAGTAAGCAACGCCGGCCTCAAGCATGTGCCCGCAGTTGTAGAGCTCGTGGCTCAGCACGGGGTCGAGGTCCCAGCGCTGCTGCCCCACCCACTTGTGGCCCGGCGTGTCCGGATGCATCGTGCGGAACGTGTAGAGATAGCCGTCCGGCTCCTGCGCCGCCGCGATCCGCGCGATCCAGCCGTCGAGCTTCGCCTCCAGCGCCGCATCGCGCTGCATGCTGAGCACGTAGGCTGCGCCCTCGATCGCCTTGTAGGCGTCGGTGTCGTCAAACGGGTAGATGGTCGGCGGCTTGATCTGAAAATCCTTCTCACCCGCCGCGCGCCGGCGCATCACCTCGGCCGCGAGGTCAAAGTTCTTCAACCGCCCCGACTCCTCGCACTGCTGCAAGGCAAACGGCACGGTCACCGTGCGGTTCACCTCCTGCTTCTGCGCCCAGAAGCCACCGGTCACGCGCACGGCGGTAAACGGCACGGGGCGGAACGGATAGTCGGCCGCCAGCAGCGCCGAGCCAACGGACAAGAACAATACGACCAGACGGGGTAGCGGGGTCATGCGGTCACTCTCTGCCCCAATAAAAAAGCCGCAAGCGCTGAGGCTCGCGGCTTCGCAGGACAGTCAAGCGACGCGGCGACTCAGAACTTCACCTCGACGCCGGCAAAGGCACCGAGACCGAGCTGTGGGTAGCCGTGCACCTGCTCGTATTTTTCATCGAGCAGGTTTTCGACGCGGGCCTTGATCGTCACGCGCGGGTTCACCTGCCACGCACCGTAGACGCGCACGACCGTGTAATCCTCGCCAGAGATAGTGGCGAAAGTCGCGGCGTTCACGTCCATGCGGTTGTTGGCGAAGACCAGACCGGTGCCGGCGCTGAAGCCGCCGCCAAAATCGTGCCACAAGTCGAGCGAGC
>JAHFTH010000185.1:5541-6783 GCA_023269445.1 Lacunisphaera sp.
CAGTCGCACCTCCACCGCGCCGGGCAGCGTGAACTTGCCCGCCACTTCCAGGCCTTGCGTGCGGGCCCGGCCCACGTTCTTCACCGTGCCCGGGAACGAGGCGAAGTCGAAGGCGATCAGGTTACTGACGCGCGTGTCGAACCACGTCGCGCTCAGCACGCCCTTCTTGTCGGCGAGAAAGTAATCCACGCCCGCGTCCCAACCACGTGCCTTCTCTGCTTTCAAATTGGGATTACCCACGTAGAACGAGCTCTGGCCGTAAAGATCGAGGAAGCTCGGTGAGCGGAACGCCGTGCCGTAACTCGCGCGCAGTTTCCAACGCGAATCCGCCGACAGCCACGCCGCCGTGGCGCGACCGGTCGTGGCGCGGCCGTAGGTGTCGTGGTCGTCGCTGCGCAGGCCCGCCGTCAGGTAGACGTGCTCGACCGGCGTCCACTCGTCCTGCACGAACAGGGCGAAGAGTTGCTGACTCTCGTTGATGTTGCCGAAGCCGGTGTTGCGTGTGTGGTTTGTCTCGGCGGTCAGACCGCCGGTGAGCTTGTGTTGCGCCACGCCCGCGTAGGTGGCCTGCCAGTCCAGCACGCCGCGCTGGTTCTTCACCAACGTCGTCGAGGTGCCGTTGAACGACTCGTAACGGCGATCCTGCCCGCCCAACACAACCTTGCTGCTGAACTCCGGCGTTGGCGTGAACTCGGCAAAGATCGTCGCGAGCTGGTTGTTCTCCCGCTCTTCATTGTCGGGATCATTGGCCCCCCACCCGATGGCCGCGCCCGGCGAACCGTAGACGCCGATGAAGCCGCGCCACGTCGCGCCGACCGCAACCTTGGCCGACAATTTCCGGTCGAGGCGCAGCGCGTAGGTGGTGCTGTCGAATTCATTGTTCGCGCGCTCGTTGTCGGTGTGGCCGCCCGAGATCGAGAAGGTGTAGCCGCCCTGCTCGTTGCCGGACTGCGCGCTGGCCGCGCCCTGGATCGTGCCGAACGAGCCGGCCTCGACCGAGATCGCCCCGTGCGCCGGGCCCGTGCCGCGCTGGCCGCGGATCGACACTACGCCACCGATCGCCTCGCCGCCGTAGAGCGTGCTCTGCGGACCGTGCGCTACCTCGAGATTGTCGCACGCGCCGAGGCAGACGCCGCCGAGCGTGGCCTGGTAGTCGGTGTTGGGGTCGTTGGCGCGGATGCCGTCCACGAGGAACAACGTCTGGTTGGAATTCGACCCGCGCAAAAAGAGCGAGGTCACGCC